>JAQBYB010000039.1 GCA_027624235.1 Pseudomonadota bacterium | reverse complement strand
CCAGGACTTCTGGCGCAGATGGCACATGACACTATCCTATTGGATCCGGGACTATCTGTACCTTCCCTTGGGGGGGAATCGGGCCAACACCAGAAATATCCTAATCATTTTCACCGTAGGCGGTCTTTGGCACGGGGCAGGTTGGACGTTCATCGTTTGGGGGCTGTTCCATGGGGTGCTCGTAGTCCTTTACCATTTCACCCGCCCGGCATGGGACAGGATCCCCGGTCTGATCCAACAGGCTGTGACCTTCATCCTGGTTTCCTTCGGCTGGGTCTTGTTCATCTTCGATTTCAAAGGGATCATGGATTTTGGGCTAAGCCTGTTCGGGCGGAACACGGTGACGGTGGCCGATCCTAATCTGGAATTGTGGGCTGGGGTGGCGGTTGCCGCAGTTGTCTGTTTTGTTCCCAAATTCGAAGCGATGGCGGAAAACAGGCGCCAGGAATTTTGGACATCAATGGTTCGGTCCGCAGGGTTTGCGGGGCTGTTTATGACGATGCTTTTTTTCCTCGACCGTTCGCACACCTTTATCTATTTCCGCTTTTAGGCGAACTTTTCCAAATAATCGACTTCATCAATCGCAGCCACCGGGTCAGGCACATCGGCGGGCCGGGGCCGGGCTTGATTGAAATTGTTCTTATTTTGTTCTATTTAGAGCAACGCTCTTTTCGTCCGCCGGGGTGATATGGCGACTGGGAAAGAAAAGGCCGGGCCATCGATTTTTAAGGGCCGGTGATGGTCTACGGAAGCAGGAGGCGGGACGCTCCGTGGCGCAAGAGTGATATCGGAAACGTTCGGGTCTCCACTTTTTATCTTGTAAACGTTCTATATTTGTTCTATCAAGCGGCGGCGGTACCCTGTGGCCGGGGCGCAGAAGAACCTCGGCGATTTTTTCGTAAATAAAATTAATACAATAATAACAAGAAAAAATATAAGATAATCAATCTTAGATTGTATAGGCGATCTGATTGGTGAAATTTTCGGGGCTATTGATTCTGATGGCCGGGGTGATTGTTCCCGTTGGCGTTCTCGGTGTTCCGGAAACGGTTACCGGGCCTATTTCGGCGCGCGTTCTTCGGGTCATTGACGGCGATACCATTGTCGTGCGCGCCCGCATCTGGCTGGGTCAGGACATCGACACTCAGGTTCGCCTGGACGGTGTCGATGCGCCGGAACTGAAGGGCAAATGCGTTCAAGAACGCCTGTTGGCGGAAAAGGCGCGTGATTTGATCCGTTTCCATGTCGCCACCGGCGTCGTCGTGCTCCGCAAAATTAAATACGGTAAATATGCCGGCCGTGTTGTCGCCCGCGTCGATTCTACCGACGGGGAAGAACTATCCCAACTTCTCATCCGTGCCGGGTTGGGTCGGGCCTATGACGGGGGTCGTCGTCTGCCTTGGTGTTAGGGGACGGAAATCCGTTGCCCCGGCCTGTTTTCTACGGCATCATCCCTGAAAATAATAAGGAATAGCTTCGTGCCTTTGGGGTTTTGGCGCAGTCTTTTTGGCGGTGTCTGGTTGAGGGTGTGCCTTTGGGGGAAGCAACGATAACGGGCCGGTCCACCGGCCAATGCTGGGACAGGATAAGCGCATGTCGTTTTTTGGCTGGTTGACCTCTCTTGGGTCAGGCAAAAGGAAAAGGAGTTCCTCGGAACGGCTTTCCGAAAAAGCCTTCATTCCTTCCGGCGGCGAAGCGACGACGCCGCAAATCCTGCTGTCCCCCCTTGCCAATGACAACGGCGGCAAGATCACCAAGCGCCTGGGTAAATTGCTGACCGGCATCCCCGGCGTCGAGGTTTTCAGCCTTAAGAAAATTCTAAAACTTTCCGATGGCCCCGAAGACCTGCTTTCAAAGCTGATTGCCGCCGCCGAAGACGGTCGCGCCTGGATGAAGGAGGAAGGCGCCGATATCCTGGTGTGGGGTGAAGTGGCCAAGGATGGCGAACGATTGACGTTGAGGCTGCTGCCGGCGCCAGGGGTTGGCCCGGGCGGAGACATGGAGTCATCCGGCATCGGCGAAACCCTGGAAGTACCAACGAATTTTGGCGCCGACATGGAGCCCCTGGTCGCCGCCGTGGCGCTCGCCACCTTCGGCCCGATCTTCAAAGGCGTCCGCCAACGCCTTGGCGAAACCCTTGGCGCCTATTTGGAACAAGTGGCCCATTTGGCCGACTCCCTTCCCGTTGGCATCACCGACCCTCAGGAAGTCTCCATCTTCAATAGCATCGGCAACGCCTATGTGGCGTATTCGCATCTAGGTGGCGGCGTGACACAGCTGGAACATGCCGCCAAGGCATATAAAAAGGCGGAAGCAAAAGTGTCCAAGGATGGCCAGCCGCTGGCCTGGGCAAGCATTCAAAATCATCTGGCCGCCGTCCTGCAAGCGCAGGGCCAAATGAAAAAAGACCCAGGCCCGCTACGTTCCGCCGCCTTGGTGTACAGCAACGTCGCCTCGACCCTCAGCGCCCAGACCCATGCCAATGAATGGTGTTCGGCGCAGGTTCATCTCGGTCGTGTGCTCTATATTCTGGCCGGTGTGGAGGGCAAGCCCGAATACCTGCATACCGCCATCTCGGCCTATGAAGCGGCGCTTCGGGTGTGTGATCAGGTCAGCGCGCCGACCCGCTGGGCCGAGGTCACCAATCAATACGGCGTTGTCCTTCTGGCCATGGGCGAGGAGATCGGCGGGGCGCAAGCGTTGGAAAAGGCCGTGGCCAAGTTCCGCGACGCCATCAAAGTCCATAAGCGGGAGACCTCGCCGGTTTTATGGGCACAGACCGCCAACAACCTGGGCGCCGCGTGCTTCGCCCTGGCCAAGCGCAATTCCCAGAACGCCCTGTTGAGGGAAGCCTCCGACTGCTTCGCCGGCGCCACCGAAATCTACCGCCAGCAGGGCGTGCCAAAGCAGGTGGAGGTGATCGAAAAAAACCTGTACCGGGTCAAGCGGCTGCTGATCAGCCGCGGCGGTTAGCAGGCTGCTGAAAAACCCATGATTTGGTTGAGTGAGCCTTCGAGACGGACCTTCTGTCCTTCTCAGGGTGAGGTATAAGCTATTGTAATTCCTCATCCTGAGCCGCGCGCGCAAGCGGGCGAGTCGAAGGATTGTTGCCGCAAATCCACTTTTTCAGCAGCCGGCTAGAGCAATTCCCGAGCGGAAGGCCACAACCGCGACGACGAATTTGCGTCAAAAAAAATCCTTACCGATTCTGGCGGTTTTTGACCAGATCGTCGACCACGCTTGGGTCGGCCAGGGTCGAGGTATCGCCCAGGTTGGAATAATCGTTTTCGGCAATCTTGCGTAAAATGCGCCGCATGATCTTGCCGGACCGTGTTTTCGGCAGCCCCGGCGCCCATTGCAACCAGTCCGGCGACGCAATCGGTCCGATTTCCTTGCGTACCCATAGAACCAGTTCGTCATGCAGGTCGTCAGACGATTCCACGCCGGCGTTCAAGGTCACATAGGCGTAAATGCCCTGGCCCTTGATCTCATGCGGGGCGCCGACAACGGCGGCCTCGGCGACTTGGGCGTGGGCGACAAGTGCGCTTTCGACTTCCGCCGTGCCCATGCGGTGGCCGGATACGTTGATGACGTCATCGACGCGCCCGGTGATCCAGTAATAGCCGTCTTCGTCGCGCCGGCAGCCGTCGCCGGTGAAGTACCTGCCGGGGTAGGCCGAAAAATACGTTTCGACGAAGCGTTGGTGATCTTTGTAGACGGATCGCATCTGGCCGGGCCAGGAATCGATGATGCACAGGTTACCGGACGCCGCGCCGACCAGTTCCTTGCCGGTTTCATCAACCAATTGGGGCTGAATGCCGAAAAATGGCCTCGTCGCCGAACCGGGTTTAAGGGCAGTGGCGCCGGGCAGCGGCGTGATCAGAATACCGCCGGTTTCGGTTTGCCACCAAGTATCGACAATCTGGCAGCGTTTATCGCCGACGACGTTGTAATACCACATCCAGGCTTCCGGATTGATCGGCTCCCCGACGCTGCCGAGCAGGCGGATGGATTTGCGGCTGGTCTTTTTCACCGGCGCATCGCCTTCGCGCATTAATGCCCTGAGTGCCGTCGGCGCGGTGTAAAAAATGGCAATGTCGTGCTTGTCGCAGACCTGCCAGAACCTGGATACGTCCGGGTAGTTGGGCACGCCCTCGAACATCACCGTGATGGCACCGTTGGCCAGCGGCCCATAGACGATATAGGTGTGGCCGGTGACCCAGCCGACATCGGCGGTGCACCAATAAACCTCACCATCCTTGTAATCAAAAACATACTCGTGCGTCATCGACGCATACACCATGTAGCCGCCGGTGGTATGCATGACGCCTTTGGGCTTACCGGTGGAACCGGACGTATAAAGAATGAACAGCGGGTCTTCGGCGCTCATTTCTTCGGGCGGACAATCTTCCGAGGCCTCCTTGACGGCCTTGTAATAGCGCACGTCGCGGCCTTCGACCCAGTTGATGTCGGCCTTGGTGCGGCTGACCACAAACACGGTTTTGACGCTCGGGCATTTTTTGCAAGCCGCGTCGGTGTTGGCCTTCAAGGGGATCGGCTTGCCGCCGCGAAGCCCCTCATCGGCGGTGATCACGCAGTTGGAGTCACAATCGTTAATCCGCCCGGCCAGCGCCTCCGGCGAAAAGCCGCCGAAGACGACGGAATGAATGGCGCCAATGCGGGCACAGGCGAGCATCGCATAGGCGGCCTCCGGGATCATCGGCATGTAGATGGTGACGACATCGCCTTTTTTGATGCCGCGCGCCTTCATGGCGTTGGCCAGCCGGCAGACCTCTGAATGGAGCGCCTTGTAGGTGATTTTCTTGTCTTCGCCGGGATCATCGCCTTCCCAAAGGATGGCGACCTGATCGCCACGGGTTTTCAGATGGCGGTCGATGCAATTGGCCGACGCGTTCAGGGTGCCGTCTTCGTACCATTTAATGGATACGTCGGGGGCGTTGAAATTGACGTTCTTGACCTTGGAATACGGTTTGATCCAATCGATCCGCTTGCCGTGTTCGCCCCAGAAGCCTTCGTTGTCCTCGACCGACCGCTTGTACATTTCAAGGTACTGGTCGTTATTGATGTGGGCGGCGGCGGCGACCGCGTCGGGCACCGGAAAAACTTGATCGTCACTCATAGTTAAAGACCTCCCCAATATGATTGGCCCCTGTTACTTTCCGGTCTTTACAGAGTCGTGGCCCGGATACGGGGGTTAGTTTCGATTATCGAAATTATCGCAAATATTACAAAAGGTACAAGTGGCCGTCCCGAATTTCCGTTTTGACGGCCCGCAGGCTTTCGCCCTGACACGGCCCGGAAACACATCGTCCGTCCTCGATTCTAAATTTTGCGCCGTGGGTGGAACATTGAATCATGGCGCCGTCCTTGGTCAAAAACCGGCCGGGCTTAAAGTCCAGCGGCATGCTGGTGTGCGGACAGGCGTTCTTGTAAACGAAGGCCTGATCGCCCCGCCGGATGACCATGTAGAGAAGCCGCGCGTCCGTTGTTTCAGTAAAAAAACCGTCGGACCCGCCGTCCGGGATATCGCCTAAGCGGCAAAGGAATTTATCGTCGTCCGTCATTGCAGTTTCCCGCCCTTGCGCATCAGCAACAGGGTGCCGGTGAGATCCTTGGTATTCGTGACCGGCAGCGAGCAAATCGTCCCCCGGCAGACGTAAGCCGTCGCCTCGCCGTCTATTTGTTCTTTATAGCGCGCCGGATGGCCTTCCGGCAGCACGGTGCCGGCCTTGATGACGTCGACGGCACGGTTGGGCAGGCTGGCTCCCATCACGTGCTTGAACAAGGTATCGGTGGCGTTGTCACCGCGCCGCCCGACCAGGACGATCTGCAAGGCCGCGTCCAATGTCTCGGCGGCGTTGAAAAGCCCCGCCACCTGAAGCGCCGGCTCCAAGGTGGCGCCGCCAACGGCGAGTAGCGTTTGCTGCGCCTGGTCCAGATGCTTGGTCTCGCCCCGCAGGTAATAAAGAAGCGCCAGGACTTCGGCCATCTTGGCGTTGCCAGACGCATTGGGATTGTCCAATACCGGTTTTAGTCGCGCCATCGCCGGTCCAGCATCATCGGCGGAGGTGAAATACCCGCCGGTGTTTTTGTCCCAGTGATGGTTGAAGGCATCTTTTGTCCAATTGGCGGCATTGTCCAAAAACCGCTGCTCGCCGGTTGCCTCAAAAAGAACGAGCGCGCTTCTGGACAACTCGGCCAGACCGCTGAGCGTTGCCGGTGCGCCTAATTCCTTGCCGAAGGCCGAATGGCGCAACCGCCCCTGTGGATCGCTGAGCGTTGCTTTAGTCACCGCAAACGCCTGTACGGCCGCCGCTATCCATTTCGGGCGGTTGAAGGCGAGGCCAGCTTCGGCAATCGCGGTCACCGCCATGCCGGACCAGTCGGCGAGAATTTTTTCGTCGCGGCGGGGCCGGTGCCGCGTGCCTCGCTGTTGTTTGAGGGTGGTTAGGCTGCGGGACAGGCGTTGTTCGACGTCGCCCCTAGAAAGCGTGAAGGTCTCGGCCAGCATCAAGATTGATTGATCCGAACGATACAGCGTCCCGGCGTCGCCAAAGTCTTCGTCGAGCGCGTTTTCCGGCGCCGCAAATTCATAGGCGGCGACGACCAGCGGACCATCGTCACCAAGCAACGCCAGAATTTCCTTTTTATCCCACAGGTAAAATGCGCCTTCCAGTTCCCTGCCGTCGGCGGCTAGGCTGTCGGCATCAAGGCTGCCGGCAAACGCGCCGCTGTCGAGCCGCAATTCGGATAGAAGGAAATTCACCGTCTCAGTGACCTTGCGTTTTAACATAGGGTCGCGGGTTTCCCGCCACACCTGAGTCATCAATCGGACCATACCGGCGTTTACGTCGAGCATCTTCTCGTAGTGCGGCACCAGCCACTGGGGGTCGACGGCATAGCGGAAAAAGCCACCGCCGATGTGGTCATACAGCCCGCCCCGCCCCATCGCGGTAAGCGTCGAGGTGACGGCGTCGGCAAAGGCCGTGTCTTCGGTTCTCAGAAAGGCCCGCCAAAGGGTGCCCAGGGCTACGATATAGGGGAACTTGGAAGCCTCCCCGAAGCCACCGTTGAACGGGTCGATCAGCCCCAAAAACCCCCTGGCGGCGGCGGTGACGTCCTTAAGGGTGATGGCGCCGGGTTTCGGTTGTGAGGATTTTTCAAGAAATTGTGCGACATTGTTGGCGTCTTTTTCGACGCCGTTGGGATCGTCGGCAAAGACTTTCGATACCTGGCGCAGGGTGTCTTTGAACGGCGCCATGCCACGCAGTTCATCCTTGGGGAAATAGGTGCCGCCCCAGAACGGCTTGGCGTTGGGGGTCAAAAACATATTCAGCGGCCATCCGGTCGGCAGTGACATCGCCACCGCCGCCGATTGGAAAACGGCGTCAATGTCCGGCCGTTCCTCACGATCAACCATGATTGGAAAGAAAAGCGTGTTGATGACCGCCGCCGTTTCCGGGTCGGCAAAGGCCTCGCGGCGCATGACATGGCACCAATGACACGACGAATACCCAATCGACAACAGAATCGGTTTTCCGGCCGCCTTGGCTTGGGTCAGGCTCTCAACGCTCCAGGCCCGCCAGTGCACAGGGTCGGCGGCATGGAGTTTCAGATACGGGCTGGATTCGGCGCTTAAGTGGTTGCGGGGGCTGTTCGCTTGCGCCGTTCCGCCGACGAGGGCAAACACAACAATCAGGACAAATTTAAAAACCATCGCTTTGCTCATTATTCCGGCGCCGTTTCCTGCGTCATCGGCCTCGATAGCAGGCCTTCGATGCTGGCGTCGATGTCGGCGAAATGATTGAGAATACCGTCAATGGCCAGGCAAAGCGGCATCTCCACATGCAGGGTCCGGGCCAGGTCGCTGACCGAGGCGGCGGAAAACACCCCTTCGGCCACTGATGTACGGGCACCCAGAATCTTGGCGAGGGCCTCGCCACGGCCCAAGGCGACGCCGAGCGAGAAATTGCGCGACTGCATGGCGTTGCAGGTCAGCACCAGATCGCCGACGCCGCTCAGCCCCATCAGGGTTTCGGCCTTGGCCCCTTTGGCCGCGCCGAGACGGTTGATTTCAGCAAGGCCACGGGTGATGAGCGCGGCGCGGGCGTTGTCGCCGAGGCCGCGTCCTTCGACGATGCCACAGCCGATGGCCAGCACGTTCTTGACGGCGCCGCCGATCTGGGCGCCGATCAGGTCATCGGATCGGTAGATGCGGAACATCGGCCCGGCCAGGGCGTCGGACACCTGAACCGCCAGACCGACGTCATGGCAGGCCAATGTCACCGCCGCCGGAAGCCCGGCCGCCACCTCGGCGGCGAAGGTCGGCCCCGACAACACCAGCACCGGCGTTTGCGCCAATACCTCGGCGGCAATCTCGCTCATCAACGCGCCGGAGTCCTGTTCGATGCCCTTGGCGCAGATGATAATGGGAACGCCGGGCTTGATCGACCCCGCCAATTCGCCCATGGCGGCGCGCAGGAATTGCGCCGGAACGGTCAACAGAATGGCGTCGGCGTCTTCACTGGCGTCTTTGATAACGGTGGTGGCGCGGATGCCCTTGTCGAGCGCGACGCCGGGCAGAAACACCGAGTTTTCCCGGCCGTCGTTGATGGCATCAACGACGGCGGCTTCGCGCGCCTGGATAACAACGTCCAGCCCGGCGCGCCGGGCGACGAGCGCCAGCGCCGTTCCCCAGGCGCCTGCGCCGATAATGCCGATCAGTTTCATGTCGTCTCCTTAATGATCCTTGGTTTTACGCTTTTACCCCGGCCGCCGGCGCCGCGTCCGGGTCCAGGGGCCAGCGTGGGCGTGGCCGGAAATTCATGGCGTCGGTGTCGCCCAGACGTAATTTCTCGATTCCGGCCCAGGCGATCATCGCGCCGTTGTCGGTACAGAGATTGGGTGGCGGGGCGATGAATTGAAACCCTTTTCCACTCGAAAGGGATTGCAGCCGAGCGCGGATAACCTGGTTGGCGGCGACGCCACCGGCGACGACCAGGACCGGCGTGTCGATGTCGGGATAAAGGTCCCGGAACCGGGCCAGGGCGTTGCCGACGCGATCGGCCAGAACATCGCCCGCCGCGACCTGGAACGAGGCGCAAAGATCGGCGACGTCCTGGTCCAGAAGGTCGCCGGGCGGCAGCGCTTCGATGGTTTGACGGACCTTGGTCTTGAGGCCGGAGAAGGAGAAATCGGAACCGGGGCGGCCCTTCAACGGCCTCGGCAGGGGGAACCGATTGCCATCCCCCGCTTGCGCAGTTTTTTCCACCGCCGGCCCGCCGGGAAAGCCGAGGCCCAGCATTTTCGCGGTTTTGTCGAAGGCTTCGCCCAAGGCGTCGTCGATGGTGGTGCCGAGCCGCGTGTAGCGGCCGACGCCTTCGACGACCAGCAATTGGCAATGGCCGCCCGACACCAGTAACAACAGGTAGGGAAAGGCGACGTCATCGGTCAGCCTTGCGGTCAGCGCATGGCCTTCCAGGTGGTTAACGGCAATGAACGGGCATCCCTTGACGGCGGCGATGGCCTTGGCCGTCATCACCCCGACCAGGACGCCGCCGATCAGGCCTGGGCCGCCGGTGGCGGCGACGGCATCCAGGTCATTCAGGGTGATCCCGGCTTTTTCCAAGGCTCGTTCAATAACGCCATCAATCAGTTCCAGGTGCGCCCGCGCCGCCACTTCCGGCACAACGCCACCGAACGGCGTGTGGTCGTCAATCTGGGACAACACCTCATTGGCCAGAATCCGCCTGTCGTCGTCGACCACGGCGGCGGCGGTTTCATCGCAACTGGTTTCGATGCCTAATACGATGATTCGGTTGCTCACCCCAATAATTCCCTTATCTCCTTTTCCCTTTTCTCGCCTCTTGTTTAGTCCCTATCGCGGCAGACACCGCTCCGCGCCTCTTGTTTAGTCCCTGTCCGGGCTTCGCCCGTCCTCGCCTCTTGTAAAATACTCTTTTACCCATAAGCTCCCGGACTTTACCTTGTCGGCAGCGTCAAAACCAATTTTTCAGGTTCCCTATGAACGACAGGCCCATTTTACGCATCGGCACCCGCGGCAGCCCCTTGGCCTTGGCCCAGGCGCATCAGGTCCAGGGCTTGTTGGGTGGCCTGAGAACCGAAATCGTCGTCATTAAGACCACCGGTGACAAGGTGCTCGACCGGCCCCTGGCCGACATCGGCGGCAAGGGCCTGTTCAGCAAGGAAATCGACGAGGCGATGTTGGATGACCGCATTGATATCGCGGTGCATTCAAGCAAGGATCTGGAAACCTGGATGCCGGACGGTATTGTCCTGGCCGTGTTTCTGGAACGCGAAGACCCGCGTGACGCCTTTATTTCCGAAAAAGCCGCCAGTCTCGATGCGCTTCCGGCGGGCGCCGTGGTCGGGACATCTTCGCTCCGGCGACAAGCGCAAATTTTGGCGCGGCGTCCGGATTTACGGGTTGTGCCCTTTCGCGGCAATGTTCAGACCCGGATGCAGAAACTTAAATCAGGCGAGGCCGACGCCACCCTGCTGGCGCTGGCCGGTCTCAATCGTTTGGGCTTGGCCGATGTGGCGGCCGAAATTCTGGAACCGGAAATCCTGTTGCCGGCGGTCGCCCAAGGCGCCATCGGCATCACCTGTCGCAATGGCGACAGCGACGCAATGGCCTTAATCGCGGCGCTTAACCATGCCCCGTCATGGCACCGGGTGACAGCGGAACGCGCGATGCTGGCGGCGTTGGACGGCTCGTGCCGCACCCCCATCGGCGGCCTCGCGGAAATAGACAAAGACGGCGTGCTGACCCTGCGCGGGTTGGTGGCCAGGGCCGACGGCTCCGAAATCCTTGAGACCACGCGCAGCGGCCCCTTCAGCGATGCCGAGGCTCTCGGCCGGGATGCCGGCGAGGAATTGCGCCGTCGCGCCGGCCCGGATTTTTTCGAATGAGGAACAGCTGGGGAATGCGCCTGTTGATTACCCGTCCCCGGGAAGATGCCGAACCGTTGGCGGCGCTGTTGGGTGGGCGCGGCTTTGAGACCATTTTGGACCCGATGATGACGATCACCGATGTCGCCGCGCCCGACCTCGACCTTTCCGGCGTCCAGGCCCTGTTGGTGACAAGCGCCAACGGCATCCGCGCCTTTGCCCGGCGCGACGACAATCGCCAAATTCCAGTATGCGCGGTCGGCGATGCCTCGGCCCTTGCGGCGCGGGAATTAGGCTTTGAAGCCGTCACCAGCGCCGGCGGCGACGTTGAAACCCTGGCGGCCCTGGTAGTGGACGCGCTGACCCCAAACCAAGGGGCGCTGTTGCATATTGCCGGAAGCCGGGTCGCCGGAGACCTGTCAGGGTTGCTGGAAGCCGCCGGGTTTAAGGTTCGCCGAGGCGTTCTGTATGAGGCGACGGCGGCAGACGCGTTACGTCCGCAAACCCTGGACCACCTGGATGCCGGAACCGTGGACGGGGTGCTGCTGTTTTCGCCCCGCACGTCTTCGCTGTTCACCCGGCTGGTGATGGCGGCGGGACGCGCCGAGCGCTGCCGCGCCGTTGTCGCCTATTGCCTTAGCCAGGCGGTTGCCGATAATACCCAGCCTATTGCATGGAACAATGTGGTGGTGGCCCCGAAACCCAATCAGCAGGCGCTTTTGGATATTATCGGCAGCACCGGTGAATAAAGCGGTTGTGTTGTTTTTCCATTTTCCCCCATTTTGTTTTTCCTGGCATTGGCATGTCCGTGTTAATCTGAACTGCCGGCTGAATATAGATTCAATAAAATAAAGGACGACCGATGAGCAAAGGGCCAAAGAGCAAAACGAAGACAAAGGTCAACGCTAAGGCCAAGACCAACGCTACGGCCACGGTCGAAGCCAAACCCGCGGCCCCTCATTCAGCCCCTCATTCAGCCCCTCATTCAGCCCCTCATTCAGCCCCTGGCACTACCCCCGGCACTGCCCCTGAGGCGGTTCAGACGACAGCGGCAAAGCCCCGTGGCAGCCTGGCGTCGGTCTCGGTGGTGCTTTTTCTGACGGTAATTGGCGCCAGCGCCTACATGACTTGGTTTTACTGGTCGTCCATCGTCGAGCCTGCCCCAGCCCCTGTCCCTGTCACGGCCACCGCGCCGGTGGCGGCAATGGAAAATATGGCGGCGGAGAGCATGAAGTTACGCCAATCCCTGGACCGTCTGATGGCGCGTATGGAAACCATCGAACAATCCGTCGGAGAGGCCAAGCGACTGGCGCTGGCGACGACGCCGCCTTCGGAAAAGCTCAATGCCGATCCGGTTCTGGAAACCCTGACCAGCCGCCTAAATGCGTTGGAGCAAAGCGGCAAAATGGTCAAGGCGCTGACCGAACGTCTGGACCGGATTGAAATTGATAACACTGCTAAGCCCCCAGCCCAGGACAAGGCCCAGGACAAGGCCCAGGATACGGCCCAGGATAAGGCCGGGAGCAACGCCGCGACCGGCCAAGGCCCCAGCGCCGACGCGATCGCCTCGGCCAAGGCGGTGGTGCTGGCGATGGTTAATCTGCGCAAGGCCATTGCGACGGATCAACCTTTCATCGAGGCGCTGGCCGCCTTGAAGGCGCTGGCCGGTGACAACCCGGACATCAACGCCGCCATCGTCGTGCTGGCCAAGGGGGCGAAGACCGGCATTCCGACCCTGGTCGGTCTGAGCGATCGTTTTGAGAGGGTTGCCGGTAAGATCGTTCAGGCATCCAGGACGCTTAAGGAAACCGGCTGGTTTAATCGCGCCGCCAACCGGTTGTCGTCGTTGGTGACCTGGCGGCGTGTCGACGGCAAGGGAGAAGGGACCTCGATTGATGCCATGGTCGCTGCCGCCGAGGCCCATCTCAAGAAAGGCGACCTGAAAGCCGCCATCAATGCACTGGCTGGACTATCCGGCAATGCCGAAGCGGCAGCCGTTGCCGCGCCCTGGATTGGCGATGCCAAGGCGCGCCTGGCGGCTGAACGCGCCGTCACCGGCCTTCATCTGCACGCCCTTTCGATGTTGACCCAAATCAAACCGGTCAAGGGGTAACGTCAATGTTTCGCGCCCTGGTATTTTTTACGTTCCTTGGTTTCGCCATCTGGGGGACCCTGATTTTGACGGACTATCCGGGTTTGGTGTCGCTGGAATGGAGGGGGTTTAGGATCGACACCACGGTTGCGTTCCTGCTGGGCGCGGTCGTTCTGATTTCCTTCACCACGGCCTTGGTCTACAGGTTCTGGCTGTTCCTTTGGCGCACGCCGGGAACCATAAAGGGAAGCTGGCAGGCGAAACGCCGCCAGCGCGGTTATCAGGCATTGACTCGGGGCATGGTGGCGGTGGCCGCCGGCGACGCCATCGAAGCCGAACGCCAAGTCAAGCGCGCCGACGTGTTGCTGGACGAACCGCCGTTGACCATGTTGGTGTCCGCCCAATCGGCTCAGATGAAAGGGGACGAGGCGGCGGCGAGCAAGTTCTTCGCGGCCATGGTGACGCGCCCGGAAACGGAATTTCTGGGCCTTCGGGGTCTGTTGAACCAAGCCATCAAGCGTGGCGACAAGGTCGAGGCCTTGTCCCTGGTCCGGCGCGCCCACCGGTTGCAGCCGAAAAGCACCTGGGTGGCGTCCAATATGTTCGATTTGCAAATCCGCACCGGCCAGTGGCTGGACGCAAGGGTGACTTGCGATGATCTTGCCCGCACAAGTTTGATCGCCAAGGACGAAGCAAAAAGGCGCAAGGCCGTTCTCAGTTATCAATTGAGCCTGCAAGCTCGGGACGCGGGCGACGGCGACGGCGCCATGCGGCATTTGCGGGACGCCAACAAACTGGCCCCCGGTTTTATCCCGGCGGTCGCCGATCTGGCCGGGCGTTGGGTTGACGGCGGAAAAGCCAGGAAAGCGGTAAAACTGATCGAAAAGGCCTGGGGCGCGGCACCGCATCCGGCCCTGCTCGACCCTTATTGGCGGGCGCAAAAGGCTCCGGACGCGCTGGAAAGGGTCCGGGCCACGGAAAAATTAGTGAAGACCAACCCGGACCACCCGGAAAGCCATATCGCCTTGGCCAGGGCTTTCCTGGAAGCCAGACTTTGGGGTGAAGCCCGCCAACATCTGGAAAAGGTATTGGCCGAAGACCGCGATCCAGAGGCGCGCACCTGCCGGATGATGGCGGAATTGGAAGAAAGCGAAAATCCATCCAGCGGCCTGTCGCGGGAATGGCTGATGCGGGCGTCCCAGGCCGGGGCCGATGCGGTGTGGACCTGCGATCATTGCGGCAACACCGTTGGCGTTTGGTCCGTGGTTTGCGGAAAGTGTGAGGAATTTGACAGTTTCTCGTGGCGTCTGCCGCCCAGCATCACCGGCCTGATGGACCAAAGCCAAATAAAATCCGGGGCACAAATCGGGTTTGAGGGCTCCCCGCGGGATAAACCCCAGGCGTCTGAAGGGCCGATGATCCTTCCACCCGGAGGCGTCGAGGCCGGTTGACAGACCACTCCCCATCTCTGCCCATAGAGACGTATCGGGACTTTATCGCCGGGCAATCGGTGTTGGACAGGGCGCGCGGGGTTGCCCGTGACGCCGCCATCCGCGCCCTTTCAACTGGGCGCTCCCCGGATCAGATCGGCGGCAAAAACGGGGGCTGGATCAGGTTTCCTTTCTATCACCATGTTTTTGACGACGAACGAAAGGGCTTTGCCCGGCAACTGAATTACATGGCGTCGTTGGGTGATTTCATCAGCCTCGACGACGCGGCGGACATGATCGAATCCGAAGGCTCTATCGACGGCCGTTATTTCTGCATTTCCTTTGATGACGGCTTTAAAAACTGGATCACCAACGCGGTGCCCATTCTCCTCGACCACGGCGTTGCGGCGGCGTTTTTCGTTGCCGCCGGGTATATCGGCACTTCGGTGGATCATGACCGGGAAAAATTGTTGGGGTTTTACGACAGCGCAAACCTGTTGATGGAATTCCTGAGCTGGGACGATTGCCGGGAAATGGCCGCCGCCGGCATGACCATCGGTTCGCACACCCTCAACCACGTTCATCTGGCCGATCTGGACGACGCCCGGGCCGAAGCCGAGATCAAAGGCTCGAAACAATTGATCGAAAAAGAATTAGGCCGGGCGTGTGATCATTTCTGCTGCCCCTTCGGGCGCGAGCATATCGACTATCGTCCCGGCCACCACACCGATATGGCCAGGCGCGCCGGATACCGGACATTTCTGGCCACCACGCGGGGCGCGGTTCGCTCCGGCACGTCCCTGGGGATACCGTCCAAGGTCATCCCCCGTGACCACATGCTGGCCGGTTGGGGCAATTACCAATTGCGGTACTTTTTTTCCAGGTAGCGAATGAAGCCATGACCACGACCACGACGGAAAAAGGAACCCTGCGCGACGCCACCTTCGATGATGCCCTCGAGGCTACGGCGTTGCTGGTTCGGCTCGGCCTGACCATGCCGGAAGGGGATGACGCCGTCAGCGCCTATTTCGACAAACTGTGGCGCGCCAACCCGGCGATGCGGACGGCGGCATCAAAACCGGCGCTCGGCTGGGTGCTGGAGGACAATGGCGAGATTGTCGGGTTTTTCGGCAACGTGCCGTTGTTGTATGAATTCGGCGGCAAACCAATGATCGTGTCCGACGCCAGCCTTTGGGGCGTCGATCAGAATTACCGCAGCGAAACCCCACGCCTGGCCGAAGCCTATTTCGGACAGACCAATGTGGATGCGTTACTGGTGACGACCGCCATCAAACCGACCCGGCGCATTTTCGAAAGGCACGGCGGGATGCCGGTGGCGCAGCCGGGCCTGGATGAGGTGCTGTATTGGGTCATCGACGGCGCCGGGTTCATGAAGGCGGGACTTCGGAAAAAGGGCGTTGGCGGGGTGGCGTCGTTCCTGGGCGGCCACCTGGGCGGGATGGCGCTCAACGCCCGGCTCAGGCTTTTCGGCCGCCGCCCGTTCGCGAACCTGGACGGCATCACCATCATCAATCCCGATGAGATCGATGCTGAGTTCGATGATCTGTGGCGGGATAAGTGCAAGGAATACCCTGGGCGATTATTGGCCAACCGGAGCGCCGAGGCGCTGAAATGGCATTTCAACGTCGGCCGTTTTTCCACCCTCACGCGGATTATATGTCTGTACGCTTCCGAGCAAGCCGGTGGCGGATTGCGGGGCTATGCCGCCGTGGTTCGCGAGGACGCGCCCGAAATCGGTTTAAAGCGCCTCAAGATTGCCGATCTTTTCGTCGCCGGCGACGATGCCGGGGCGGTGGACGCGCTTCTGGCCGCGGCTTATGAATACGGGATGGCGAAACGCTGCCATGTCGTGGAAGTCATCGGCTTGCCGGAAAACCTCCGCCGGCGTGTGGTGTCGCACAAACCCCTCAGCCGCCCGATGCCGACGTTCCCGTTTTTGTTCAAGGCGGTCAATCCCGGCCTGAGCGACCCTTTAAGCCATGCGGACGGCTGGTACATGACCGCTTATGACGGGGATTCGACTTTATTGTAGCGCCGGGTCTTTGCATTGGATATATAATCGCACGCATGGGCCGCCTTAGCTCAGTTGGTAGAGCATCGCATTCGTAATGCGGGGGTCGCAGGTTCGAGTCCTGCAGGCGGCACCATTTCCCGACAACCGCTGAGCCGACTATTCAGGCCATGATACAACAGTGCGTAGGGACCGCTTGGACGCATCCATCAAAGGGGGAGAGACAATGACGGAACAACAGTTTCCCTGGCAGGAAAAAGTCGATGATGTCCGATCGAAGGGTATTCTTGGGATGCAGCTGTATGTCATTCTGACGACCCCGACGGACGGCATGGGCCCGGTCCTTGAGAACATGGGGCCGCATCTTGCCTATCAAAAAAAGCTGCAAGATGAGGGCATCACCTTCGGCGCCGGCCCATTTGCCGACGATGCCGAGGAATTTTGGCAAGGCGACGGCATGGTCATCGTCCGTGCGGCGTCCTTGGCAGAAGCCGGCAAATTCGCCGCCGAAGACCCCATGCACTCCAGCGGCGCGCGGACCTTCCGTATCCGCCCCTGGTTGCTGAACGAAGGCGGCTTGACCGTCAAGGTCAGGTACTCCGACGGCGGGCGGGACATTCTCTAAACGCCCTTTCCCTTCTTATTCACTGACCCTGGAATCGCATGAAAACAACCCTTTTGGTTATGGCGCTGAACGAAATTGACGGCATGAAGGCGACCATGCCGCAGGTTAAATCCGACTGGGTCGATCAGATCATTGTTTGCGACGGCGGCTCCACCGACGGCACCGCCGAATGGGCCGAGGCCCAGGGCTATACCGTCTGTGTTCAAAAAAAGAAGGGCATCCGCCAGGGCTATCTCGAAGTCTGGCCCCTGCTCGAAGGCGACGTGGTCATCACCTTCAGCCCCGACGGCAACTCCATCCCCGAAGTCATTCCGGAACTGGTCGCGAAAATGCGCGAAGGCTATGATATGGTGATCGCGTCGCGTTACAAGGATGACGCGGAAAGCGAGGATGACGATATCATCACCGGATTCGGCAACTGGCTGTTTACGAAAACCGTCAACGTGTTATTCGGCGGATCCTACACCGACGTCATGGTTATTTACCGGGCCTATAAAAAGGACCTGATCGCCCGGCTGGAACTGGACCAGGACGACAAATTCGATTTATTGGAAAAGCTTTTATTCTGCTTTAAACGGGAAACCAGTTGGGAGCCGATGTTATCGGTGTTGGCGTGTAAATACGGCTACAAAATCGGCGAAATTCCGGCGTCCGAGCCGCCGCGCATCGGCGGTGAGAGAAAACTTCGGGTCATCAACTGGGGCGGCGTTTATTACGCACAGTTCTGGCTTGAATTTTTAAGATCCAAAAAACAATCCATGCTCAAGCAGGACGAATCTAAGCCGGACTGAATGCCTTAAGCACGTCGCCGGCCCGGGCCAGATCATCGGGCGTGCCGATGTCGATGAAGGGGCCATCGCCGATGACCGCGTTCAGGGTATCGGCGGGCAGGGCTTCGAACACGTCCAGTTCCAGGGACGGCCCGTCCATGGCGCAGACTTTTTCCATCATTACGCCGGAAAAAAGATAGACTCCGGCATTGATGACGCCCGGCCCGGAACGCGACGGGTCTTTTTCAAGAAACGCTTCAATCCGCCCCAGCGTCGATAGCCTCAACCGCCCGTAGCGCGCGGTGTCCTCGATATAGGCGGCTAGCAGCGACGCCACCGCGCCGGATTTTTGATGGGCGTCGAGGAAACCGCACAGATCGGCGGCGATGAAGCTGTCGCCATTCATGATCATCACCGGGTTGCTTTCGATCAAGTTTGCGACATGGCGAAGCGCGCCGGCGGTGCCCAACGGTTCCGGCTCAACCGAGGTGACAACGGTGAGCCCATCCGGCGGATGGCCTTGCAGATACTCTTCCACGGCGCCGGCCAGATGGCCCAGGCCCATCACCAGCCGCCGGGCGCCGAACAGCTTCAGCCGGTTGATGACGAATTCGAGAAACGGCGTGCCGTCAATGGGCGCCAACAGCTTCGGGGTCGCGCCAAGGGTATCCTTGATCCGGGTGCCGAGCCCGCCGGCCAGGATGACAACGTCGATATCCTGAAGGCAGGGGGCGGGGTCGACCATGACCGTTTTCTAGACGTTCGAATAAATCGAGTTGCGGATCATCCGGTAGCCCTTGATCAATTCCTGAATGCCGTCATCGAGGGAATGTTTGGGCTTAAACCCGGAGGCCTCGATCTTTTCGTTAGACACGATGTAGTCGCGTTTGTCCGGGTCTTCGCCGATTTTTGCTTCCAGAACGACGAAGCCGGGGATGTGCTTCTGGATTATTTCGCACAGCTCCTTCTTCGACAGGTTGGCGTCCGACAAACCGACGTTGTAGGAGTTACCCTTCATGGACTCAAAATTCTTGATGCAGTGAAGAAAGGCGCTGGCGACGTCGCGGATGTGAATGTAATTGCGCTTGAAGTGCCCTTCAAACAGAACCACCGTTCTATCGGTGACGGCGCGGTGAACGAAGTCGTTGACCAACAGGTCGATGCGCGGCCTGGGCGACATCCCAAACACGGTGGCAAGGCGAAAACTGAGCGAATTCTCCCGCTCCATCGCGGCGGCCTCGGCGGCGACCTTGTCGCGGCCATACAGCGACACCGGCCGCAACGGCGATTCTTCGGTACACATGGCATTGCCTTCGCCGACGCCGTAGCCGGAATTGGTATTCGGCAACAGCACCCATTGGTCTTTACTGAGCATGCCGAGCATCATCTTCACGGCATCCAAGTTGGTGCTGGTTGCCGCCAACGGGTCTTTGTCACACAGCGGCGCACCGACCAGGGCGGCCAGCGGGATGACAATATCGGCCTCCTTGACCAGCGGCTTCATCGCTGCTTCGTTGCGGGCATCGCCGTTTATCAGATTAAACCGGGGATGGTGACAGACGGCGGCCAGGGAGGATTGGCGCCACATGAAATTATCAAGCACGGTGACCGAATGGCCGGCATGCAGGAACAACGGTGTCATCACCGAGCCCAGGTATCCGGCGCCGCCGGTAATCAGAATTTTTTTGCCATCAGACATGGTTCAATTGGATCCCATTTATTGGTTACAGTTTATTCAAGACGTCGCGCAACCGGGTGATTTGTTCGCTTAAATCGAACGGGTGATTACCGACGAAAAAGCCTCGGTCGTGGGCGATATCGGCATTGGTAAGTGCACCGACAATATCATAATCGAAATACTTAATCGCGTCATGACGTGGAAAATTACCGCCGGTGATCATGCGAAAACCGATATCGGCGTCTTTCAACGGCCCGAACAGGTCGCCTCGTTCAAGGCCGCAATCCGGCTTGATGATCATGGGGAAGCAAAAGGACGAACTTTTGCCGTTTTCGCGCTGGATCATAAACCGCTCGTCGTTGCCGAAGGCGTCCTGAAACAGCTTTAAATTTATGCGCCGCTGCGTCGTCATCGCCGGCAGCTTCTTTAACTGTTCCAGCCCGGCAGCGCCGTTGAATTCCTGCGGCCGCAGGTTATAGCCGGGAATGACAAACCGATAGGCCTCGGCGAAACTGTCCTCGCCTTTCTCGAACAGGTTGAGGCCGTCGGGAATGTCGCGGATCCAGCCGTGCGCCCGCACCGCCCTGGCCAATCCGTCGAGCTCGGCATCGTCGGTGATCATCATGCCGCCTTCGCCGGTCGAAATATGGTGTGAAAAGAAAAAGCTGAAGGTGCCGATGTCGCCGAAGGTGCCGGTCTTTTGACCATGTAGTTCCGCATCCAGCGATTCACAATTGTCTTCGACCATAATCAGGCCGTGTTCATCGGCGAAGGCGCGGATAACGTCCAGCGCCGCCGGGTTGCCGAGGATGGAAACGGCGACGATGGCCTTCGTCTTCGGCGTCAAGGCGGCCTCAAGTTGGCGGATGTCGATGTTCAAGGTGTCGAGTTCGATATCGACGAAGCGGAGTTTTAGCCTGTATTGCTGAAACGGATGATAGGTGGTCGCCCAGGATATCGCCGGTACAATGACCTCGTCGCCGGGGGCCAGCGGATTATCTTTTTTGTGGGTCAGGGCGGCGACGGCGACCAGGTTGGCCGATGATCCTGAATTCACCATCACCGCATGGCGTTTGCCGTGGTAGTCGGCGAAGGCGCGCTCAAAAGCGGCGATCTCAGGGCCGATGGTGTAGCGACCGCTGTCCATGACGCGGTTGATGGCGGCGCGTTCCTCGGCGCCCCAGGTGTCGGCGGCTAACTCCCAGAACATCTAAAACGGGCCTCTAAACGCCGCCTCATGGGGCAGGGTCGGCTCGACGTCCGGGATCCAGGCCTTCTCGTCGGGGCGGACCATGGCATAGGCTTTCGACGCAATGGTGGCGGCGTTGGGATAGAAATCTTTTTCCAGCTCCGGCGTGGTTGGGCAGGTGGTCGGCGCGAAGCCCATACGCCCGACGACTAATTGTTTAGTCCGGGGGGGCCTCGAAACAGGTCGCTCACAAACGGCGGCGACAATTTCGGCGGAGGCGCCAGCGGCGGTCCAGGCATTATCGACCACCAGTAATTTTCCGGTGCGGTTGGCGGATGCGGCGATGGTGTCGACGTCCAGCGGCATCAGCGATACCGGATCGACGACTTCCGCTGAAATACCGACCTCGGCCAGCAGGTTCCGCGCCCTTAAGCATTCCACCAGCATGTAGGAAATGCCGACCAGGGTAATGTCTGAACCTCGCCCGGAAATTCTGGCTTTACCGAATTCGACCGTATAGGGGGCTTCCGGCACCGGCGCGTCGGTGTAATACAACAACCGGTGTTCGACAAAAATGACCGGGTTGTTATCGCGGATGGCGGCGATCATGCAGCCCTTGGCGTCGTAGGCGTTGGTCGGCGCGACAACCTTCAGCCCCGGCACGTGCATGAACATGGAATGCAGGCCTTGGCTGTGCTGCGCACCCTGGCCCCAGGACTTGCCGATGATGGATCTGGATACCATCGGCACGGAAAGCTGACCGTTGTACATGTAATGCGCCTTGGCGCCCATGTTGATGAGCTGGTTCATGCACAGCATCAAAAAATCCATGCGGATGTGAACATGGATGGGCCGCATCCCGGCCATGGCGGCGCCGATGGAAATGCCGGTCACCGCGTCTTCGGACAACGGCGTGTCCATAACCCGGTCTGGACCAAACTTGTGGATCAGGCCCTTGGTCGTGCCCTGGATGGATTTGTGGTCATCGACGTTGAGGCCGATGACGAAAACTTTTTCGTCGCGGTCCATCTCCTGCTCGACCGCTTCCTGCAGGGCCTCGACATAGCTGAGTGTTCTGGTGGCGTCAGTCGGCGAAGACATGGCTGAACAGCTCCTCCGGTTGCGGCCACGGGCTTTGTTCGGCGAAGTCGACGGCCTCGGCGATTTCCGCCTCGATCTCGGCGTCGATGGCGTCGCGCGCGGTGGCGTCCAGCATGGCGCCGGTCAGGGCGACCTGGTCGTTGTCCTGCCAGGGCTTGAAATCATCGCGGCTTCGATAGCCGTCGTCATAATCCTCATTGGGGCCGACATGTTCGCGCCAGCGATAGGTGTGGCATTCCATGAACTGGGGGCCGCCGCCGGCGCGGATTTCAGAGATCGCTTTTTCCGCAACCTCGCGAATGGAGAAGACATTGCCGTCGCTGATCTCATGGGTGGGGATGCCGTAGGTGGCGACCCGTTCGCACAGCGCCTTGGTGGCCCAGCGGTTGGACGTCGGTGAATGAATGGCAAAGCCGTTGTTCTCGCAGACCAACAGAACCGGCAGCTTGTGCAGCGCCGCAAAATTGAGGGTTTCGGCAAACACCCCTTCTTCGGTGGCGCCGTCGCCCATGAAACCGGCGGCGATCCTGCACGTATTTTTCCTTTGGGCTTCACGCTTAAGGGCCAGGGCATAGCCCGCGGCGATGGGGATGGTGGTGCCGACGACGGCGGACATGCCGAGCACGCCGGCGCTCATATCGACGAGATGCATGGAACCGGCCTTGCCGCCGGCACATCCGGTGCCCTTGCCGTACAGTTCCGCCATCATTTGCTTAAGGTCGCCGCCCTTGGCGAGGTATCCGGCATGGCCCCGGTAGGTCGCCGACATAATGTCGTCGGGCTTCAACACATCGCAAATGCCGACGGCGACGGCTTCCTGGCCGATCGACAGGTGAACCGGGCTTTTGATCTTATCGGACGGATAGATGCGCGCGACCTCTTCTTCGACGCGCCGGATCAGCCGCAGCGAACGGTACACCCTGGCCAGTGTTTCAGGGTCGTGGGCGTTTCCGCTCATGTATGAATCCAATGAGGTAAAAGCAGCGGGAAACTCGTTCGTATGCTTATGGTTAATTTATATCGTCAGATAGCATTAGACCTTTGAAACATCAATATTTTACTAACGCCGTTTTCAGGTCGCCGCCGGGTTTGGACGGGCGGTGAGTCCTGTCTTCCATCGCAGGCATGATAAGGGTTATTTCGATTTCGGAACCAGTTGTATAGGGATTGTTCGGGAACTATTTGGCGACGGCGATGCTGTCGCCGGTTCCGACTCCGGCCATTGGTTACGTCGGCCAACACGCCGCGCCGCGATTCGATTATTGTCCGACTTCACTGACCCATCGCCAGATGTCGGAACCGGATATTGAAAAAGACGATGACGGCGACGGCCCCTTTTACCGGGGTTTCTCCGGGCCAAGCATTTAATGGAACCGGCGTCGCTGACTGCTTGAAAGGCGGAAAAGGGCTGATCTCAGCCCCAAACCGCTAAATCAACTACGATAGAAGTTGACAAAATCGGGTAATCCTCTAAATTCGTTGCGGGGTAGATATAGTGGTTACATATAGATGCACCTACTAACCCTCCGTAATTATTGATAAAACCTTAATGTTTCGACTGGGGATTCTTTTAGGGGCTGCCCTAGATAACGTTGATTATCTAGGGTGGCAGTATGAAGCTAAAGCGTTGTCGTTTAACGGAAAAACAGC
>JAQBYB010000139.1 GCA_027624235.1 Pseudomonadota bacterium | reverse complement strand
AATCTTTTCGTTCCCAAATGAACGGCATCGAGCTGCACATTTTTCGTAGCGATGAAAACCAGGGCGCCGGTGCGGCGCGCAACCGCGCCATCCGGGAATCGACGCAACCCTATCTGGCGTTTCTCGATGCCGATGACGAGTGGCTTCCGGAAAAGCTGTCCCGCAGCATGGCTGTCTTGAAAGAAAGCGGCGCTGTTCTTGTCGCCCATGATTATATCACCGGCGAAGGCGGCGGCATCGAGCACCACCATTGTGAACAGCGCTTCCGGGAGGCTGATCCTTTTGTTGGGCTGTACCGCAAAGGCTATATCGCGTCGTGTAGCGTCGTCTGCGAACGGGCCGCAGTGATCAACGCCGGTGGTTTTGATCCCGGCCTACGCAATGCGCAGGATTTTGACCTGTGGCTGGCGATGTTGAAAAATCCCGAAACCCGGTTTGTCGTCTTCGGCGAGCCGCTATTGCGCTACCACGTGACGGCGGGCGGCATTATGAGCCACACCCGCCGCCGCCTTCACTGTGCCCTGGTGATTGCCGAACGCTATTTTCCCGATCTTGGGGCACGGCCAGGTTCCCCCTGGGTAAGCTTGTGGTTTCGAATTGCCGCTCTTCACCTGGAAGCCGTCCGCTCTTACCGGGACAAGGGCAACATCGGGGCCATGCTTTTAGTCTTGGGGTTGTTTCCGTTTAGGTTGACGGCAGTGACGTTTCGATGTCTTTTCTCCCGGCCCGCCCCCCGCGGGCACTTCGTGAATGATGAATAAAGACCGATAGCGATGGATAAAAAGGAATTGATGTCCGCCTTCCTGTGGATTTGGGTCGTCGTGGTCATGGCGGTCTATGTCCATCAGTTTAAAGGGATGATGCGTCCCATTCTAAATTTATGGGGGCTTTCTTGATCGCGCTCGGGGCAGTCCTTCTGGAGGTTCTTGGCTGTCTGGGCTTTGGCGCCGCCACCCTCAGGCTGCTGAGGGTCGATGAAAGCATGACGGTTGGCGAACACTGGGCCCTTGCCTTCGCCGCCGGGTTCGGAATCTTGGGCTGGCTGATGTTTCCGATAGGGGTTTCGGGGTATCTATCCGAACAGGCAATCTCCGCCCTGTTAGCTGCCGGCGCCCTAGGTGCTCTCCTGCTCCGGCGCCCGAACCACTCCGCCTGGCGGCTGCCTTCGGACGGCGTCGGCAGGGCTCTGTGGGTGCTGCTGGCAATCATCGCCGGGTTTGGCTTGGCTCAAGGACTGGCCCCGCCGGCGGACGCCGACACGCTGTCTTATCATTTTGCCGTACCCCAGGAATTTTTGGCGGCGGGGCGCATCGATTTCATCCCCCAGGCGCTTGAAGGCGCCATTCCATTTGGGATCCAGATGACCTACGCCCCGGCTTTGGCGCTGGGCGGCGAAATGGCCCTGACCTTGTGGACCATGATCAGCGGCTGGGCGGCGGCGGCGCTGTTTTTCGTGCTTTGCCGGAGACACCTCGACCACAACTGGTCGCTGGCGCTGACGTTGATCTTCCTGACCACGCCGACGGTCATTTACGGCAGCGGCAGTGGTCAGGTCGAATTGCGAATCTCCCTGTTCGTCATGCTCGGTGCCTGGGCCACGGCCCGCGCTGTGGAAACAGGCCAAATCAGGTATGCGGTGCTGGCCGGCCTGAGCGGCGGTTTTTACGCGGCGGCGAAATATACCGGCCTTCTTTTCGTTGCTGCATTGGGTGGTGTTCTTTTGTTTCAGCGCCGATGGTTCCTGCATGGCACCGTATTCGGCATCGCCGCCCTTGCCGCCGGGTTTCAATGGTATGCCTGGAACGCCATCCATACGGGCGACCCGGTATTTCCCGCCCTGTTCCAATGGCTGGGGCGGGAGGATCTAATCGCCTGGACCAGGGCCTATGACCTTGATTTCAAGGCCTTCCTTTTTCACTCGGAAGTCCCGCTGCCGCAAACGTTGATGTGGCTTTTGTTGCTTCCTTTCAAAGCGACACTCGCCGCCGTCGGGCTTCCCGATGCCGGTCGCGTTGGTTTCGGCCCCTATGGCCTGCTAGTGCTGCCCTTCGCGCTAATGGGGTTGTGGCAGGGCCGAGGCCGGGTGCGGCAAAGCCCTTTGTTAGTCTATGCTGGAATTACGGCTTTTTTTTACGTGCTCTGGTTTTTTATTGGCGGCTCACAGCGGATTCGCCACCTGTTACCGATCCTGCCATTGCTGTTGTTGTGCCTGACTGTGGCGGCGGAACGCTTGACCCGCAGCGAGCGCCAACGAGCGCCCTTGGTTGCTCTGATGGTCGCAACCCTATCCCTGCAAATGGCCGGGGCCGGTCTGTATAGCCTAAACTACCTGAAGTTCCTGGCTGGCGGCGCTGATCGGGAAAAATTTCTTGCCCGCAATATCAATAATTACTTCGCCGTAGGCTGGATCAACACCAACCTGAAGAAAACCGATAAGGTATTTATCTCTCACCGAAATTTACGCTATTATCTGGACATCCCCACCTTTTTTGAAACCCAGATGCAGGCTGCGATAGAGGTTCGACCCGAACACACCAATGCCCAAAAATTTTACCGACAATCCAGAAAAGCCGGGATCACTCACTTCCTGGTCACACTTGATAAAACCGACGGCGGCTGGAAATACTTTAGTCCCATCAACATCCTGGATGACGCCGGTTGCCTGATGCCTGTGAAACAGTTTCAGGGGCGCTTGATCTGGTCACGCACCCTTCCCGGTTTAAACACCGGCACAAGAATTTTCGCCTTGTTGGCGCTGAAAGACAAAAACTGCCTCGATAAACCGCCTTCCTGAATAGCGCAGCCCCGGCGCCGCAATGACGGCGATCCAATTCAAATTGGTGTTTCCAACCATGCCCCGTCCCGTTAAAAACACCTCCATGCTCAAGAACGCCCCCTACGAAGGCCGAGACCTGGAAACACTTTCCATTCTTTCCAATTACCGGGATTGGATCATCACGCCCTTCCGCCCTTACCTTCACGGCGCCACCACCGAAATCGGTGCCGGGCTGGGGACGTTTTCGCAAGCGATAATTGACGAAGTGGAAACGCTGGAGCTGGTCGAGCCCTCGCCCGAGTTGGTGCCTCAGCTTACTGAGAAATTTTCCAAAACCCCCGGAGTTACGGTCATCGGAAAGACTCTGGAAGACCATTTGGCAGACATGGCCGTGGAATCACGTGATTGTATTATTATGGTCAATGTTCTCGAACACATCATGGATGATACCCAGGTTTTAAAGGACCAATTCCGGATGCTAAAGCCCGGCGGGCGCCTTCTGATCTTCGTGCCCGCGCTGCCGTGGCTATTCAGCAAAATGGACGCGGAGCACGGGCATTACAGACGCTATTACAAAAGCGGCCTCGTTGATTTGGTGCGGATGGCAAATTTCAAAATAATCTCTGCTCGTTACTTCGATATCCTCGGTATTATTCCCTGGTGGCTAATCTGCAAGGTCGGGCGGCGGACTACTTTTTCTCCTTTTCTTTCCGGGGTTTACGACAAGCTATTTGTGCCCGTCGGTCGGGTGCTTGAAAGCGTGCTCGCCCCGCCACTGGGAAAAAATATACTTCTTATTGCCGAAAAAGCGGAAGATAGCGACAGTTCGGCAAGGTGTCCCTCATGATTAAACTTTCCATCATCATCCCCGCCTTCAACGAAGAAGCGACGGTTATAAAACTTCTGACCAGCGTCGCCGCCCAGAGCGTCGAGGGGGTGGACTTTGAAGTCCTGGTTATCGATGACGGC
>JAQBYB010000038.1 GCA_027624235.1 Pseudomonadota bacterium | reverse complement strand
CCTAGGGCTTGGCGTTTCAGGGATGGCCCGCCGGGCTGCTCTGTTCACCCTGGCCGCGGCGGCGACCTCGGTGATGTTATTGCCGGGCACGGCACAAGCGGCGTGGCCGGAACGGCCGATTACCGTCGTCGTCATGTACGGCGCCGGCGGCGGCACCGATAAGGTCCTCAGGGTGATCACGGCGGAAATGGCCAAAGCCACCGGCTGGACCATCAACGTCATCAACAAGCCCGGCGCCGTCGGCGGCGTCGCCACCAGTTACGTGCTCGGCAAGGCCGACGACGGCTACACGTGGCTGGGCGCGGCCAACTACAACAAATTCGTGCGCGTCATGGGGCATTCGAAATCGAAGGCCTGGGAAGACTGGCAGTACATGAAAGCCGCCAATTCGATTGGAAGCTGGTCGGTGCGCGCCGATTCGCCGTTCAAGAATATGGCCGACATTATCGCCGCCGCGAAAAAGGACCCCGGCAAGATTTCCATTTCCACCTCCGGCACCGGCGGGATTTGGCATGAACTGGCCGCGACGGCGGCCCTTTCCGCCGGCATCACGCTGAAATACGTCCCCTATAAGGGCGGCAAGCCAGCGACTCTCGCCGGCCTTCAGGGCGAAACCGACATCGCCGGCGGCGGCGTGCATGAGCACATCGATCTGATCCGCGCCGGTAAGCTTCGTCACATTCAGCAAACCGGCGATGCCGATATCGTCGACGCTACGGCCGGCACGCTGTCCTCGATTGGCAAGTTTGTCCCGTCCGTCAAGCCGCTGCTGCCGATGGGTGGTATCTACAACCTCGCCATTCGGCGGAGCACGCCCATCGACATTCTCCAGAAGATCGAAAAAGCGTTCGTCGCGGCGGCCAATTCCGACGCCTTCAAAGCCGTGGCGAAGAAGCAGTACTTCACCCTCGATGTCCGCACCGGCAAGGAAGCCGACAAGAACGCCGCCCAGATGGAAGTGCTGACCGCCGAGACCTTTTCCAAACTGGGCATCAAGGGCTCGCTTCCCGCTTCGAAGCTGGGCCTTCCCACGCCTGCCGGTTTCGACAAGTGGTGGCCGCCCCAGGGCTATAAGCCGCGCATGTAACGCCATGGCGTGAGGCGATACTAACGCACTGCCGGGTGGGGCGCCGTCGAAGGCGTCCCGCCCGGTTGTTTCCTCACTGGGATTTCCTAAAACCATGATCAACGACGACAGCCCGCCGCGGCAAGACGCCGAAGCCGAAGAAAAGGCCGTTTTCACCGGCGAAGAGAACACCGGCGAACGATCGACGTCGAAGAAAGACCTTATCGCCGCCGGCGTCGTCGCGGTGCTTTCCATTGTTGCCATGTATTACGCCTGGCTGCTTCCGATTCCGACCAGAATCACCACGGCGCCGGGCATGTTGCCGTTCCTGACCGGGCTTACCCTGCTGGTCATGGCCTTGGGGCTGGGCCTCAAGGCTTTGCGCAAAGGCGCCCTGGAGGGCTTTTTCGAAGGCACCGGCGCCTTTTTCGGCAATTACTTCAAAGACCAGGAAAACCGCCGCACGCTGCTGCTTATGACCCTCATCTTCGCCTGGGTGGTTATTGTCGGCCATGTTTCATTGGATATCCGGGTGCCGACGCCGTTCCACGTGTTCCGCTTCTCCGGTTTCGAAGCCGTTTCCATCCCCATGCTCATCTTGATTTTGCGCATCTTCTGGCAGGCTTCCTTGGCGCGCTGTTCCCTTGTTTCCATTATCGCGATTGTCGCCCTGGCGTCGGCCTTCCGCGATGGCTTCAAGATTCTGCTGCCTGAAGGAATATAAGGGGAAAGCCATGATCTGGGATCAAATCCTTCTCGCCTTGTCACCGTGGATGTTGTGGATGGCGCTGCTCGGCGTCACCCTGGGGATTTTGTGGGGCGCCATGCCGGGGCTGTCCACCACCATGGCGATGGCGCTGCTGATCGGCCTGTCCGCCGGCATGGACCAGTACCCGGCACTCATGTTCATGCTTGGCGTTTATACCGGGTCGGTGTTCGGCGGCGCCATCTCGGCGGTGTTGATCAATATTCCCGGCACGCCCGACGCCGTGCCGACGATGATGGAAGGCCATCCCCTGGCCTTGAAGGGCGAAGGCGGCCTGGCGCTGGGCACCGCCATTGCCGCGTCGTTCATGGGCAACTGGGTCGGCATTATTCTGTTGATCGCCTTCATCCCCATTATTTTGACGCTGGCGTTGGAATTCCAGTCGTGGGAGATGTTCCTGCTCGCCATGTGGGGAATCGCCATCTCCGGCACCATGTCCTCCGGCGAGATGCCCTTGAAGGGCTGGATTTCCGGCTGGATCGGCCTGTTGGTCGCCTTCGTCGGGCTGGATAGCATCCTCGGCGTGCCGCGCTACACCTTCGGCTACCGCATGCTCGAAGACGGCATCAGTTATATCCCGATTCTGATCGGCCTGTTCGGCATCACCGAAATTCTCCGCGTGCTGCCGCAGAAAAGCCCTACCCCCATACCGACGGATGTCGGACGGGTGGTGCCGCCGTTTTCCATGTTGTGGAAATACGCCCGTACGGCGATACGCTCCGGCCTGATCGGCACCATCATCGGCGCCATCCCCGGCGCCGGCGCCAACGTCGCCTCGTTTCTTTCCTATGATATCGGCAAGCGCCGCGCCAGCCCGGAAGAGCGCAAGAAATGGGGCAAGGGCAGCTACGAAGGGATTATCTGCGCCGAAGTCGCCAACAACGCCAATGTCGGCGGCTCCATGTTGCCGACCATGGCGTTGGGCATTCCCGGCAACGCCCCGGCCGCGGCCATCCTGGCGGCGCTGGAACTCAAAAACGTCGTCGTCGGGCCGATGATCGAGGTTGAGCATCCCGGGCTTATCTATTTCATCTATATCGCCCTGATCATCGCCAATTTTTTCATGTACGGCATGGCCATCGCCCTGATCAAACCCTGCGTCAAATTGTTCAGCCTGCCCAAAACCGTGTTGTTGCCGCTGATCCTGCCGATCTGCATCGTCGGCGCGTTCGCCGTCAGCCTTAATTACTTCGACGTCTACGTCATGTTCGCCGCCGGCATCGTCGGTTACATCCTGTGGAGTTTCGGCTTCCCGCTGGCGCCAATGGTGTTGGCCGTCATCCTCGGCCCCATGGCCGACGAAAATTTCCGCCGGGCGTTGCTGGTGTTCAAAGATGAAACCGTGCTGTATTTCCTGTGGGATAGGCCGATCGGCACCGTGCTGTTGATAGTCGTGCTGTACACTTTTTATGACGGTATTTTCAAAAGGGGGAAATAATGAAAAAAAAGAAAAAAGAAATCGGCCTGGCGATTATCGGCTGCGGCACCATCGGGCGCATTCGCGGCGTACTGGCCCGGCAATACCCCGGCGTCGGCTGGATCGGGCTTTGTGATATCAAGGAAGACTTGGGGAAGAAACTCGCCGAAGACATCGACGCCGATTTTTTCACCACCGATTACAGCGAACTGATCAAGCGCCCGGAAGTCACCGCGACGATTATCGCCACCGATGAAAACCTGCATTTCGGCCCGACCATGGCCGCCATCGAACAAGGCCACGACCTGTTCATTGAAAAGCCGCTGGCCACGGAAGCCCTGGAAAGTCTGGAAATCTTCAACGCCATCGAGGCCGCCGGATTGGACGCCTGTGTCGGCTATACGCAACGCTTTCGCCGCCGCTTCCTGGCCATCAAGGAACGCATCGTCACCGGCCAGATCGGTGAGACCACCGCCGTCGTCACCCGCGCCTTCATGAACCGCATGGTGCCCATCGCCACGACCCGGCGCACCAACCAGCGCCACAACCTGACGCCGATGGTGGTGTCCGGCACCCACAGCCTGGATATGAGCCTGTGGCTGATGGAAGGCCTGGAGCCGGTGTCCGTCTTCGCCCAATCATCGGACAAGGTGCTGGCCGAACACGGCACCAAGGACGCCACCTTCGGCATTTTCACCATGAACGACGGCACCATTTTTTCCATGAACATCAGCTGGGCCTTGCCGGTGGTTTGGCCGGGCGCCGTCTACGGGCTGGAAATCGGCATCGTCGGCACCAAGGGCGTCATCGACGTCGAAGACACCCACCGTGATCTGGTGATGGCGACGGAGATATCGCAAGGCGCCGGCTACGCGCCGGAGGGCTACGATCCGGGATTCGAGCGCCATGTCGATTTCCTGACCAGCTATCCGCCCGGCGACATCTGGAACAAGCAGCTCTGGGGGCCGATGCGCGAAGAAACCAATGCCTGGTACGGACGCATCTATAACGGCCTGGAAACCCCCCACGCCACCGCCGCCGATGGCCACCGCAACCTGATCCTGACCATGGCCATGGACCTGTCCGCCAAGCGCGGCGAGATTGTCAAATTACCCTGCGACCTCAATGATCTGGGCAAGGCTTAGCGAATAACAACCCTTACACCGGCACATCCCCGGCCAGGGTGACGCGGTGCATCACGCGTTTGTGGCCGTGGTAATCGTTGAGGGGGTAGTGCTGAGATGAGCGGTTGTCCCAAAAGGCGATCGAGCCCGACCGCCATTGAAAGCGCATGGCGAATTCGTCACGGCGCTGATGGGCAAACAGGAATTTCAGGATCGGCGCGCTTTCCTCCATCGCCATGCCTTTGAAGCCGATGGTGTGGCCGATGTTGACGTAGAGGACTTTCTTGCCGGTTTCCGGGTGGGTGCGGACAACCGGGTGTTCGGACACCAGCGGTTCGGGAACGTCATCCATGTCTTTTTGGCGGTCTTCGCGGGATTTGGCGACGGCGTCCTTGGCCGAGCTGTTAATGGCGGTGAGGCCGGACAGCATCTCTTTCATGCCGCCCGACAGCGTCTCATAGGCCAGCGCCATGTTGGCGAACAAGGTATCGCCGCCGTGGGGCGGCAGCTCCCGGGCCACCAAAATAGCGCCCATCGGCGGTGCCGCCAGGTAGGTGGTGTCCGAATGCCAGATGCCGCCGAAATTGTGGTTCTCATCGGCCAGCTTCACCACCGGGACGATTTCCGGGTAATCGTCCAGCCCGGCGACCATGGGATAGGAGACAATGTCCCCGAACCGCCGGGCAAAGGCCAAATGCTGTTTTGGGGTGATGTCTTGGTCGCGGAAAAAGATCACCAGGTGGGCCAAAAGCGCCTGGCGAATTTCGGCAATGACGCCATCGCCCAGATCGCCGGACAAATCAACGCCGCCGATTTCCGCCCCCAACGCCGGGGCCAGAGGGGTTATCTGGAGGGTGCCATCGCTCATCGGCGGTATCTTAGCGCCAATGCCGCCAATTTTCGATGACCAAACCGTGATCGGGCATTTATCGACCTTGTCGCCATTTGTCTGCTATGATTTAGGCCATGGGCAATCGAAAACGTAAGAATCTCCTTTCCGGCCTGTTGGAAACATTGCTGCGCCCCGACCAGGAGGAATTGGAACCCAAGGACCGGCTGGTCGTCAACGAAGCCGCCAACCTGTTACAGGTCGGCGAATTCCAACTTATTCAACTGGCCTACCGGGAATGGCACGGCGAAGACCTGCCCGAGGCCATGGTGGCGCGGTTGTTTAAAGAGTACATGCTGCGCGACGAGGTGCCCCATTGGGCCCGGCATTACGCCCGCATCATCATCGACGGCTACGAACGGGGCAACGTTGACGAAAATGCCGCCCACTACCACCGCTATGACCATGATTACATCACCACCGTGCCGCAGGGGATACTCAGATTCTGCCTTGCCGTCGGCTGTCTGATCCTTTTCGTCGGCGGCGGCATCATCCTCGCCGACCTATCCGCCGGCGAGTCGGCAACCATGTTCCCGCCATATCTGAACGTCAACGACCTGCCCAAGAGCAAGTAACTCCCGCGCCCAACATCTTTGCCGCTCTCATGGTGGCAGACATTGAACAGCCCCCTGTTCCGGGGTAGATTTCCGCCATGTTTGAATCCGCAGGCGACCTTGAACCCCTGGTTAATCTGATCTTTCTGATCGGCACCGGCGCCGTCGCCTGGCACGGCATCAAATTCCGCGACGATAACGGCGATACCGAATGGGTGCACCTGTTGTTCGGCTGCATTGCCGCGGTGTTCTTCTTCGGGGTTTTGTTCCAGGATGTCCTGGGGCTCGCCCAAGTATTTTAGCGTACCCGGCCTTCTAAGGCTTATAGCGGCGCTGCTTTTCGTCTTCTTCCGGATTGCGCATGACGCGGTCGGCTTCCGGCAATTTCAATTGCTTGTAGATGTATTCCGCCCGCTTGATGACGCTTGAGGGCTTCTTTTCGTAATACAGCAGCCGTTCGACGACGCCGGGGCCCTCGGCCAGATCGCGGTCAACGAGCGCCGATTGGATATAGTCCTTCAGCGCCTCTTCGTAACGCCCCAGGCGATCCCGGAGGATGCCCCGGTTGGCATAGGCCGCGGCCAGGGCGCCGCGCCCGGTCGGGTCGTCATCGCTCAGGGTCTCTTTGAGGTAATTAATCAGATAGGTGAACAGGTTTTCCGCTTCGCCGTATTTTTTCAGCCCCATCAGGGCGATGGCTTGGCCGCCGAGCGCGCCGCGGTGGTTGGGTTGAACGGCAAGCGCCGCCTCAAAGGACTTGATGGCTGTTTCATACTTGCCGTCCTGCAACAGGATATCGCCCTCACGAACTTCGTAATCGCCCTTGGTGGTGTCTTTGTAGTTATTGATCATCGCCCAGACGGAAAACATCACGAACGTCGCCACCGCCAGCAGGATGATGAACCGCTTGAGCACGCGGGGATTGTCGAAACCGATCATGGCCGAAACAACGTGCCGACGTAATACAGGGAAAACACAAAGCTCAACAGCCCGGCGGTAACGCCCGAACGCTTCAGCAATCGTTTTATTTCGTTTTCATCGACGTTTTCCCGACCGCCCTTCTTGACCGCCCGGTTCACGGTCATCACGAAGATCATCTTCCTGACCGGGAAAAACATCGCCGCCACCAAGGCCAATGTCCACAGCCATTGGGAGTCGGGGGAAAAAAGATACTCTGCCATAGTATTGCACGATCAAATGGGCTCTAAGGGCGCCCCTTAAATGTTGGGCCTGGGAATAAATTATAAAGACATAAAGACAAATAAAAAGAGAGGAGTAGCCGCGACAGGGAACAAAAAAAAGGGGGAAGGCCGCGAAGCCTTCCCCCGATTTTGCTACGGCAATCAAAACCGATTACCGTTTAACGCGAACAGCGTCCTCCGGTCTTCAGGAGGCGCTGACGGTGTCGCCGATGTCTTCGACCAATGCTTCGACTTCCTTCGTCGGCACGGTCGACATTTCCATCTTGTAGGCCAGGAACCACATCATCCCGACGCCCAAGGCCCACCACAGGATCTGCCACGCCCAGATCGAGGGCATGCCGAAGGTCCATGCGGCGTAACCGGCATTCGGCGCACCGAAGATGTCGTTACCGATGACCGCACCCGGGCCGATTCCGAAGAACAGCCAGGCAAGGGTGACGATCCAGGCAATCGGCTTGAGGCCCTGTTTGGAGGCCGGCAGCGAAGCATGTGCACGCAGGAAGTTGTGATACTTCATGCGATGCGCCAACTCCTGGTCGTTCTGGGTCATCGCTGAAACGACGACGCAGACCGCGACATTGAATAAAATGCCCCAACCGGCCGAATGGATAGTCCACGGCCAGCGGCCCCACGGCAGTTCCATCCCTAAAAAACCGGCGATGGAAGCGCCGAAGCTCTCGGTAAAGATAACCCCCAGACAACCGGCAGCCAGGCCCAGCGTGGCCCCCTGACGGGTAATCCACGGGAACCAGCACACCGCCGCCAGCGACGGCCACATCTGGAACCCGAAGGCAACCGCCAAGCCGCCCAGCAGAACCAGGGCATCGGCAGAGTACGTCGCCACCAGCAACGCCGATCCGACGATGAAGGCAACGCCGATCCGCCCAAACAGCTTCTGGGTGTTGTGATCGGCGGTCGGGTTGATAAACCGCTTATAGAGGTCGCGGGTCAGCATGCCGCCGGCCGTAGACATATACGCCGCACCGGTGGACTGCATGGCCGCCAGCGCGCACACCGCCAACAGACCGACAAACCACGGCGCCGCATCAGCAATCAGGTTGATGTAATGCGGCACAAGACTGCCCTGCTTGTTGGCGGTCAGATCCGGGATCACCGAGGCAAGGGCCATCCCCGCCTTGCCGACGGCCGGCGAAGCGCCCAGGAAGTGAGCCCCCATGCCTTGCGCCGCGGTGAAGAAAAACAGGATCAGGCCGATGCCGAAGCTGGACGCCCACACCTGCTGCGGTGCAAACGGACGCGGATCTTTATTGCCGAACGACCACATGGTGAAGGCAGGCGACGAATGGATGCCCATCAACGCGAACATGTAGGTCAACACCATAACGCCCGTCCACAAACCACCGACCGGTGTCTGCTTGCCGAGACCGGCGGTAAACTGGATGACGCCTGGAATGGCCAAGTAGGCGTTATAATCACCGCCGCCAAGACCCTTGGTCGTTCCCCATTTACCGATGCCCGAGGCGCCGAGTTTGGCCATCGCCTGGTTGAAAGCTTCCCAACCGCCCATGTAGCTATAAGCGATAAAGCCGATGGCGACGATGCCGAACATCAACAGAACGCATTGCAGGGTGTCCACATAGGCCACCGCGCGTAGACCGCCCGACGCCACGTAGATCAACACCACCAGCGACAGCACCCACATACCGAAGGTTTTATTCACCAGGTCGTCGGTCAGCACCTGGAACAGGAAGCCCGACGCCCCCAGCTGCACGCCCAAATACGGGATCGAGAACAGCAAAGCCACTAAGACCACCAGGATGCGGATGGCGTCGCCCTGGAAATAATCGGCCATCATTTCGCCCGGCGTCACATAACCGAAACGTTTACCCAGCATCCACTGGCGTTTCAGGAACATAACGCCGGTAAACGGAATGGTGATGGCATAGAACGATGCATAGGCGTACTGGAAGCCATCACGATAAATAAGTCCCGGATGGCCCATAAAGGTCCAGCCCGAGAACGACGTCGCTGTTGCGGCGAGAACGAACACCCAAAGCGAAAGACGCCGGCCAGCGACGAAGTAGTCACTGGCGCTTTTCGCCATTTGGGAGCATTTCCAGCCCCAATAGATACAGTAGGCCCAATAGATGCCTACGAAAATAAATAACCACGTTACTTTAGCGCTCAAGATATTTCTCCCCTTATCTGTCGGTCCTCGTCGATCGACTTGGCCGAAACCATGTCTTCAAAGAGCAAATCAAAGGGTTCCGCGAGACCATCCCACGCAACCCCAGGAATTGGGTCACCACAACAGCTCGGATGTTAGTCCCCGGCCTTAACGGCCTTTTCTTACTGCATCACGCAACAAGGAGATGTCGGCCCATGGCGGGACGACAAGGATAAAACGTCTATAAAATGGAGGGATGTGTCCCCAAGACCATATCGACTTCCCCGCCCTTTGTTGCGCGTGTTGCAACCCCTTGCTTCCTCCAACTCAACGGGACCGAATCCCTCCGAATCAGAGTTAAAGCTTTAATACCATATTTGACGACTCCCATACAACATTTGAAACTCCACCACCCTGCAAGTATCCATAAATTTAAAGTGGTTTTAGGCGGAATACTTGCCGTCGCCTTTTAAACCGCACACGATCGCAAGCGGTCTTTATCATTGTTCCTTGTTATACTATGAGACCACATCCCCCGATAGGCGCCGGCGCCGAGGACATAAAACACACGTGGAAAACCGAACCGCAATATTCAGCAAGTTGGTCAGGGACGTCATGCGGAACGTGCCGCTGGCGGTGCCGCTGGGCACCCCCTTAAGCGAGACCACCGAAAAGATGGCTGCCGCCAAAGCGTCAAGCGCCACCGTCACCGACGCCGAAGGCCGCCCCATCGGCATCGTGACCGAACAGGACATCACCCGGCGCGCCGCCTTCAAACTGGGTGCCGCCACCCCCGTCAATGAGGCGATGACGGCGCCGGTCTCTATTATTCTTGAAGACGAATACCTGTATTACGCCATCGCCCGCATGCGAAGGCGGGGCCTGCGCCATATGCCTGTCGTTGACGCGGAAAGACGGCTCAGCGGCATGTTAAACCTGCATGATGCGCTGGCCTCGGCGTCTAACACCTTGATGGGCCAGATTGATATCCTGACCCGCGATGAAAGTCTCGACGGCCTGAAACTGATCAAGGCGGCGCAGGTGGAACTGGCCGATCAATTGTTAGGGGATAATCTGCCGGCGACGGAAATCCAGGCGCTGCTGACCCATATCAACAACGACATCTACCGGCGCATCGTCAACCTGAGTCTCGGCGATTTGAACTTTGACGGCCTCGGCGAGGCGCCGGTCGGCTTTTCCGTCATCGTCATGGGGTCGGGCGGGCGCGGTGAGAACTTCCTGTTTCCGGACCAGGACAACGGCTTCATCCTCGAAGACTATCCCGACGACCGCCACACCGAGATCGACGCCTGGTTCATTGAATTAGGGGAGCGCATGACCCGCGACCTGAATGAGGTCGGGCTGCCGTTATGCAAAGGCTTCGTCATGGCGACCAATCCACTGTGGCGCAAGACCGCAAGCCAGTGGAAGGAACAGGTCAGCCTGTGGAGCAAGAAGCGCAATATAACGGCGATCCGGTTGTGCGACATTTTTTTCGATTTCCGCTCGGTTTGGGGCGATCCGGGGATGGCTGACGAGCTTCGCCGCTTCGTTACCAAAACCGCCGGCGCAAACCCGTCGTTCCTGCGCGAAATGCACGCCGACGACACCGAACACCAGGTCGCGCTGGGCTGGTTCGGGCGTCTGCTCACCGACAAGGACAACAAAAACCACATCGGCCAGATCAATCTCAAGCACACCGGCACCCTGCCGCTGGTGGAGGCCATGCGGCTGTTGGCGCTGCGCGAAGGCATTGAGGCGATCTCGACCTTGGGGCGCATGGATGCGCTCATGGACAAAGGCATTTTGGGCGATGACGAGCACGATTATCTTGCCGGCGCCTACCGGCATATCTCGCACATGCTGCTCCGCCAACAGATCGCCGACTTCAATGGCGGCCGCACGGTCACCAACTTCGTTGATCCGAAATCGTTGAGCCAACGCGAACGCGACATGCTGGTCGACGGCTTCAAGGCCATTCGGTCACTCCGGCAGAGACTCCAGAGCGAGTTCACCGGCGAGGTTTTCTAAAGCAAATCCCGAGCGGATGGCATCCAGCCGCAACGACGCATTTGCGGGAAAACGAGCAAATCCCGAGCGGATGGCATCCAGCCGCAACGACGCATTTGCGGGAAAACGAGCAAGTCCCGAGCGGATGGCATCCAGCCGCGACGACGCATTTGCATTAAATAAAAGCCTAAAACTGTTTTTGCATCTCGCGCACGTGGGAAATCCGGCTCGACGCCTCGATCGCCTGGCCCAGCGTGCGGATGCCCCTGGTTTCCAACATCTCCAACATTCTCAAGAAAACCGCCGCCGTCGTCAGGCTGTCGCCGAGCGCCGTGTGGCGGCCTTCGATCGCGACGCCCAATCGCTCGGCGATGGCGTCGAGACCGTGATTCACGGATTCCGGCTCCAGAAACACCGACAACAACAGCGAATCCAGCACCAGATGATCGAAAATGACGCCGGTGGACTCTTCCTTTAACTTCAGGAACTTCATGTCGAAGGCGGCGTTATGGGCAACCAGCACCGCATCGCCGACAAAGTCCCGAAATTCCGGCAACACGCCGCCAATCGGCGCCTCATCCCTGACCATGTCTTCGGTGATGCCGTGAAAGCGAATCGACGCTTTCGGGATATCGCGGCCGGGATTGACCAGACGGGTAAACACCTCACCGGTTCTGATCTCGCCGCCGACGATGCGAACCCCGGCGATGGAGATGATCTCGTCTCCCTGCGACGGCCCAAGCCCGGTGGTTTCGGTATCGAAGACGACGAACGTCAGCGACTTCAGGCCCTGCCCGCCCAGCTCTTCCAGGTGCTTGGGATGATGGTAGATGTCGAAATTGGTGTATTCGGGCCGCGCCGGCAGGTTGTTTTTGTCATACTCGTGCGACGCCAGCGTTCGGTCGACAATAACCCAGATGACTGCGGTCAGCACGATGATGACGGCAGCCCCGACCACATGCCCGCCGGCGCCCAAAAACAGCCGCGCGCCCCAGACCACCGCCAGCAGCGCCGCGCCCAGACCCGCGAACCCGAACATCACCAGCCGGCGCACGGGCATGGTCTTGATATTGATATTGAAACGATCCACGAAAACCTCCATGGGCTGCCCCAAACAACGGCGGACATTTTAACACTAACTGGGCCAATGACGCACGGGCGCAGCTTCGCGTTGCGAAGGCCGGCCCAGTGGGGTATTTATCCGCCCAACCCCTCGGAGATATCTCTCCGGAAGATCAATACGGAGACAAAAATGGCGTCCTATCAATATTCCTACGTGATGAAAGACCTGAAGAAGTCGTTCCCCGGCGGGCGCGATATCCTCAAGGGAGTCACGCTGTCGTTTCTGCCCAACGTCAAAATCGGCGTGTTGGGCGTCAACGGCGCCGGCAAATCAACGCTGTTGAAGATCATGGCCGGCACGGACACCGAATTCACCGGCGAGGCCTGGGCCGCCGAAGGGGTGCGCGTCGGTTATTTGGAGCAGGAACCACACCTGGACCCCGAGAAAGACGTCTTGGGCAATGCCATGGAAGGCCTCGGCGAGATCAAGGGCCTGCTGGACAAGTTCAACGAGGTTTCCGCCCGCTTCGCCGAGCCCATGGACGATGACGAAATGACCGCGCTGTTGACCGAACAGGGTGAATTGCAGGAAAAGATTGATGCCGCCGAAGGCTGGGAGCTGGAGCGCACCGTCGAAATCGCCATGGACGCGCTGCGCTGTCCGCCCGGCGATGCCGACGTCAACACACTGTCCGGCGGCGAGCGACGCCGCGTCGCCTTGTGCCGCCTGTTACTGGAAAAGCCGGAAATTCTGCTGCTCGACGAACCGACCAACCACTTGGACGCGGAATCGGTGGAGTGGCTGGAACACTACCTCGAAGAATACAAAGGCACGGTGATGATCGTCACCCATGATCGCTATTTCCTCGATAACGTTACCGGCTGGATTCTGGAGCTGGACCGCGGCCATGGCATTCCCTACGAAGGCAACTATACGTCGTGGCTGGAACAGAAGGAAAAGCGCATGGGCCAGGAATCGCGCGAGGAATCGGCCCGCCAACGCACCCTCAAGCACGAACTGGAATGGATCAGGGCCTCGCCCCGGGCCCGGCAGACCAAATCACGGGCCCGCATCACCGGCTATGAAGAACTGTTGGCCAAGTCTCAGGAACAACAGATGGGCAAGGCCCAGATCCTGATCCCGCCCGGCCCCCGGCTCGGCAATCTGGTGATCGAGGCGAAAGGGGTGTCGAAGGCGTTCGGCGATAAATTGCTGATCGAAAACTTGGACTTCCTGTTGCCGCCGGGCGCCATCGTCGGCGTCATCGGCCCCAACGGCGCCGGCAAGACGACGTTGTTCAAAATGATCACCGAGATTGAAAAACCGGATGCGGGAACGTTGCGAGTCGGCGAGACCGTGGCCTTGGGCTACATCGACCAATCCCGCGACACCTTGGACGCCAAGAATACCGTCTGGCAGGAAATCTCCGGCGGCCATGACGATATCCAGATCGGCAAGCGGACCGTGCAAAGCCGCGCCTATGTCGCCCAGTTCAATTTCAAGGGCGCCGACCAGCAGAAAGCCGTCGGCCAGCTGTCCGGCGGTGAACGCAACCGGGTGCATCTGGCGAAAATGCTGAAATCGGAAGCCAACGTGCTGTTGCTGGATGAGCCGACCAATGACCTGGACGTGGAAACCCTGCGCGCGCTCGAAGACGCCATCGCCGACTTCGCCGGCTGCGTCGTCGTCATCAGCCATGATCGCTGGTTCCTGGATCGCCTGGCCACCCATATCCTGGCCTTCGAGGGCGATAGCCATGTCGAATGGTTCGAAGGCAATTACCAGGATTACGAAGCCGACCGCCACCGCCGCTTCGGCACCGACGCCGACCAACCGCACCGCATCAAATTCAAGCCGCTGAAGCGGGGCTAAAGACCGTCCTTGCCGGTTTTAAGCCTAGCCAACACCGCGTCGATGACACTGTCCCAGTCGCCTTGCCGGGGCTGCCGGAACAGCCGCATGGTCGGGTACCAGGGGCTGTCGTCGCGATCCAGCAGCCAGCGGAAATCCGGCACCTTGGGCAACGGCAGCCACACCGGTTTCCCCATCGCGCCGGCCAGATGGGCGACCGAGGTATCGACGGAAATCACCAGGTCGAGCGCCGCAATCGCCGCCGCCGTCGCCGCATAATCCATCAGCCGTGGACTCAGGTCGGTGATCTCGCCGCCGATGCCGGCCTTAGCCGGATCATCGGCGCGGGCGCCGACCTGAAGGCCGTAAAAGCGGGCGCCGGAAAGCCCAAGCAACGGGTTGAAGCGGCCAACATCCATCGACCGGTTGCGATCGTTCTTGTGGGCGGCGTTGCCGGCCCAAACCAGACCGATGTTGATGTCACCCGGATCGGGAAGCGTTAAGGGGTTCGCCGATAAATAAGGGATGTCGGCGGGAATGCTGTCGATATCGGTGCCGCAAAGATGGGGCAGGCTCAGCAACGGCGCATGGACATCAAAATCCGCCACCGATTCCGGCGGCGAAAACACCGCATCGATCCCCGGCGCCGTCGCCAACAGGGTTTTCAAGTCCGGCTGGCATTCGACGACGACCGTCGCGCCTGCGTCCTTGAGAGTCCTGGCATAGCGGACAAACTGAATGGTGTCGCCGACACCTTGTTCTTCGTACAGCAAAATCCTCTTGCCGGCCAAATCCGCCCCGTCCCATAAGAACTGGCGAAACCCCCGGTCCGGCAGGGCCAAGGGAGAACCTTCAACCAATCGCTTTTCATATCCGGCCCACCCGGCCTTGAAATCACCCCGCAGCAACAATAGAAGCGAGCGGTTATAGTCGGCATTGTTGTAATCGGGTTTAAGCGCCAACGCGCGTGCATAGCTTGCTTCGGCCTCGTCATACCGGCCAAGCTCCATCAACGCCTTGCCCAGATTGTTGTGGGCCTCGGCGAAATCGGGATGGACGCCTTTGGCCTTCTCAAAGTTTTCGATGGCGTCGCCCGGCACCCCTAAATCGACCAGCACGTTGCCCAGGTTATTCAACGCCTCGGCATAATCGGGGTTCAGCGCCAGCGCGTTTCGGTAGCTGTCGGCGGCGTCTTCCGGCCGGCCCAGGCCCTTCAGCGCCAGTCCCAGGTTGTAATGGACCTGCGGATGACCGGGGTCGTTGTTAAGGATTTGCCGGTACAGGCTTTCCGCCTCGACCAGATCGCCGGCGGCGTAATGCTGGTCGGCGAGATCAACCGCCTGATGCAGGGTGAGTTGCCGGGCTTCAGAAGACGGGGGCGTCTTCCGGGACATGGCTTACTTGCTAGACGCCTTCAGCGATGCCGTTTTCAGGCGTAACGCATCAATCAGCCCCGACACCTTGCCGTCTTGTTGGCGGATGATGGAACCAAAGTCGGATCGCAGCGTCTGGCTCATGGAGGCGCCTTCGACGATAACGTCGAGGATTTTCATGGTTTTGTCCGTGGAACCGACCCGCCACAAGACCATCACCGGTTTCCCGGTCGGGCGCGAGATCTGGGAGAACACGGTGGTGGATCCGCCATTTTCGGCACGGGTCCGGGTGACTTCCAGGTTTTCACCAGCATAGCGGGAGAACCGGTCAACGTAGGAGACCACCATCAGGTCTTCGAACAGGACCAGGTATTCCTTTTGCTCGTCTTTCGAGGCCTTCTTCCAGTTACCCCCGAGGACGAACCGGCCGATGCTGTTGACGGCAAAATGGTCATTGAACAATTTCCGGAAACGCTGAATGCGGATGTCGCGAGGGGCATCCTTTTCGGCCAGCGATCTAATCGCCTCGGCGGCCAGCGACCGGATAAAGGAACCGGCTTTTTCCTCGGTTTCATCGGCGGCGCTCGGCGTCGCGAAACCAAGTGGCAGGGCGACAACAAAAATGAAAGCAAGGCCCCTCAGGACGGCCTGGGTGCGATTGTGATCAACCATGATATAAGGTCCGTATAGCCTCTTAAGTTATATCCATATCCAACCCCGCCGGCGTTCGGCCTTTATTAAGGGACCGTACCGATGTTAATGACCGGTAATTTGGCCGATGGATCACCGTTGTTGATTTCGTTGACCCGGCGTTGACGGTAGAGACTGCGGATAGCGGCGTAAAAATCAAGCGAAGATTTCTCAAGATCGTCCAGAGTCTCCATATAGGTGGCCCTGAGATCGACGCCCCGGGCGGCGGAACGCGAGAAAACCGCGAAATCCCGGTCGGTATTTCCGGCCCAGGTATTAAAAGGGTCGATCAGGAAATCGACGACCATTCCGATGGCGTCGCGCGGATTGGATGGCCCGAACAACGGCAGCATCACATAAGGCCCTTCCGGGATACCCCACACCGCCAATGTCTGACCGAAGTCCTCATCGTGACCTTCGATGCCCATATCGGTGGCGATATCGTTGAGCCCCAAAATGCCGAGGCTGGAATTGAGCACGAACCGGAGGACGGTGGCGACGGCGCGTTCCAGTTCGCCCTGCAGCATATCGTTAAAGAAAATCACCGGGGCGCGCAGGTTGTCGAGCACGGCCTTGATCCGGTCTTGAAAGAATTGCGGCGTGATGTCCCGGTAGGCCAAGGCCACGGGTTTCAGGAACGCCGCGTCGAGCCCCCGGTTGACCTCGAAGACCGCCCGGTTGGCGGGCTCGCCGGGATCGTTGAGGGCGTTGAATTCAGCCACCGCCTCGGCGTTGGCAGGATGGGGCGATGTCGCGCAGCCGCCCGTCAGGGCCAAGGTTAAAACCATAAACGCCGCCAACATCAAGGTGCCGCCGCGCCGATGTCTACGATGATTGGATTGCCCACCCATGTGCCCAGAAACTTCCCTTTTCGGTAAAACACCCGGACCCCAGTGAGCCCGTTGATAAGACAGCGTTTTTTAGCCCGCGAATCGATATACCACTACCCAATGGGTGACGACAATCAAAATTTTACAACATATAGATTGTTATATGGTTAACAAAATAGCTGTTGATTTTATATAAGGATATGTTTATATCTTTAAATGAATACAATGTTAAATGATGGACCGGATCCGACCATGCAGGCCGAAGAACTCGATAGCCAACCCCGCGCCGATCGCCCCCCGGACAGCCCCATGGACGACCTTCTGGCGGCGCTGCGCGCGGCGGCGGAACCGACGCGGCTGCGCATCCTGGCGCTGGCGTCCCATGGCGAGTTAACGGTCAGCGAGCTGGTCCGCACCTTGGGCCAAAGCCAACCCCGCATTTCGCGGCATTTAAAACTGCTGACCGAGGCCGGGCTGCTGACTCGCCACCGCGAGGGCAGCTGGGCCTTCCACCGCTTGGCCGATGACGGGCCGGGGGCGGACGTCGCCCGCCACCTGAATGCGCTACTGCCCCAGGCCGACATCCAGGACGGGATATTGGCCCAGGACCGGGGACGCCTCAGCGACGTCAAATTCGCCCGCGCCGAAGCGGCGGAAAATTACTTCCGCGACAACGCCGAAAGCTGGGACAAGCTGCGCTCGCTCCATGTTGATGACGCCAAGGTCGAAGCCGCCATCGGCAAATTGTTGCCGAAAGACGGGATCGAAAACCTGCTTGATCTCGGCACCGGCACCGGCCGGATGCTGGAGGTATTTTCGCCCCGCGCCCGGCGCGCCACCGGCATTGACCTTTCTCACGAAATGCTGACCGTCGCCCGCGACAAGCTCGAGAAGGCCGGCTGCGCCAACTGTCAGGTCCGCCAGGGGGATCTTTATCAGCTCCCGTTTACCAGCGGTGACTTCGACGCCATCACCATTCACCAGGTCCTGCATTACCTGGACGAGCCCGGCCGCGCCATCGCCGAGGCGGCCCGCGTGCTGGCCCCCGGCGGCAGCCTGTTGATCGCCGATTTTGCCCCCCACGCCTTGGAGAGTTTGCGCCAGGATCACGAACACCGCCGCCTCGGTTTTGGCGGCGACGAAATCAAGGCTTGGCTCAACCGCGCCGGATTAACACTTAAAGACACCGTTAGCCTTGCCGGCGACCCCCTCACCGTCGTCCTGTGGCTGGCCGAGAAACCCCCTACGGACCCAAACCCGGAGCCCGCGCCATGAACCGGAACGCCCGCCTCGCCATCGCCTCGCCGTTACCCCATGACGTTCGGGTGTCGTTCGAATTTTTCCCGCCGAATACGGACAAAGCCAATGAGGCCCTTTGGAACAGCATTCAGCGCTTAAGTCCTCTCAAGCCGTCTTACGTCTCCGTGACCTACGGCGCCGGTGGCTCGACGCGGGAGCGCACCCACGCCACCGTGCGCCGCATCCGCACCGAAACCGACCTGGAACCGGCGGCGCATTTAACCTGCGTCAGCGCCACCACTGAGGAAATCGACGCCATCGCGCGGGGCTATTGGGACGCCGGCGTCCGCCATATCGTCGCCCTGCGCGGCGATGCGGTGGACGGTAGCGGTCCGTACCAGCCCCATCCCGGCGGCTACGCCTATGCGTCGGATTTGGTCGCCGGTCTAAAAAAAGTCGCCGATTTCAACATCAGCGTCGCCGCCTATCCGGAAACCCACCCGGAAGCCGCCAGCGCCGATGCCGACCTCGACAACCTCAAGCGCAAGATCGACGCCGGCGCATCCGAGGCCATTACCCAGTTTTTCTTCGACACCGATGTTTATTTACGCTTCCTGGAACGGGCGCGGGCGGCGGGCATCACGGTGCCCATCATTCCCGGCATTCTGCCCGTCACCAACTTCGCCCGCGTCGCCGAGTTCAGCGGCAAATGCGCCGCCGCCGTGCCCGACTGGATGGCCGAGCTTTTCGACGGACTGGATGGCGACCCGGAAACCCGTAAATTGGTCGCCGCCAGCGTCGCCGCCGAACAGTGCCGGGCGCTGCATGCCGAAGGCATCACCGACTTTCATTTTTACACTATGAACCGCGCCGATTTGGTTTACGCCATCTGCCACATCCTCGGCGTCCGTGAAAAAAGCGAGACCCAGGAATAATGACCACCGATTTCGAAGAGCTTTTCCGCCAACGAATCCTGGTGCTGGACGGCGCCATGGGCACGATGATCCAGGCCGAAACCCTGGACGAAGCCGCGTTCCGTGGCGAGCGTTTTGCAGATCATGCGTCCGACCTCAAGGGCAACAACGACCTGCTGTCGCTGACCCGGCCCGATATCATCGAAGCCATCCATGCCGCCTTCCTGGATGCAGGCGCCGACATCGTCGCCACCAACACCTTCAATTCGACATCAATCTCGCAAGCCGATTACGGGCTTGAGGCAATCGTCCGCGAGCTCAACTTCGAATCCGCCCGGCTGGCGCGCGCCGCCGCCGATGCGGCCACCGCCAAGACTCCCGACAAACCGCGCTTCATCGCCGGTGCGCTGGGGCCGACCAACCGCACCGCGTCGATGTCGCCGGACGTCAACGATCCGGGCTTCCGCAATATCACCTTCGACGGCCTGGTCGCCGCCTATACGGAGGCGATTGGCGGTCTGGTCGAAGGCGGCGTTGATCTGTTGCTGATCGAAACCATCTTCGACACCTTGAATTCCAAGGCCGCCATCTATGCGACCCTGAAATATTTCGACGACCACGACACCCGCCTGCCGGTGATGGTGTCGGGCACCATCACCGACGCCTCGGGCCGCACGCTGTCGGGGCAGACGCCGGAAGCCTTCTGGGCCTCCGTCGCCCACGCCCGACCGATCAGCGTCGGGTTTAACTGTGCCCTCGGCGTCGAGGAGCTGCGCCCCCACATTCAGGAAATTTCATCCGTCGCCGGCGTCAACATCAGCATCTATCCCAATGCCGGACTGCCCAACGAAATGGGCGCTTACGACGACACCCCGGAACACATGGCCAAACACCTCGGCGAATTCGCCCGCAGCGGCTTCGTCAACATGGTCGGCGGCTGTTGCGGAACGACGCCGGACCACATCCGCGCCATCGCCGCCGCCGTCGACGGAGTCCCCCCCAGAACAATCCCCGACGACGCCCCCCATTGCCGTCTTTCCGGCCTGGAGCCGCTGAATTTCGGCGGCGTCACCGGGTTCGTCAATATCGGCGAGCGCACCAACGTCTCGGGCTCGGCCCAGTTCGCCAAACTGATCCGCGAAAACGAATTCGATCAGGCCCTGGACATCGCCCGCGGCCAGGTCGAAGGCGGCGCCCAGATCATCGACATCAACATGGACGACGCGCTGTTGGACGGCGAGGCGGCGATGACCACGTTCGTCAACCTGATCGCCGCCGAGCCGGATATCTCGCGGGTCCCGGTGATGTTGGATTCGTCGAAGTTCTCGATCATCGTCGCCGGCCTCAAATGCCTGCAGGGCAAGGGCATCGTCAATTCCATCAGCCTCAAGGAAGGCGAAGCCTCCTTCATCGCCCAGGCCAGGGAAGTTCTGCGTTTTGGCGCCGCCGTGGTGGTCATGGCCTTCGACGAAAACGGTCAGGCCGACAATTATGAGCGCATGGTGGCGATCTGCCGGCGCTGTTACCGCATTCTGACCGAGACCGTCGGCTTCGCGCCCGAGGACATTATCTTCGATGCCAACATTTTTCCCATCGCCACCGGCATCGAGGAACACAACAATTTCTCCAAGGATTTCATCAAAGCCGTCGCCGAGATCAAAAAGACCCTGCCCTATGCGCTGACCTCCGGCGGCCTCAGCAATATGTCGTTTTCGTTTAGGGGCAACAACCCGATGCGCGACGCCATGCATTCGGTGTTCCTGTACCACGCCACCCGCGCCGGTCTCGACATGGCCATCGTCAATGCCGGACAGCTTGCCGTCTATGGCGAACTGCCCGAAGACTTGCGCAACCGTATCGAGGATGCCGTCTTTAACCGGCGCGACGACTCCACCGAACGATTGCTGGCCATCGCCGATCAGGCCAAGGGGCAAGTTCGCGAATCCGCCGACAATCTTGGCTGGCGCGAAGGCAGCGTCGGCGAGCGCATCACCCATGCGCTGGTCAAGGGCGTCACCGATTACATTATCGAAGACACCGAGGAAGCCCGTCTTGAGGCTAAGGAACCCATCGACGTCATCGAAGGGCCGCTGATGGACGGCATGAACGTCGTCGGCGACCTGTTCGGGTCGGGTCAGATGTTCCTGCCGCAAGTGGTCAAGAGCGCGCGGGTGATGAAACAGGCGGTCGCCTATCTGCTGCCCTTCATCGAGGCCGCCCAGGACCCCGCCGCCGAGGCCCGCACCAATGGCAAGATCGTCATGGCCACGGTCAAGGGCGATGTCCACGACATCGGCAAGAACATCGTCGGCGTGGTGTTGCAGTGTAATAACTACGACATCGTCGATCTCGGCGTCATGGTGCCCTATGCCGACATCATCGCCGCCGCCAAGCGCGAAAAAGCCGATATCATCGGGTTGTCGGGGTTGATCACGCCGAGCCTGGAGGAAATGGCCATCGTCGCCGCCGAAATGCAGCGCGAAGGCTTCACGGTGCCGTTGTTGATCGGCGGCGCAACCACGTCGAAGGTTCATACCGCGGTCAAGATCGCGCCCAATTACGACGCCCCGGTGATCCATGTGCTGGATGCGTCGCGCGCCGTCGGCGTCGCCTCCAACCTGCTCAGCACCACCCTTAAGGATGATTTCGTTGACGCGGTGGCCAGGGAATACGAAGACGTCCGCGCCAGCTTCAACGCCCGCCAGGACGCCAAGACCCAGGCGACGCTCGATCAGGCCCGCGCCGCCGCCGCCGATATCGACTGGACCGGCTACACGCCGCCGAAGCCGACGTTCCTGGGGCTTAAAGTATTCGACGACTACGATCTCGCCGACCTTGTTCCCTATATCGACTGGACGCCTTTTTTCCGGACCTGGGAATTCAAGGGTGTCTATCCGGCGATCCTGCAAGACGACAAGGTGGGGACGGCGGCGGCGGAACTATTCGCCGACGCCGGAACCATGCTGGAGCGTATCGTCGCCGAAAAATGGCTGAAGGCGCAAGCCGTCATCGGCTTTTTCCCGGCCGCCCGTGTAGGCCACGACGACGTCGAAATCTATGCCTCCGATGAGCGCAATGATCCCGCCGTCACCCTGCACTTCCTGCGCCAGCAGATGCAGAAGAGCGGCGCCCAGACCAACCACTGCCTCGCCGATTTCGTCGCGCCGAAAGACTTGTCCCTGCAAGAGGGGGGGCCGAAAGATTACCTGGGCGGCTTCGCCGTCACCGCCGGCATCGGGATTGAGAAGAAGGTCGCCCAGTTCGAGGCCGCCAACGACGACTACAATTCGATCCTGTTAAAGGCGCTTGCCGACCGCCTCGCCGAGGCCTTCGCCGAGCGCCTGCACGAGAGGGTGCGCCGCGAATTCTGGGCCTATGCGGAAAACGAGACGTTGGAAAACGAAGACCTGATCAAGGAGACCTACCAAGGCATCCGCCCGGCGCCGGGCTATCCGGCCTGCCCCGACCACACCGGCAAGCGCGATTTGTTCGCGCTGTTGGGGCCCGAGAAAAACGCCGGCATCACGCTGACCGACAGCTTCGCCATGTCGCCGGCGTCGTCGGTGTCGGGCTATTATTTCTCCCACCCGGACGCCAGATATTTCGGTGTCGGGCGCATCGGCCGCGACCAGGTCGAAGACTACGCCAACCGCCGCGGCATCTCGCTCGCCGAAGCCGAACGCTGGCTGGCCCCGAATTTGGGCTATACGCCGTAGCCCAACCACCCGCGCCTGTGCTAACGTCGGGGCCATGAAAACCGCGCTCCGAACCCTCATCCTCGCCGCCCTGTTTTTCCCGGCCGCCGCCTCGGCGCAGACCTACCAGCCGTGGAACAACCCGGACTCTCCATCCTCCGGGCCATCCTCCGGGCCATCCTCCGGGCGATCCAGCGGCGATGTGCAGGGCCTGGTCGGGCGGCTCAATACGCTGATTGACGAGGCCGAGCGGTCGCGCGCCGCCGACCCCAAGTTCCTCGGCGATCTTCGCAAGCTGTCGAACGAATACCGGCAAGCGGCCCCGCCGTCGCGCACCCGGTTGCTCAGCGACGATTTCGCCGACGGCGATTTCACCCGCAGCCCCGAATGGACCGTCACCGCCGGTAAGTACTGGGTCAAAAGCGGCTGGGGATTGAGGAGCGCCGTCAAGGCCGACGCCGCCTCAGCCGGGACCGGGGCGTCCCAACAACAGCGGCCATCGGGCAGAGACGCGGCGGCCTCCATCTTCGGCCACATTCTGCAACAGGCCATCGACCCGAACCGCCAATCCGGCGGCGGCCAAGCGGCCACCAACACCGGCACCGTCCTCAACCCGACCGCCATTCAAACCGGCTTCAGGACCCCCAATGCGTTCGCCATCGAAGTCGACTTTTCCTCATGGGCGGCGGCAGGGCGGCTTGAAATCGGTCCCTACCAGGGCATCCCCCAGGGCGGCGACAGAGCCCAGGGTTATATCCTCGCCTATACGCCGGGCGGCGGGCTGGAACTGTTGCGGGTGACGCGGGGCGGCACATCCATCATCGACAGCGCCCCGGCGCGGTTGAGCCTGGAAGACAAAAAAACCCACCGCCTGGAATGGACGCGCCGGGCCGATGGCGCCATGACCGTCGCCATCGACGGCAAGAACATTCTCAGCGCCACCGAGGTCAGCTTTCGCGGCGACTTCGACGGCCTGCGCATGGTCAACCGCGGCGGCGATTACATCTTCAAGCGCTTCGCCGTCTACGGCACCCAGTAACGATCAAAGATGAGAGCAACCACGGAGATCACAGAGATGGAAAAAAGAAAAAGGAGATGGGGGGGTTGCTGGGGATAGGGGGATGTAGAAAAAAAATGCGCCGGAGGCGCGAAGAGTTTTTCTCCTTAACTCCGCCGTTATCCCGATATCCCCTTTTCCCTTCTCTGTGCCCTCCGTGGCGAATAAACCCTATCCGGGATAAAAGAGGAAACCCCGCCACAGGGTTTCACGGGGGGCGGGGTTTCGCAGGATGCTCTAAGCATCACCCGAACATAAAGAACGGGTCTAAGTGATTTTATGTCGATATGGGCGTTGGCTGGTCAGGCGGAGTCAATTTTTTAACCTCCATGCATCTCTCGGTTGGCGAAACCTTGCGATGATCCTCCCATCGTTCAAACCCGTCTCGGTCGAACTGGAACAGTATACACAAAATGGTAAAAAATTTCACTAGGAAGGGTATCTGATTTTAGGTGATTCCGGGCTATCGCGTCCTATACTCGCGGCCATGTCTTCCGATGCCGCCCCACCGAAATTGCTGCTGCCCCAGGCGCCCGCCGTGGTTGCCGGCGTCCGCCAGGCGGCCTGGCTCAGCCCCGAGGGCGAGATCGAAACCCTGTCTCTCAAGGAAGCGGCCGGACGTCTCCGGTCCGGCGCCCGGCCCATCGTCTGTCACGCCAAGGCGCAAGCGCGCCGTCTCGGCGAGGCTTCTTTTCCCGCCCTGGATATCCTCGAACTGTTCGCCTTCGTGCGCCCCGCCCGCTTCGTGCTGCCGACGCCCAAGGGCGTCGCCGCGGCGCTTGGCCTGGCGCTGCCCGGCACCCTGGAGAGAGAAGCCGAATCCCTGCTCGCCGCCGCCGGGGTGTTGCTGGCCGAATTATCCGAACGCGCCGGGGGGCTGGGCGACGCCACCGCCGCACCG
>JAQBYB010000037.1 GCA_027624235.1 Pseudomonadota bacterium | reverse complement strand
TATTGAGGCAGCTCAGGCGATGGATCAAAATGGCTAATCAAAGGTAGTTATCTAGGACAGCCCCTAAAATTTTATCTCATAACGATCTCGCGATATTGCTAGATAATAAAATTTTAGGAAAATTTCCGCCTGGAATTGATGAAGATTATTTTTCTTGTTAAATTAAGTTTGCAAACATTATTAGCTAAAAAAATCACTGGAACTAATTTTTCCTACGATGATTTAGTTCCAAATGATGTCTCTGTCTTTATGGAGCAATTCAAACGAGGTTTGAATTAAGGAGCCAATTGCCTCCATTACCCCCCTAAGCCAATGCCACAAGCCCCTTGCGGTCGATCAGTTCCAGGAGTTTGAGGGATGCGCCCCGTGGTGCCTTGTCGCCTTGTTCCCACTGGGCAACCGTCGATTTCGTGACGTTCAGATAGGCCGCGAATACGGGCTGGCTGACGTGTTGGCGCACCCTGATCCGCTTGATCTCGGTCTTGGTGTATTTCTTCACCGGCGGCAGGCATAGGGCATCGAATTCGCGCATGGTCATTTCACTCATGACCCCGGCGTCGTGCATGCCTCTCGCCGTCTCATGAACGGCATCCAGGATGGGACTACTTGTTTTCTTGCTCATCATCACACCTCACTTCATGTAATTCGTTCGCCTTAGTGGCTTTGCGGATTGCCTTCGCGTCGTATCCCAGCAATTCCTTTGCCAGGGCCTTCAATGCTCGTTCTTCCTTGCCGTCAATGTTGTCTCTAGCGCTTTTGGGAAATCCAAAAATGAAGATGGCGCGATTCTTCGCCTTAAATGCCAGCAAGGTTCTGTAAGAACCGCGTTTTCCTCTTCCCAGTGTGGGCACCCGTTTCTTGTAAAGGCTCCCGCCCAGATTTCCGTCGGAAAGCCCCTGTTCAATCTCGCCGACCGCCGTGCACAGGGCGTCGTCCGGGATCGCTTGCTTTCGGCGCCATCGTGCGAACCACTTGGTTTCATAAATTTTCATGGTCAATTTTTAGTATATCACCAAGTGGTATATTATAGATATAATTAGTCTGGTGAGATTTCAAGTCTAATCACACGGGCTTCGGCCCTTATCCCGCCTCCGCCTTCGTCCTCAGCGCCTGTTCGCGCCAGGCGATGAAGGCGGTGGCGGCGAAGATCATGGCGCCGCCGGTCCAGGTGTAGACGCCCGGCACCTCGCCGAAGGCTAGATAGGCGATGATCGAAATCCAGATCAGGCGGGCGAATTCCATCGGCATGACGACCTGGGTCTCACCGACCCGGAGGGCTTCGGCCATCGCCATTTGCCCGATGCCGCCGAAAACCCCGATCGCCGCCAGCCACAGCAGTTGCTCCATCGTCGGCGTCTGCCAGAAAAACAGTGCCGGCACCAACGACAGCGGCGCCATCACCAGCGACATATAGACGGTGATGGTGAGGCTGGATTCGGTCTTGCCCAATGATTTGATGATGATCAGACACACCCCCCAGACGAGGGCGGCGAACAGCGCCAGGCCCGCGCCCAGGGTAATCGCCTCGAAGCCGGGACGGATCACCACGACCGCGCCGAGAAAACCGAAACCGATGGCGCCCCACCGCAACATCCCGACTTTTTCGCCGAACACGAACACCGCCAGCACGGTGGCGAATATGGGCGCGGTGAACACCAACACCGTGACCTCGGCCAGCGGCGTGATCGACAGCGCCGTGAAGAACGCCAGCATGCAGGCCAGATTCAAGACACCGCGAAAGATGATCATGCCGGGCCGCTTGGTTCGGAGCGGCGTCCATCCCAATTTGATGAACCACGGCAGCAACGGCAGCAGCCCGAACACCAGGCGGAAAAATGCGATCTCAAACGGATGCAGCGCGGCGGAGACATGGCGGATCGAGGCATGCATGAGGGACATGGAAATCCCGCATAACAACATCCACAACAGACCGCGAAAGTTGTTTCGCCGGGGCGGGGCGGTTGTTGAGTCAATCATGGTGGCCGGTGTCCGGAAATGCAGCCTCTATAAATGGCGGCGGGCGGAGATTGTCAACCGCCGGACATTGCCTTCCCAAGGCCCCCTTGGCATGATGTTGGCATCAAACGGCCAAGGAAATATTGAAAGAGAGAGAACAATGACCGCGTATTGGGTTGCCCGAGCAAGTATCAAGGATGCCGTCGAATACAAGAAATACACCGATCTGGTGCCCGAAATTCTCAAGAAGTTCGGTGGCAGGCCGCTGGCCCGTGGTGGCGATTACCGCACCCTCGAGGGTCCGGAGACGTTCGAGCGTTTTATCGTGGTCGAGTTCCCGTCGCTGGAGCAGGCGGTGGCCTGTCACCAATCGCCGGAATACCAGGAAGCCCGGAAATTCCGCCTCAATGGCGTCGGCCACAACGAACTAACCATCGTCGAAGGCGGAGATGCGACCAAGTAAGGCCCGCCCCGTTCCTTAATCGGTGCCCGGCTGAACGGCTCAGGCAGGCTGTCGAGAAAAAACGGGGGCCGGCGGCGGCAATCCTTCGACAGGCTCAGGATGAGGCTTGGAGACGCTCACTTGCGCTCGCTCCTCAGGATGAGGGGGCGCGAACACGTATCCCTCATGCTGAAGGGGCGCGAACACGTATCCCTCATGCTGAAGGGGCGCGAACACCTATCCCTCATGCTGAGGAGGCGCGGAGCGCCGTCTCGAAGCATCGGGCGGCGGCAAAACTTCTGGTCAGCGGCCTGCCTAACGACGTAGCCCTTATTTCTCGACCGGGAAACCGACGATGCTGCCCCATTCGGTCCAGGAACCGTCGTAGATTTTGACGTTCTCAAACCCGAGGATGCGGGTCATCGCCACCCAGGTGAAGGTGGCGCGGTGGCTTAAGCGGCAATAGACGACGATCTCATCATTCTTGTCCGGGGTCGCGCCGACGCCTTCGAAGGCGGCGCGCAATTCGTCGGCGCTTTTATAGGTGTCGTCGTCGTTGAGCAGATTCTTGAAGAACAGATGCACGGCGCCGGGAATGCGCCCGCCGCGTTCCGCCCCGTGGTCAAACTTCGGCGCCTCCATGACCCGCTCGCCGCTGTATTCCTCCGGCGAGCGCACATCCAACAGAAACCGTCCGGGTTTGCTTAAGTTTTCGCGAATATCGTCGCGACCGAGCCGCATGGATGAATCGCCGACGCCCGGCGGGTAATCGACCGGGGTGAATTCGGGAATGTCGGTGGTCAGCGGGCGGCCTTCCCGGGCCCATTTTGTCCGGGTGCCGTCGAGCAGCTTGAGATTGGCGTGACCGGCCATGGTGAAGGCCCAATAGGCATAGGTGCCGTACTGAACCGGGTCGCCGTACAAAACAATGGTGGTCTCAGGCCCCACCCCGATGGCGCCGAGGCGCTCGGCCAATGCCTCGGGGGTAATGAACTGGCGGTCGGTGGGGTGCCAGCAGATGTCTTTCCAGAAAAACCAGGCGGCGCCGGGAATATGGCCACCCTGGTGGTAGGCCGCGTCCTCGGCAGTCGCTGAAATCTCGATGATACGAAGGTCGGCATCGTCCAGGTGCTGTTCAAGCCAGTCGGTGCTGACCAGCGCCCCGGTCGTCATCGTCGTCATGCCAGAATCTCGGCGACATCAACGGTGCGGCCTTCCTTGACCGAGGTAATACCGGCGAGGATCACCGCCAGCGACTCCGTCGCCCGTTGGCCGTCGACGGTGGGCGTGGCCCCGTCCCGGATACAGGCGGCGAATTCTTGCAGTTCCTCGGCGATGGTGTCGTTCTTCTCGCAACGTACCGGCACGACCGCATCGGCATGGCGCTTGAGCGTGCGCAGTCCGTTGTGGAGGTCGTAAAAGGCCGTCATTTCCTTGCCGTAGATGTTCATCAGATAATATTCCGACGCCGACGCGTAGCCGGCGTTGAGGGTCGAGACGGCGCCGCTTTCATGCTTCATCAGCAAGCCGGCGACGTCCGGGTTGTCGCCCGGCAGCACCAGTTGCGAGGCCATGCCGGAAACCGATTTAACCTGACCGAGGATGGTTTCCAGGACATCGACATAATGCACCCCGATCTGCAGCATGACGCCGCCCGGCATGCCCGCCGCCGTATAGCGCCACGAGGTCAGGTCGAACTTGCCCTCGCGGTCGCGGCTGATATTGGCCTCGGCCTGGACCATCTTGCCGAACGCGCCCTCGGCGATGCGGTCTCTGATCCATTGGAAGTGGCTTTCCCGGCGGCGTTGGTAGCCGACGGAAAGGATGGTGCCGCAATCGGCGACAATTTTGGTGATCGCCTTGGCGTCGGCGATGGTGTTGGCGATGGGCTTGTCGAGAAAGACGTGCTTGCCGGCCTCGGCCGCCGCCCTGGTGGTTTCCAGATGCACCGGGTTGGGCGTGGTGTTGATGATGCCTTGAATGGAGTCGTCGGCGAGGATGTCTTCATAGCTGGCGACCGCTTGGCAATTGTATTTTTCGGCAAAGGCATTGCGCTTATCTTCCGACCGGGTGAAGCATTTGACGATTTCGATATCCGGCGTCCTGGCGGCGGCGTCGGCCAGAACATCGGACCACCAGCCCATTCCCAGGGATGCGACGCGGACGGGTTCGGAACTCATGGGGCGACTCCTTTTGAAAGGTTGGATTTTTTTCGATGCTCGGCGACGAACGCCCAGACGATTGAAATCGCCGAAAGGCTGAGGAAAAGCAAGCTAAACGGCGAGGTGAAGAAGATCGAGATGTCTCCTTTCGAACTGGTTAGGGCGACGCGCAGGTGTTCTTCCAACTGCTTGCCGAGAACCAGCCCCAGCAACATCGGCACCACCGGCATGTTGAGTTTTTTCATGGCCAGGCCGATCAGGCCGAAGAACAGCATTACATAGACATCGAAGAACGAATTTCTGAGCGCATAACTGCCGATCACGCAGAACAGCGCGATCGCCGGCATCAACATCGCCTTCGGCGTGGCCAGAACCTTGACCAGCATCCGCAACCCCGACAAGGCGATAATCAGGTTGAAAATGTTGGCCCAGAAGAAGGAAAAGATGACGCCGTAGGCGAAGTCGGCGCGCTCAATAAACAACAGCGGCCCCGGCGCCAGACCATGCACCAACAACGCCCCGATCAGGATCGCGGTGACCGGGTCGCCGGGAATGCCGAGCGTCATCATCGGGATCAGGGCGCCGCCGGTAACGGCGTTGTTGGCCGATTCAGGCGCGGCGATGCCTTCGATGGAACCATGGCCGAAGTCTTCCGGCTTTTTGCTGGCCTTCTTGGCGTAGTCATAGCTGATGAACGCGGCGATGGGGCCGCCGACGCCGGGCAGAATGCCTAAGAACGCGCCGATGGATGAGCCGATGGAAACCGACCGGCGGATTTTCTTCAACGTTTCCCATTTGGGCAGGATGGAGCCGAAATGCTGGCGCGCCCCCGCCGTGCTGACGCCGGTATCGGTCAGGCTGCCGACCAATTGGGGAATCGCGAACAGGCCGATCAGGGCGGTCAGAAAATGAATGCCGGAAAGGATATTAACGTCGCCGAAGGTATAGCGCGCCGTGCCCATCACCGGATCCTGGCCGACGGTGACGATGAGAAGACCGATGATGGCGCTGAGCAGGCCCTTGACCAGCGACTTGGCGGCGAAACTGCAAATGATGGTGAGGCCGAAAAAGACCAGGCTGAACAGGTCGGCGGCATGGAACTGAAGCGCCACCTCGGCGAGCAGCGGGGCAATAAGATATAGACAGAGAAAGCTGAACATGCCGCCGAGAAAGCCGGCGGTGATGGAGATGCCTAACGCTTGGCCGGCCTCACCCCGTTGCGCCATGGGGTAGCCGTCGATGGCCGTCGCCGATGCCGACGGCGTGCCCGGAATGTTGAGCAGGATCGCCGAAAAACTGCCCCCGGTCATGCCGCTGACGTACAGGCCCAACAATAGGGCGATGGAAAGATCGGGCTCCAACACGAAGGTCAGCGGCAAAACGATGATAATGCCGGAGCTGATGGTCAGGCCGGGGATCATGCCGACGATGAGGCCCAGCAGCACGCCGATGGCCGTCGCCAGCAGATTGATGGGCAGGCTCGCCTGGGACAGTCCCTGGAGGATATCGGGGTTCATTAGCTCAATACGCTCAACGCGCTTTCCACAAGGCTGAGGCTGCCCCTCGGCAGCGGGATGTCAAAAACATTGCGGAACAGCAGGAAAAGAAAAATTGGAACGCCGAAGGAAAAAGAGGCAACCCAAAGCTTCCGGGTTTCCCCGTACATAACCATCAGCACGGCGAAGAAGGGGATCGACGCCGGCAGGAAACCGAGAAACGGCAAAAGCGCCAGATAAATCGCGAAGACTCCGAGAAAAACAACCGCCGGGAAAGAGCCTCCCGCCTTGCCTGCGGGTTTGGGCGCATCTTCGGCCATGCGAAGGCCCTGGACGACGAGGGAAACCGACAGCACCAGAAGGCAAAAAGTCAGAACCCAAGGAAAAAACGACGGTCCCGGCATGTTCGGAAGCGAGCGTTCGGGAAGGCCCGCGGTCAGGTAGCCATAGGCTAACCCCAGGGCCGTCAGAAAGATGCCGGCGGTGATGTTTTTATTGCGCATGGGACGTCGTATTCAAAGACCACCGGACCGTCCCCACCACCATATCGGCGTGGGGACGGCCAGGGTTTCTGATTGTTCTTTTGTTATTTCATTTTTGACTGGTACAAGCCGGCGGCCTTCATGATCTTGACGACTTTGGCGTTTTCCTGCTTGAGATAGGCTTCAAACTGGCCAACCTGCATCGGCGCGATGGTGAAGCCGTTCTTTTCGGCGAGGTCGGTAAACGCCTTGGAGTTGGCCGCCGCGGTCATGGCGCCGGCCAGCTTGGCTTTGACCCCGATGGGCGTTCCCTTGGCCACGGACAGGCTCCGGAACAGGTCGAGTTCGGCGTCAAAGCCGAGTTCCTTGGCCGTCGGCACGTTGGGCATGACCGCATTGCGTTTTTCCGAGGGCATCGCCAGCACGCGGATTTTCTTGGCCTTGGCCAGGTTCACGGCGCCGGTCAACGGCGCGATCATGGCGTTTGATTCGCCGCTGAGCACGGTCGCGTTACGGCGCGTGACGCCGGCCGGCAGGTGAATGGCCTTGCACCCGATGGCGTCCATCAGCGCGATCGCCGCCAGATGGGTGGCGCTGCCGGCAGACGAATTGGCGACCTTCAACGTGCCGGGCGCTTTCTTGCAGGCGGCGGCGAAGGCCTTGAGCGTCTTATACGGCGCGTCGCCTTTAACCGCGAACGGCATCGGCTGATATTCGACACGGCCGATATGGTCGAACGCGTCGTACCCGTATGGCACGTTGCCGATGTTGGTGGTCGTCAGGATCGAGGTCGAACTCCAGGCGATCGTATTACCGTTGGGCTTGGAGTTTTTGACATAGGTGTAGGTGACGGCGCCACCGGCGCCGGGCTTGTTGATGGGCACGACGGGCACGCCCAGCACCTTGCTCATTTCCTTGGCCAGCACGCGGCCTTCGATATCGGCGCCGCCGCCGGCGCCGAACGGAATGACGAACTCAATCGGCCCGTCCGGGAATGCCTTCGCGGGGCCCGACAACAGGACCGGGAACACGAACGCCGAGGCGACGGCGATGGCGGTTGCGTTGGTTAGGATTGTTTTTAGTGTCGTCATGGTTGCCTCCCTGGGTGAAAATACCGAAATATTGTGAAATTAAGCGTCTGAAATATCCGCCCCCACGGCCTCGACCGCGGCGCTGGCGATGGCCTGGTCCTGTTCCCAGTCGCCGCCGCTGACACCGATGCCGCCGACGCAATGGCCATCGATGAAAATCGGAAAACCGCCTTCCATGGCGGTCCATCTATCAGGCCCGGCGGCCAGCGACAGCCCGATCGCGTGCAGGGTATCCAGTTCCTGCGCCTGGGCGCCCTTGGTGGTGGTCGGGCGACGGTTGGAAGCGGCGCAGACCGCCTTGGTGGTTGATGAATGAACGGTGTGAAAGCGGCCGCCGTCCATGCGTTCCAGCAAGATGGTATGGCCGCCGCCATCGACGACGACAACGGTCACCGGAATGTTGAATTCTTCGGCCCGGCCGATCGCCGCCGCCATCATTTTTTTTGCCCCGGCGGTGGTCAACCGCCGGGTATCGGCAAACAACATTGGTGAATATCCCCCGTTATTGGTTTCAACTATTTTAGTCAGGCCGCGGAAACCTTTAAACCCGTATTTTACGAATTCTTCTATGCGCCGGTGTAATGCTTCGCCGGCGCTGGAAATGGCCATTGACAAGTCCGGGGCGAGCCCCTATTTTCCGCGCTCTTGAACCATACGGGCGCTTTCAACGCGCCGCGGAAAGACCAACCGGAGCCAAGGCCATGAAGGTCGTAAATTCTCTAAAAACGGCTAAAACCCGCGATAAATACTGCGTTGTGGTGCGCCGTAAAGGCCGCGTTTTCGTCATCAATAAGCGCAATAAGCGCTTCAAGGCTCGCCAGGGTTAAGCCCTTATCCGCGCCGGCAGCCGTTCTCCCTATTGAAAGCCGTGATTGCCGTCACGGTTTTTTGTTTTTCAGGCCGTCTCCATATCTCCTAGACTTGATGCCTTACCGTAGCGGAGGACAACGGCAATGAAGATGCCGAAACCGGACTCGGGCGTGATTGCGAAACGCGCCCAGATTATCAAGGCAATGCAGGCCATCGTTCCGGGCGAAGGCGTGATTACCGATTCCAATGAGCTTCGCGCCTACGACCATGACGGCCTGATGGCGTACAAGGCGCTGCCGCTGATCGTGGTGCTGCCGGAAACCACCGAACAGGTTTCGGCGATTCTTAAATACGCGGTCCACCATAACGTCAAGATCGTGCCCCGTGGCGCCGGCACCGGGCTGTCCGGCGGGGCGTTGCCGCTGGCCGACGCCATCACCGTGGGTCTGGCCAAGTTCAACAGGATTCTCGACATCGATTTCGACAACCGCTGCGTCGTTACCCAGCCGGGCGTCACCAACTTAGGCATTACCCAGGCGGTCGAACACCAAGGCTTTTATTACGCGCCCGACCCGTCGAGCCAGATCGCGTGCTCCATCGGCGGCAACATCGCCGAGAACTCCGGCGGCGTCCATTGCCTGAAATACGGGATGACCACCAACAACGTGCTCGGCATCGAAATGGTGCTGATGTCGGGCGAGGTCGTTCGCATCGGCGGCAAGCATCTGGATTCCGGCGGCTACGACCTGTTGGGCGTGGCGACCGGGTCGGAAGGGCTGTTGGGCGTCATCACCGAGGTCACGGTGCGGATTCTAAAGAAACCGGAAACCGCGCGCGCTTTGTTGATCGGCTTTCCGTCTAACGAGGCCGGCGGTGATTGCGTCGCCGCCATCATCGGCGCCGGCATCATCCCCGGCGGCATGGAGATGATGGACAAACCGGCCATCCACGCGACCGAGGATTTCGTTCACGCCGGATACCCCCTGGATGTGCAGGCGTTGCTGATTGTTGAGCTGGACGGCCCCAAGGCCGAGGTCGACTACCTGATCGAACGGGTCGACGCCATCGCCCGCCAAGCCGGCGCGACGTATTTGCGGATCAGCGAGACCGAAGAAGAACGCCAGGTCTTTTGGTCGGGCCGCAAGAACGCCTTTCCGGCGGTCGGGCGGATTTCACCGGATTACCTGTGCATGGACGGCACCATCCCCCGGAACCGCCTCGCCGATGTCCTGAAACGGGTTTCCGAATTGTCGGAAAAATACGGCCTGCGCGTCGCCAATGTCTTTCATGCTGGCGACGGCAACCTGCACCCGTTGATTTTGTTCGACGCCAACCAGCCCGGCGAGTCGGACAATGCTGAAAAATTTGGCGCCGATATCCTGCGCTACTGCGTTGAGGTCGGCGGCGTGCTGACCGGGGAGCACGGCGTCGGCATCGAAAAACGCGACCTGATGGGCGAAATGTTCACCGAGGACGACCTCAAACAGCAGCAACGGCTGAAATGCGCCTTCGACCCGAGCCAGCTCCTTAACCCCGGCAAGGTCTACCCGACCCTGCACCGCTGCGCCGAACTGGGCCGCATGTTCGTGCACCAGGGCAAGTTGCCGTTCCCGAATATTCCCCGGTTTTAAGGCGACGCCATGACCGAAACCCTGAAACCCGATACCGCCGATCAGGTTCTCGACGCCATTAAGTGGGCGGCGGGCGAGGGCATGCCGCTGGCGGTGCGCGGCCAAGGCTCCAAGGAGGGGTTTGGCCGCGTCGTCGATGTTCCTCATTGTCTGGACCTCACGGGCCTGTCCGGAATCAAGGCTTATGAGCCGAGCGAGCTTTTCATGACCGCCATGGCCGCCACGCCGATGGCCGAAATCGAAGCGGCGTTGCGCCAGAACAATCAACACATGGCGTTCGAGCCGCCGGACTTAGGCCGGCTTTACGGCGGCGGAAATGCGAAAGAGTCCGGGGCCACCATCGGCGGCGCCATCGCCTGCAACCTGGCCGGGCCCCGGCGCATTCAGGCCGGTGCGGCGCGCGATCACTTTTTGGGCTTCAACGCCGTCAGCGGCCGCGGCGAGGTCTTCAAATCCGGCGGCACCGTGGTCAAGAACGTCACCGGGTTTGACCTGTCGAAACTGCTGGCCGGGTCCTTCGGCACTCTGGCGGTGATGACGGAGCTCACGTTCAAGGTCATGCCAGCGGCGGAAAAAACCCGCACCGTCCTGGTTCTGGGGGCTGACGACAGTAACGCCATGAAGGCGATGGCGGCGGCGCTGGGCAGTTCCAACGAGGTTTCCGCCGCCGCCCACTTGCCCATCGCGGCCGCCGCATTCTCAAACGTTTCTTATGTTTCCGGCGCCGGAAAGTCGGTGACGGCGGTCCGCGTCGAAGGTCCCGGTCCGTCGGTGGAACACCGCTGCCGGGCGTTGGCGGAACTATTGAAGGGCTATGGCGCGATCGAAGAACTGCACTCGGAAAACTCCGGGACATTGTGGCGGGAAATTCGCGATGTCCGGCTGTTGGCTGACGGCGACAATCTAATCTGGCGGCTGTCGGTGCCGCCCGCCAATGGTGGCGATGTTGTGGCAAGGCTCGGCGCGGAAATTGGTGGCCGGGTCTTCTATGACTGGGGTGGCGGTCTGGTCTGGCTGAGCATGGGTGCGCGCCCGCATGCGGGACATGAAATTATCCGCGCCGCCGTCGCCGCCCACGGTGGCCATGCGACGCTGTTCCGCGCCGCCGCCGACGTCCGCGCCCAAGTGCCGGTGTTCGAGCCGCAATCAGATGCGCTCAGGGATCTTTCGGTGCGGGTCAAACAAGCCTTCGATCCCAAATCCGTCCTCAATCCCGGCCGCATGGTCGAGGGGGTGTAGGCGCCATGCAAACAGACTTCACCCCGACCCAGCTTGCCGATCCCGAGATCAAGGCCGCCGACGATATTCTGCGCAAGTGCGTGCATTGCGGGTTCTGCACGGCGACGTGCCCGACCTATGTGTTGTTGGGCGACGAGCTGGATGGCCCGCGCGGGCGCATTTACATGATCAAGAACCTGCTCGAATCCGATGCCCCGGCGCCGGCTAAAGTGGTCAAGCACATCGACCGCTGTCTTTCTTGCCTGTCGTGCATGACGACGTGCCCGGCCTCGGTTGATTATATGCATCTGGTCGACCGCGCCCGCGCCCGTATTGAGGAAACCTTCGCCCGGCCGCTGTCCGACCGCTGGTTGCGCGCCCTGTTGGCCGCCGTGGTGCCGAACCCGGAATTGTTCCGCTGGGCGTTAAAGGGGGCCCGCCTGGCGGGACCGTTCAAGGCGTTGGCGCCGGGCCGCCTCAAGGGTATGCTTGCGATGGCGCCGAAATCTATTCTTCCGCCGTCGGACAGCGACCGGCCCCAGGTCTTCGTCGCCAACGGCAAACGGCGCAAACGGGTGGTGCTGATGACCGGCTGCGCCCAACAGGTGCTGCGCCCGTCCATCAACGCGGCGACGATCCGGCTGCTCACCCGCCACGGCTGCGAGGTCGTCGTTTCCGAAGGCGCCGGGTGTTGCGGCGCCTTGGTTCATCACATGGGCCGCGAGGCCGAGGCGCATGTCCAGGCCAAGGCCAATATCGCCGCCTGGGAAAAAACCGCCGGCGGTGAAGGCGGCTTGGATGCCCCCGGCTTGGATGCCCCCGGCTTGGATGCCATCGTCATCAATGCGTCGGGCTGCGGCACCACGGTCAAGGACTACGGCTGGATGCTGAAGGATGATCCCGACTGGGCCGAGCGGGCGAAAATCATCTCCGGCCTGACCCGCGACGTCACCGAAATTATGAGCGACCTGGGGCTGGCGGGCGTCATCGCCCAATCGCGGCCGGCCGTGACCTATCATTCGGCGTGTTCCATGCAGCACGGCCAGCAAATTCGCGATCAGCCGAAAAACCTGTTGCGCGGCGCCGGCTTCGATGTTTTTGAGCCGGCGGAAGGGCATCTGTGTTGTGGCTCGGCGGGCACCTACAATTTGTTGCAGCCCGAACTGGCGGGACGGCTGCAGGCCCGCAAGATCGGAAACCTGAAGAAAACCGGCGGCAAAATCATCGCCACCGGCAACATCGGGTGCCTGGTACAGATCGCCGAAGGCTTTGCGGGCGCTGAAGAGGGCGGCGGCGGGCCAGGGAGCGGTGTCGTCGTCGTCCACACCGTAGAGCTTCTGGATTGGGCCACCGGCGGGCCAAAGCCGCCGGGGGTTTCTTGAAAATATATAACCAGGGAGTAAGGCCATGATCAAACGGGATATTTTTAAAACCTTTGCCGCCCTGATGGCGGTGGGATTCCTTTTGGCGATGCCGGTGGCGGCGTTGGCTAAGTCGGAGGTCAACCAGTCTTCTATCGGCGCCGTCGCCATCGAAGGCACCGATCCGGTGGCTTATTTCAGCGAACAAAAAGCGGTTAAGGGGTCGTCCGAATACAATCATCGCTGGAAGGGAGCCCAGTGGCAGTTCAAGAACGCCGCCAACCGCGACGCCTTTGCCGCCGAGCCGGAAAAATACGCGCCCCAATTCGGCGGCTACTGCGCCTGGGCGGTCAGCCAGGGCTATACGGCCAAGACCGACCCCGAGGCTTGGACGGTCCACAAGGGAAAGCTCTACCTCAATTACAGCAAGGGAGTGCGGGACAATTGGGCCAAGGACATCCCCGGCAACATCACCAAGGCTGAGAGCAACTGGCCGAAAGTCCTCAACTAAGCCGCTGCTAGGCCGGCACTCTTGTCGCCGCCTCGGTGGGCCACTACTTTATTTATGTTTTACAATGGCTTTCGGAAATATGGGCATGACGGTTGCTTGCAAGCGCGTTAATGACAACCTGATCGAGGCCTTGCGCGGCATCGTCGGCGACCGGTTGTCGACCGCGGTCGCGGTGCGCGATCAGCATGGCCGGGACGAAACCTATCACACCCCGCATCCGCCCGATGTGGTGGTGTTCCCCGATACCACGGACGAAATCAGCCGCATTGTCACGTTGTGCGCGCAACGCGAAGTGGCGGTGATTCCCTTCGGCACCGGCACCTCGTTGGAAGGTCATATTGCGGCGTTGCAAGGCGGCGTCTGTATTGATCTCAATCGCATGAACGGGGTCATTCGGGTCAATGCCGAGGACATGGATGTTGTCGTTCAGGCCGGCGTCACCCGTAAGCAATTGAACGAACACTTGCGCGATACCGGGTTGTTTTTCCCGGTTGATCCCGGCGCCGATGCGTCCCTGGGGGGGATGGCGGCAACCCGGGCGTCTGGCACCAACACGGTTCGCTACGGCACGATGCGCGAGAACGTGCTCGCCTTGACCGTGGTGCTGGCCGACGGGCGCGTCATCCAGACCAGCCGCCGGGCCAGAAAGTCGGCGGCGGGCTACGATCTGACCCGGCTGTTCGTCGGCTCGGAAGGGACGTTGGGGGTGATCACGGAAGTGACGCTCCGGCTCTATGGCATCCCGGAAGCGATCTCCGCCGCCATCTGCACGTTCCCGGACTTGGAATCGGCAGTCGACACGGCAATCCGCACCATCCAGACCGGCGTGCCGGTGGCCCGTATCGAACTCCTGGACGAGGTCCAGATGGAGGCCATCAACAAATATTCGAATTTGGCGTATCCGGTGCAACCGACGCTGCTTTTCGAATTCCATGGGAACAACGCGGGTGTCGTCGAACAGGCCGAAACGGTCGAGGCCATTGCCGCCGAATTCGGCGCGGCGGCATTCCAATGGGAGACCAAAACCGAAGACCGCAACCGCCTGTGGCAGGCCCGCCATGATGCCTATTATGCCTGTCTGGCGCTACGGCCCGGCTGTAAGGGGTTTTCCACGGACGTCTGCGTGCCGATTTCGCGGTTGGCCGAATGCATCAATGAGACCCGGCTGGATATCAATGAAACCGGTCTGGTGGCGCCCATCGTCGGCCACGTCGGTGACGGCAACTTTCATGTCATTGTGTTGATGGACTTCGACGATGCGGCCGAAGTCGCCAGGGCCAAGGCCTTCAACGAACGCCTTGTCGCCCGCGCGCTGGCCATGGACGGGACATGTACCGGCGAGCACGGCGTCGGCCACGGCAAGATCGAGTTTCTGACCGCCGAACACGGGGACGCCATCAGCGTCATGCGGGCGTTGAAAATGGCGCTCGACCCCTTCAACATTATGAACCCCGGCAAGATCGTCAGCCTCTAATGGACGATCCCGCCAAGATTTTACGCGACCTGTTTGATGCCGCCGTGGACGCCGCCGACCCGGCGCTGTGCGTGCCCCGCTATCTTTCAGATATGCAGGATTTAAGCGGCAAAGGACGCCTTGTCGTCGTCGGCGCCGGCAAGGCCTCGGCGGCGATGGCGCGCGCCGTCGAAGACCACTGGTCCGGCGATCCGGGCGAGCTCAGCGGTCTGGTCGTTACCCGCTACGGCTGCGGGGTCGCGTGTGACCGCATCGAAATCGTCGAAGCCGCGCACCCGGTCCCCGACGCCAACGGTCTTGCGGCGGCGCGGCGGATTTTGGAAATAGCGCGGTCCTTAAGCGCCGATGACACGATGCTGTGCCTGATTTCCGGCGGCGGCTCGGCGTTGTTGTCGCTGCCGGCAGCCGGGTTGACGTTCGAAGATAAACAGGCGGTCAATGCGGCGTTGCTGCGATCCGGGGCGACCATCGCTGACATGAACTGTGTGCGCAAACACCTGAGCGCCATCAAGGGCGGGCGTCTGGCCCAGGCGGCGGCGCCGGCACGGGTGATTAGCCTGATGATCTCCGACGTTCCCGGCGACGACCCGGCGGTGATCGCGTCCGGTCCCACCGTTGCCGATGCCACCACCACCGCCGACGCCCTGGCGGTGCTTGAGAAATTCTCCATCCAGGTGCCGAAAAACGTGACCGCGTGGCTGAACGGCGGTGGGGCGGAAACCCCGAAACCCGGTGATGCGATTTTTAAAGGTGGCGAGACGCGGATGATCGCCCGCCCCCAGGGCAGCCTGGAAGCGGCGGCGAAAAAAGCCAAAGACCTGGGTCTGACGGCGTTGATCCTCGGCGATGCGATCGAAGGCGAGGCCCGGGACGTCGCCCGTGAACATGCCCGATTAGCGCGAGCGGTGGCGGCGGGCGACGGCCCGGTGAAGGCGCCGGCGGTGTTGCTGTCCGGCGGCGAGGTCACGGTGACGATCAAGGGTGACGGCGGGCGCGGCGGTCCCAACACCGAATACCTGCTGGCCCTGGCCGAGGCGCTGGAAGGCGCGGACGCCATCCATGCCATTGCCTGCGATACCGACGGCATCGACGGGTCGGAAGATAATGCCGGTGCGGTGATCGGGCCGGAGACCCTGGCCCGCGCCAAGGCGGCGGGGCTGGACGCCGCTGACTTTCTTAACGGCAACGACGCCTATAGTTTTTTTGAGGCCCTCGACGATCTGGTCGTGACCGGCCCGACGCTGACCAATGTCAATGATTTCCGGGCCATCCTCGTGCTTCACCAAAATTTGACTGGGGCATAGTTTGCCCTTGCCGGATAGTCAGATTACACTCCCTGCAAAGACCTTTCGATATGGGGGTTTTGGGGCTTTTCAATCGCCACCGACCCGGGAGAAAGACGCGTGAAGAAAATATTTTGGGCCATCGGCGTGTTGTTGGTGGTTGTCGTCGCCGCCGCGCTGATCGGGCCCGGCATGGTCGATTGGAATCAGTACAAAAGCGATATCCAGGCCCAGGCCAGGAACGCCACCGGGCGTGCTTTGATTATTAACGGCGACATTTCAATTACCGTCCTGCCGGCGCCGGCCTTGATTGTCCAAAACGTCCTGCTGGCCAACATCAAGGGCGCCGCCTCCAATAACATGGTGCGGCTGAAATCGCTTGAGGTTCGCATCGCCCTGGCGCCGCTGTTGGGTGGCCAGGTCAAGGTCGAGCAGGTCAAGCTGGTCAACCCGGAAATCGAACTGGAAGTTCTCGCCGATGGCCGCCGCAATTGGGTGTTCGATACCGGCGGGGAAAAAACCGCAACCGGAAATACCGCGTCCGTGCCGCCGCCCGCAGGCGCGACGCCAACCCCCGCCCCCGCCCCCGCATCGGGTTCAATGCCGGCCATTGCCCTTGAGAATGTCAGTATCGAAAACGGAACGGTGACCTACCGGGATACGAAAGGCGGCATCTTTGAACGCGTAGAGGCGATCAATGCCACCTTCGCCGCCGCCTCGCTGGCGGGGCCGGTCGAAAGCGCCGGCGGGCTTAAGCTTCGCGGTGTGCCCTTGAACTATGATCTCAATGTCGGCGAGATCATTCATGGGCGCACGGTGCCGTTCAATTTAAAGCTCGGCATGACGCCCGGCGCTTTGGCTCTGCAAATGAACGGGACCCTGGTCGGCATTGCCGATACGCCCAAGATCAAAGGAAAAATCAAAGGCGAAGGCACATCCTTGGCCGCCGTGATTCAGGCGCTCCGCCCCGGAACCTTGCCGGGGGCTTTAAATCAGGCCTTTGGAATTGAGGCGACCGTCACCGCCGGCGCCGATGGCGCCGAGGCCAAGGGCTTTTCGGCCCGGCTAGGCAGCACCCAGGCCAACGGCGATGTAAGTGTGACGTTAGGCAAGACGGCCAACGTCGCGGTGCGCATGGGGGCCAATCGGATCGATATGGATAAATGGCTGAGTCTCCCTGAGACGTCGGATAAAGCCATTGGGGAGTCTGAGACTCAAGCCTTGCCGTCGGCGGCAACGCCGGTCGCTGGCGGCGCCAAGGGGGCGGCTGAACCGGCGATATCTTTGCCCGCCAACATCAATGCCTCGCTGGCCTTTTCGGCCGAGGCCGTGACCTATCGAGGCGGTGTCATCCGCAACGCGCAGATAAACGCCGAATTGGCCAATGGTGAAATCACGCTGTCCCAGCTTTCGGCGCAGTTCCCTGGCGGTTCCGACATGGCGGTGTTCGGTTTTGCAACGGTCGCCAATGGCGCACCCCGCTTCGAGGGTAAATTGGAAAGCACGGTCAACGACCTTCGCGGCGTGCTCAAGTGGCTGGGAACCGACATTCAGGGCGTCGCGCCCGACCGGCTTCGCAAGATGACGCTGGCGACCCGCGTCGTGGCGGTACCGGAAAGCGTTCAGTTGACGGGGCTCGATCTGCAATTTGATTCTTCCCGGTTGACCGGCGGCGTCACCCTGGCGCTAACCCGCAGACTGTCTTTCGGCGCCGATGTTACCATTGACCGGCTTAACCTGGACGCGTATTTGCCAAAGCCGGGCGGGACCAAGAAGACAGAACCGCAAGCCGCAGCGGCATCGGATCAAGGAAAAGACCAAGCTGAAGACAAAGGCAAGGCGGTGGCGAAGGGGGCGGGGCCATTTGCGGCGCTCAAGCCCCTGACCCTGCTCGACGCCAATCTCAAGGCGCGGGTCAATTCCCTGGTCTATCGTGGCAATCCCGTCAAAAACGCCTTCTTCAACGGCACCCTTTATAACGGCAAGCTCGATATCGGTCGTCTCAGCATTGATCAGGTCGCCGGTGCCGAGCTGTCCGCCGCCGGGTCTCTCGACGGGCTTGGCGGGGTGCCGAAGGCGTCGGCGCTGACGTTCAAGGCCAACGCCGCCGATGTCGCCAAGGTGTTGCAGTTTATCGGGCAACCGCCGCCCCCGGCGCTCAAGGGCTTAGGCCCGGTGGCCGTGGACGGGCGCATCGACGGATCCCTGCTGGCCCCGATAATAAAGGTCAACCTGACCGGCGCCGGGGCGACGGCGACCCTGTTCGGAGAGGTCGACGGGCTGGCGGTTATTCCGACCGTCAAAAAGATGACCATCCAACTCAAGGCCAAGGACGCGACGCGGCTTCTCAAGCTGGCCGGGGTCGGGGCGGTCACCGCCAAACAACTGGGGCCGGTCACGGTTGATGGGACGATTGACGGCAATTTGCTGACCCCCGCCATCACCCTTGACCTGAAAGCCGCCGGCGGCAGTGTTGCCGTGTCCGGCAAGGTGAACACGCTGCCCATCGGCGATATGGCCGACGTTAGCCTAAACGTCCGCCACCCTGATTTGGCGCGCCTGCTGAGGACCATCGCCACAGGCTATCGGCCGTCCGGAAAAATCGGCGCTCTTGATGTTCAGGCCCGGCTTCGCGGCGGGCCTAAAGAGATTACACTGACCGGGTTGACGCTCAAGGCCGGCGCCGCCAGCCTGTCGGGCGACATCGTCGTCGGTCTTTCCGGCCCGCGCCCCGACATCAAGGCCAACCTGAACGCCGGCGCCATCGTCATCGACCCGTTTATGCCGGCGCAAAAGACGGCGGCGCTGTGGCCGGGGTTAAAAGTCATTCCCGTCGCCACCCACCGTGGCAATTCCCGCTGGTCCAGCGATCCTGTTGATCTGTCCGGCCTGGATGGGGTCGACGCCCAGGTCGCCTTTAAATCACCGTCTCTTCAATTTGAAAAATACAAGCTCACCAACGCTGACCTGTCCTTGCGCTTAGGCCAAGGGCAGATCAGTGCCGACAAGCTGACCGGGGTTCTTTTCGGTGGCGCCCTGCAGGCGACGGCAAAGGCAACGACGACTGCCCGTCCGCGCATTGAAACCGTCGTGGCGATTGAAAACGTCAACGTCGGCGAAGCCACCCGGGCGTTCACTGGCGAGTCCATGGCGTCGGGAAAAATGGGTTTACAAGCAAATCTTAAAACCGCCGGGGCGTCCGTCGCCGCCATGATCAGCGGCTTGGGCGGTAGCGGCTCAGTGCGCCTGCAGGGCGTCGACGTTCAGCAAGGGAACGCCGGCGGCATGATGGCCGGCGCGCTCGGGCTGGTCTCGGCGCTGAACCAGTTCGGCGGGACGTTCGGCGGGGCGAACAAACCCGCCGGGGTGGTCGATCTGTCGGGAAGTTTCAATATCAGCAACGGCATCGCCAACACCCAGGATATGAAGATCGCGGCGAGCATGGGCAACGGCAACGCCGCCGGCTCCATCGACCTGCCGCGCTGGCTGATCGACGTCAAAGGTCAGGTGCAATTGTCGCAGAACTTCCTGACCGCGCTGATTTCCAAGCAGACGCGGCGCGACGCCACCCAGTCGGTGCCGTTCACGGTGCGCGGCCGCCTCGATAAGCCGAATATCAACCTCGACACCTCGAAGCTGACCGGCGGCGGCTTGCCGATCCCCGGCGCCGACAAATTATTAAAGAAGCTGCCGAAAGGCGTTGGCGGCATTTTGCAGGGGATCCTGGGCGGCGGCGCGCCACAACCACAAACCGAAGGCAGCACCGGGACCGGCAATGAGCCGCCCCCGCCGCAACCCCAACAGCAGCAGCAGCAGCAAAAGGTCAATCCCGCCGACCTGTTGCGGGACTTGTTCAAGCGGCGCTAAGAGGCCGCATTGCGCAACACGAAGACCCGGATCGCGCTGGACAGGTTGCCGGGCTTGGTATTTGGCGCGGTCTCCGGTCGCTCCTGATCGATTTCGGAAATCATGGCGTTGAGCGAAAGCCCGCGCTGCTTGGCGATGCCCTTAAGCCGTTGCCAAAATGCTTCTTCCAAGGACACCGAGGTCGCGTGCCCGGCGATGGTCACCGACCGCTTGCGGATGCGGGCCATGGCGGCGTCGGAGGGAATCAATGTTGCGGGGGTCATTTCGCCGCCCGTCTGGCGGCTTCCCAGGCCTTTCGGCCCCAGGCCGAGAGCGCATCGGAGTCCTCGATCACATCCGGCGGCGCCTCGAAATAACTCAGCGCCACGGGCTCCTTGCGGGATTTCTTTTGGTAGGTGAAAGGCCCCATGCCCTGGTCCTCGAAATCGCTTTGGGTTTGTTCGTCGGCCTTCAAGTATAGAACATCATCGACAATCAGCCCGAACATGGTGCCGTCCATGAAAAGCCCGGCGCCGCCGAACATGCGCTTCGACTGAACAGGGCCAAGCGGCGTCAGCATGTCGAGAAGGTAATCAAGGTATTCGGGGCTGACGGGCATGGTGGAATTTCCGGCTATCGCAGATTCTGGCCCAGCATCAGCGCCGCCATGATCAGCAACGTTGCCCCCGAGGCCCGGTTGACGCCATTGAGCACGGCGGGGTTGGCCATCCAGCGGCGCAGCGCGTCCGCCGCCAGCGCCATCGGCGCCTGCCAGATGGTGTTAATGACGATCAGGATCACCGACAGCCCGATCAACTGTTCGGTAACGTTGCCGCGCTGGTAATCGATGAAGTTTGGAAACAGCGCCAGGAACAGCAGAATCACCTTGGGATTGAGAAGATTGCACAGCGCCGCTTCGCGCAGCGCCCGCCCGGAGTTTCCGGCGGCGGCCCCGGCGGCATCGAAGGTTAGTCCGCCGCCGCCTTTGAGGCTTTTGAAACCGAGCCAGGCCAGATACGCCGCCCCGATGGAGGCGAGGCCGTTCAGCAATACCGGTGACGAGGCGATAATCAGGGAAATACCGACCACCGCCAGCATGGTGTGAACGACCAATCCCAACTGCACCCCCAAAACCGCCGCCAGCCCCGCGCCGCGGCCACTGCCCAGGGAATGGCGCAGGATGATAATGGTGTCCGGTCCCGGCGAGATGACGACGGCGACGGCGGTGGCGAGGAAACCGGCGAGCACGGTGGGATCGGTGGGAAACATCGCCGTCCCCTCAAACCCGCCCGAGAAATTGAACGATGGCGTTAAGCGCGCTTTGCCAGTGTTCGGCCTCGGTGAAGCCGGACGTCTTCCTCGGCTTGAAGCCGTGGTCGCCGTCTTCCAGCCAGTGCATGGTGATCGCCTTCGACAGCGTATAGGTCTCGACATCGTCGCGCCCGCCCAGCGTGTCGCGGGTGCCCTGACAAAACAGCGCCGGCGTCTTGAGGTTTTCCAGATGCGACAAGCGGTCCGGGTTGATCGGCTTGCCCGGCGCGTGGAATGGATAGCCGAGGCAGACCAGCCCGCGGACCCCCACGCCTTGTTGTTCCATCTCGGCGGCGACCATGGAGGCGATGCGCCCGCCCATGGACTTGCCGCCGATGACCAGCGTGTCGGCGCCGAGCATATCGATAACCTCGCGCCAGGTGTCGAGCAAAACAGGCGCGCGGTTGGGCGGCTTTTTGATGCCGGTGTCGCGGCGGTCCCTCATATAGGGGAATTCAAACCGGGCGGCGCGAAATCCCGCCGCCGCCAGCGCTTCGGCGAACGCCGCCATGAACGGGCTATCCATCGGCGCCCCGGCGCCATGGGCCAAGGCGACGGTCAAGGGCGCGTCCTTGGGTCCGTTGTAGAGGAGATGGGGCATGGTCAGCCGTTATGGATGGGCGCCGGTGCGGGGTAGGCGAATTCGGCGAAGAAATCGTTGCCCTTGTCGTCGACGACGATGAAGGCGGGGAAGTTGACGACCTCGATCTTCCAGATCGCTTCCATGCCGAGTTCCTCAAATTCGACCAGTTCCACCTTTGTGATGCAGTCCTGCGCCAGCCGGGCTGCCGGGCCGCCGATGGAACCCAGATAAAAGCCGCCGTTGGCCTTGCAGGCCTCGGTCACGGCATTGGACCGATTGCCCTTGGCCAGCATAATCATCGAGCCGCCGGCTTTCTGAAACTGGTCAACGTAGGAATCCATGCGCCCCGCCGTGGTCGGCCCGAACGATCCCGACGCCATGCCTTTCGGCGTCTTCGCCGGTCCGGCGTAATAGACGCCATGGTCCTTGAAGTATTGCGGCAGGCCGTCGCCGGCATCCAGGCGTTCCTTGAGTTTGGCATGGGCGATATCGCGCGCCACGATGATCGACCCGGTCAGGCTGAGCCGCGTCTTGACCGGGTGCTTGGTCAGTTCCGCGAGGACGTCGGCCATCGGCTGGTTAAGGTCGATTTCAACGACATCGCCGCCGCCATCCGCATCGAGATGGTCGTCGGTGACGTCGGGCAGATATTTCGACGGGTCGGTTTCCAGTTGCTCAATAAAGACGCCGTCGGCGGTGATCTTGCCGAGCACCTGGCGGTCGGCGGAACACGACACGCCGATGCCGACCGGGCACGACGCGCCGTGGCGGGGCAGCCGGATGACGCGGACATCGTGGCAGAAATATTTGCCGCCGAACTGCGCCCCGATGCCCAAGCGTTGCGTCATCCCGAATATTTTTTGTTCCCATTCCAGATCGCGGAAGGCCTGGCCGTATAGATTGCCCTTGGTCGGCAGGTCGTCCAGGTAATGGCAACTGGCCAGCTTCACCGTTTTCAGGTTCAGCTCGGCGCTGGTGCCGCCGATGACCACGGCCAGATGATAGGGCGGACACGCCGCGGTGCCCAGGGTGCGGAGTTTCTCATCCAGAAACCGCGTCAGGCTTTCCGGGTTCAGCAGCGCCTTGGTTTCCTGGTAGAGGAACGTCTTGTTGGCGGAGCCGCCGCCCTTGGCGATGAACAGGAATTTATAGGCGTCGCCTTCGTCGGCGTAGATATCGATCTGGGCCGGCAGGTTGTTGTCGGTGTTGGTTTCCAGGAACAGGTCCAGCGGCGCGACCTGGCTGTAGCGCAGGTTGGTTTCGGTGAAGGTCTTGAGCACGCCTTCCGACAGCGCCGCCTCGTCGCCGCCACCGGTCCAGACGTTGCCGCCTTTCTTGGCCATGATGATGGCGGTGCCGGTGTCCTGGCACATCGGCAGCACGCCGCCGGCGGCGACATTGGCGTTTTTCAACAGATCCAAAGCGACGAAGCGGTCGTTGTCCGACGCCTCATCGTCGTCGAGGATGCTGGCCAGTTGTTCAAGGTGCCGGGGCCGGAGAAGGTGTGAGATATCCTTGAAGGCTTCCGCCGCCAACAGGGTCAGGGCTTTGGGGTCCACCTTCAGCACGGTTTCGCCCTCGAACGTCGCCGTGGAAACATGCTCGCCGGTCAGCTTGCGCCAGGGTGTATCGGCGCCGCGCCCGTTTTTCCCTAGGGGGAACATTTTGTGATGGTTGTAATCACTCATGGCGCTGTCCTCACGCGACGGGGGCTTCGTTATTTTTTACGAAAGGCGTCCAGCGCGATGACTTCACCCGTTGCGTGGCCGACAGCCGGGGCGGCCCTGTCATCGGCGTCGTCATCGGTCGTGTCGGTATCAAAATTCCGCGCCGACAATGCCCCCAGTTCCATGCCGTCTTCCGGCTCGCTGGACATTTTCAGTTGCAGGCCGAAGTTCACCGACGGGTCGGCGAAGGACACCATCGCCGCGAAGGGAATGCGAAGACGTTCGGGCTTGCCCCTGAATTTGAGCGTCACCCAGACGGCGTCCTCGTTGACGATCAACTCGTCGAACTGGTGTTGCAGGACGATGCTCATTTCTTCCGGGTGCTCGGCTTTCAGATAGCCGGGCATTTCGACGCCCTCGACATCGGTTCGGTAGGACAGAAAGAAATGATGCTCGCCGGGCAGACCGTTTTCGGCGGCGTAATTGAGTGACCGCCGGATAACGCTCTTGAGCGCCTCTTCGATCCAAGTATCATACTGGAAGGGATCCTGATCCATACCCCCTTTCTAGCCCGTCCATGACGGCCATGAAAGACTTAAAAAACGGCGGAATGTATACAAAAATAAAGTGGGAGGCTTCTGTTGCCAGGTGCCTCCCGAACCCCGCCCCGAGATGCTAAATCCCGAGGACTATAGACATAGGTTCATCCGACTGCGTTAAGCAGCGAGACGAGCCTGAGCATAGTTATCGTTGGCAACTATGATTTGTGGACCGATAACGGTGGTACCTCACCGAGCAAAAACCTAACCTTTACCACGCACGTCGATCCTGTTTCGCCCCCATGAATTCCTTGGCCCGTAACCGGGTAAGGAAGAAATTGGTGGAGGCGCCGGGTACTGCCCCCGGGTCCGTAACGCTTATTCCGATAGGCGTTTATCACCATAGCCGGCAAGCCGGCACCGCTAATATAGGGAGGCAGAAGGGGGTTTTGCAAGGGGCAGGGGGCTTTTTGCAAGGGCATCCTAGTCGGGGTCGCCGGGCCGGGGGGCTCAAGGCGCCCGTCGTCCTGATGTCGTCCTGATGTCGTCCTGATGTCGTCCTGATGTCGTCCTGATGTCGTCACGATGTCGTCCTAATGTCGTCCTGATGTCGTCCTGATGTCGTCCCAATGTCGTCATAAAGTCGTCATTTTTAGCCCCCGAAATCACGCCAACATATTGATTTTGCACGTTTCTGGTCCAAAAAGCAGGCGAAAATGTCGTCATTTGTCGTCATTTTGGCCAAGAGGCGGGGACGGGCGCGGCCCGGACAGGGAGCAAAAATAACCCGGCCGCCAACGAAACGCCGGCCTTTGCCCCCATTCACAAACAGGCCAACAGGCGCGTCATGAAAGGCGTTGATGGCAACCGTATTCACGATGTCAAAGAGCGCCGCAAACAATTGGAACAAATATAGAACATTTGCGGGGAAAGTCAAGGGGGCCGATAGCCTGACCGTGGGAGTACCATATGGCGGTCACTTGAAGGGACTGGCCGGTTTTGCCTTGGAAATAGATGCCTGTCCCAGGACGGGGGCAGCAAGGCCGGGGGCCACACACCTTAAAAACGCCGGAGTAAATAATTAAGTATTATGTCCCAGTAATTGCTAGTCATCTGAATCTAAAATTCGGTACCACAGTACCCGACTTAACGGGATAAACACCTGAAGCGATTCATATTTTGAGATTCTCTATCGAAG
>JAQBYB010000036.1 GCA_027624235.1 Pseudomonadota bacterium | reverse complement strand
ATTGAGAAACTCCGGGGCAAAAAAAGCCCAGTCTCTCAAATCTGCGTTCAAGTCGGTAACACCTCCTAAAACCCGCTTTCTATTCTCTATCAGTGCGTTATGCTACGGCATCGGCAAAATTGCCGGACAGCAGTGATCTATTATATAGATTTATAGATTGAGTTTTTCACCCCTTTCGCGTATCAACTTGGCGTATGCATCATCTGACCATTTCCGATGAGGTGTTTTTTAAACTCCAGGCGCGCCGCCAAAGCGGGGGGCAGTCTGAAGAGCATATTCTCCGGCATTTGTTGGATTGCGCGGAGACCCAAACCCGCCCAGACCGCCCACCCGAAGGCTTCGAGGACGCCACCTACGGTATTTTTTTGCCGAGGGATTTGAGATATTCCGCACCTACAAAGGTCGCCCCTACACCGCCCGGGTGGTCCGGGGGCGGTGGCGGTTGGGCGGCGACAGTCTTGACAGCCGTGGCCACGACAGTCTCAACCAGCTTAGCCAGGCGGTGATCGACGGCAATGAAAATGCCTGGATGTTTTGGTTTTTCAAGGCCCCAGACGGAACGCCCAAGCGCATCGCCCAGCTGCGCGATCCCGATATGGTTCAACGGCGGCCAAGAAAAAGAAGGCCGACAGGCGCGCAACCCGCCGCGGCGATTTCGTCCCCAGCCGCCTTTCCTGCCAACCTCAAGGCGGCCCCCGCGGCAACCGCGACAACAACACCCCCGGCGTCCAGACGTCCACAGCCGTTGCCACAGCCTTCCCCGCAACCAAGGCGCGGTGGCAAGCCGTGGGAGCCGGCGGTCTAGTTTTTTTCCGGCTCCAGCTTCAGCGACACCGAATTGATGCAATAGCGCATCCCCGTCGGCTTCGGCCCGTCGTCGAATACGTGACCCAGGTGGGCGTCACACCGGGGACAAAGAACCTCGGTCCTGCTCATAAACAAGCCGCTATCCGGCTTCGTTTCAACCGCATCGTCGGCCACCGGTTTCCAGAAACTCGGCCAGCCGGTGCCGGAATCGAACTTATGCGAGGATGAAAACAACGCGTGCCCACAACACCCACAGACATAAACGCCGGTGTTCTTGGCGTTTTCGTATTCGCCGGTGAAAGGCCGTTCCGTGCCCTTCTTGCGGCAGACATTAAATTGTTCGGTCGTCAGCTGTTGGCGCCACTCATCCTCTGTTTTTCGGATTTTTTCCATCTATAAGCCTCCCTACTGTTCCGCCAGGCATGTAACCACGTTTGACACATTTTGAAACATCCTGAACCTTACCAGAAACCATCAAAACGTTACGATGGCGCAACATCAACCCTGGAATTCAACATGTAATGTGAGAACCGGCCAATGACCAGTGCCTCTAAACACAAAGAACAGAACCCCGCATCGACAGGAAAAGGCGCCACTCTGCGCGGCCGGATGGCGGGGATTCGCCGTGAACTTGACGGCCTCAGAATGCATAACGGTAGCGCCGACCTGTTCGCCGCAACGCTTGCGGAATTGGACGCCCTGGGCGATGAAATCACCGACGCCACCGACGCCATGATGACGGCGTGCGAAGGAATTCAGGATACCGCCGACGCCATCGCCGCAAAAACCAAGGAACGCGGCACCAAGATGAAACTAAAAAAAATTGCCCAACAAACCGGTGATATTTTCGAGGCCTGCTCATTTCAAGACCTGACCGGACAGCGGATCGCCAAGATCACGCGCACCGTCACCGCCATCGGCGAAACCGTTGACGGCGTTTCCGCGTTGGCCGGCGGCAAGGGTGCAAAAAAATCCAACCGCAGGGACAAGAACCGGGGGATCAACCGCATTGATGGCGGCATCACCCTGGAAGGCCCGCAGATCAACGGCCCAGCCGTTTCCCAGGCCGCCATCGACAGCATGTTTGACTGACCGCGCCTAAAACGAGCCATGGCCAATAAACGGAAAACCATCCTCGTTATTGACGACAGTTCGACCATCCGGTCCATCGTCGCCGACATGCTGTCCAAAAACGGCTTTCAAACGCTGGAGGCCGAAACGGTGGAGGTGGTGTTTACGGATATGGAACGCATGCATTTCGATCTGGCGGTAATCGACATTTTCATGCCCGGTATCGGCGGCATCGAGGGGATCGCCAAAATCAAGGAACGCTGGCCCAATATCAAAATCATCGCCATTTCCGCCGGCGTTGAAGGCATGGATAAGAACAAGGCCTTAAGGGCCGCCACCATCCAGGGCGCGGACCGGGCCTTGGCCAAGCCCTTCACGGAAGAAGACATGATGGCCGCCGTTAACGAGCTTCTCGAGGTTCAAGAGCCTGCCGAGGGGTAATCCTTCAGACTTTACTTTTTCGCGGCTTCTTTATCCGCAAGCTTCGAATGCCCGTCCCGGGTTTGCGGCAGCTTCATCTCCAGGATTTGCGAGGCGATGACGGTTCGCAAGATTTGCGCCGTGCCGCCGCCGATGGTGAACATGCGCGCATCCCGAACCATGCGTTCCAGCGGCAGGTTTCGCGAATAGCCCGCCGCGCCGAACACTTGCAGGGCATCGTTGGTCACGTTGATCGCCGTTTCCGACGCCATCACCTTGGCTTGCGCCGCCTGCGTGATATCGGGGAAACCGTAGCCGGACACATTCCCGGCGCCGGCGGCGGCTCGATGAATCATCAGCCTCGACGCCTCGATGCCGATGCCCATGTCCACCAACATCCATTGCAGGCCCTGGAACTCGGCGATCGGGCGGCCGAATTGCCGGCGATCACGGGCATAATCCAAGGCCAGTTCATACGCCCCTTGGGCAATGCCTAAGGCCACCGTCGCCGCACCGACCCGCTGCGCGTTATAGGCGGTCATTAAACCGGCGAAGCCGCGTCTGAGACCTTCGGGCGGCACCAGCACCATGTCGGCGGGAATTTCCAAGTCTTCAAAAATGATCTCGGTCTCGGGGATACCCCTGAGTCCCATGGTCGGCTCGCGGGCGCCGATCCGCAGGCCCTTGGGCTCGATGCCGCCTTCGGGGTCGCGGACACAAATAAACCCGGCGATGCCCTGGGCCTCGCCGTCTTCGAAAACGCGGGCGAAAATCAAATGCAGCTTTGAGACGCCGCCGCCGGTGATCCAGTGCTTGATCCCGTTGAGCACATAAACGTCACCCTTCTTATCGGCCCGCGTGGTCATTTCAGACGCCGCACTGCCGGCCCCCGGCTCGGTGATGCAGATCGCCGGTTTGTCTCCCTTGAGCACCAGTCCTGCGGCGATTAGTTTTTGCGCTTGCGAGCCGTATGCCATGACCGCCCCGATGGCGCCCATATTGCCTTCGACAACGATACGCGCGGTGACGCCGCAAACCTTGGCGATTTCCTCGACCACCAACACCGCATCCAGATAGCTCAAACCCAGGCCGCCGTAGGATTCTGGAATGGTCATCCCCATCAGCCCGGCATCGGTCAGGGCCTGGACGTTATCCCAGGGGTATTCTTCGGTGCGGTCGATTTCGGCGGCGCGCGGCGCGAACACTTTTTCGGCCAGCGTACGGGCGGTGGCCTGAAGCTGTTTCTGGGTGTCGGAAAGCTCGAACATGTCTTTGATCCTTGCTGGCTGTTACGGGGCCGGGCCGGAGATGATTTTGAGAGACGGCGACCGATGGTGTAAAAGAATACCTATGAGCTTCACCGTCAACCCGCTATCGCCGGTCCTGGGTGTGGAAATCACCGGCTTGGACCTGGCCCAACCGATCGGCGAAAACCTTGCCAGCGACATTCGCCAATGCTGGCTGGATGCGGGCGGATTGCTGGTGCTTCGGGATCAGCGCCTTACCACCGAACAACACATTCAATTCAGCCGCCTTTTTGGGCCGCTGTTCGGGGCGCCGGGGGAAATCCCCTTGCAGGAAACCGTCAGCCGCTACCTGCACCCGGACCATCGGGAAATCTATCGGGTTTCCATTCAGCTCGAAAACGGCACACCCAGGGGGCGCGCCGGCGCCGGCACCTATTGGCATTCGGACGTTTCGTTCAAGTCACGCCCGGCGGCGGCCTCGATCCTGCACGCCATCGAAATCCCCGACTGTGGCGGCGACACCATATTTTGCAACATGACGGCGGCCTATGAGGCGCTATCGGATGCCATGAAGGAAATGTTAGCGCCGCTTCGCGCCCATAACGACTTTGCCCAGACCGCCGCCACCCAGTTTGCCAAGCCGGTGGTCGTCGAAGACGACCTCACCGGGGCGAACCACGCCGTCCACCCGGTCGTCCGCAGCCATCCGGAAACCGGTCGCAAATCCTTGTTTGTTACTCCCGGCAATACGACGGGGCTGGAAAATTTCAGCGCCGATGAAAGCGTCGTGCTGCTGGGCTTTCTGTACGATCACGCGACGCAGCCGGAATTCTGCTTCCGCCACCGCTATCGCCAAGGGGATGTGGTAATGTGGGACAATCGTTCTTTAATGCATTACGCTGTATGCGACTACGGCGACCAGCCGCGTTATATGGAACGGACCACCGGCATCGGGGAAAAACCGGCTTAAGAGCATATGTGTAGAGAAACCAGGGGGGTTAAGAAGGACGAGAACGAGTCGTGAGCGAGGCATTGCAAAAAATTCTGTATGTCGAGGATGAAACCGACATCCAAAAGGTCGCCAAACTGGCCTTGGAAACGGTCGGTGGCTATGAGGTTCTGATCTGCGGATCCGGGGCCGAGGCGCTGGAAAAAGCCGCTGGATTCGAGCCCGATATCCTGCTGCTGGATGTCATGATGCCGGGCATGGACGGCCCCGATACGCTGTTGGCGTTGTGGAAAATCGATGTCCTGAAAAGGGTGCCGGCGATCTTTCTGACCGCCAAGGCGATGCCGTCGGAGGTCGAGCGCTATAAGGAAATGGGGGCGTTGGGCGTGATCGCCAAACCGTTCGATCCAATGGCGCTGGCCGAAAAGGTCAAGGAAATCTGGGCCGCCAACGGCGGTTGAGGGAAAACGTCAAGGGGGCGCGCCGCTATTCTTCGAGGTTCTGAATGCCGGCGCAATTGAAGGTTTCTATTTTGCTTAACCCCGAGCCAAACCTGTCCAGCCACACCAACGATAAAGTATCCGGGAAATAGCTGATATACAGATTGGAAAAATCGTAACTTCCCGCGATTCCATCAAACAGAAACCGCCGTTTCCCCTGTACACGCCATTCGGAGAAACGCAGCACCCTTGCGGAAAACGCCTTCACCCCCTCCGGTTCTTGAACCCGCCAGCGCACACAAGCCTTGAAGCCGCACTTGCCCTTCTTCTCAAACTTGAATTCGGTAACGCCCGGGCTCTTTGAGGGAAAATGCTTTCCATCTCTGTTGGTATCGACCCGGCTGCAAAATAGCGAAAACGCCGTCGGTGTTTTTTCGTCCTCGACCCATCCTGCTCTCGCTTCAACCGTGAGAAAAAAGAGGATCAATACGCCTAATGGGCAGCATGTTTTAACCTTCACGAACGGTTGCATGATCATTGCCCCAGGTTCATGAGTCATTTTATCGCAAAGGGCATCAAATGTGTAGAGAAAGGCTCGAAAGAGCCGAATTTAGAAGCGGCGGTTGGAGCGGGCGAAGGGAATCGAACCCTCATCTAAAGCTTGGGAAGCTTTCGTTCTACCGTTGAACTACGCCCGCCTTCCGTTACCCATACCTTACTAACGAACCTTGGAAAAGTCTCATGACCTGGCATCGCCGCATACCGGCGGCGTTCACGAACCTTTGACCGCGACAGGGGCTAAATCACCGGGTTTTTGGTTGGAATGTCCCCGCCGGAGGGCTAAACAGTCCTCATGCCCAAAGGCTCGACATTTCCGAACAAGTCCTTGGACCCACGCAAATTCCAGGACCCTAACATCACCGCCGAAGGCGTGCAGCGCGCCGTCGTCGCGCTGACGCGCCTCAGAACCCTTTGGTTCAACACCGGTTCGCTCTGCAATATCACGTGTCAGAACTGCTACATGGATTCCAGCCCCACCAATGACCGGCTCGCCTACATGACGATGGCCGAGGTGCGGGGGTTTCTGGACGAGATCAAAAGCGAACGCCTGCCGGTCGAGGAAATCGCCTTCACCGGCGGCGAGCCGTTCATGAACCGGGAATTGCCGGACATGATCGAGCTGGCGTTGTCCAGCGGCTACCGGGTGCTGGTGCTGACCAATGCCATGAAGCCGTTGTTGAACAAGCGAACGCGGCTGCTGGAAATTCTCAACCGCCACGGCCAGGCGCTGACGCTCAGGGTTTCGGTCGATCATTTCACCAAAGCCAAGCACGAAGCGGTTCGGGGTGCCGACACCTGGGCAACGATGATCAAGGGCCTGCGCTGGCTCGCCGAATGCGGTTTTAAGATCACCATCGCCGGGCGCACCTGTTGGGATGAAAGTGACGCCGACGCGCGCCGGGGCTATGGCGGCCTGTTCAAGGCCGCGGCCATCCCCGTCGATGCCGATGACCCGGCGGCGCTGGTATTGTTCCCGGAGATGGACGCCGCCGCCGATGTCCCCGAAATCACCACCCATTGCTGGGATATCCTGGGCGTCGCGCCGGAATCCATGATGTGCGCGACGTCGCGCATGATCGTCAAACACCGGGGCCAGGACCGGGCGTCGGTGGTGCCATGCACGCTGCTGCCTTATGATACCGCGTTCGAGCTCGGCCATGACCTGACTCAGGCGGCGAAAACGGTGCAGCTCAATCATCCCCATTGCGCCAAGTTCTGCGTCCTCGGCGGCGCGTCGTGCAGTCCGGAGGGCAGCCCCGAATGACGGAAACTCTAATTTTGGACCTGGGCATTCTGGACGGCCCGATGCTGTGTTTCGGCGGCCCGTATTCCAATGCCCAGGCGACCGAGGCAGTGTTGGCGGAAGCCTGCAACCATGGCATTCCGGCTGAACGCATGATCTGCACCGGCGATGTTGTCGCCTATGGCGGCGACCCGCAAGCCAGCGTCGATCTTGTCCGCAGCGCCGGGGTTCACGTGGTGATGGGAAATTGCGAGGAATCGCTGGGCTTCAATGCCGCCGACTGCAATTGCGGTTTCGAAAAAGACAGCGACTGCGCGGCGTGGTCGGAAGACTGGTTCACCCATGCGGCGGCGGTTCTTGATGAAGGCGCGCTGGTCTGGATGCAAAACCTGCCCCGGCAACTGCGGTTCACCATCGGCGACCGGCGTTTTGCCGTCATCCATGGCGCCGATCAGAACATCTCCGAATACGTTTTCGCCTCGACCGCCATTGCCGCCAAGACCGATATCATTGACCGTCTCAACGTCGACGCCGTCATCGGCGGCCATTCGGGGTTGCCGTTCACTCAAATTTTGGGAGAGCGTCTCTGGCACAACCCCGGCGCCATCGGCATGCCCGCCAACGACGCCACCCCGCGGGGCTGGTATTCCATCATCGCCGGCGGTGAGGATGGAATCGACATTGCGCTCTATGGGTTGGACTACGACCATCACGCCGCCGCCCGGGCGATCAGGGCGCACACCCCGGATCTTCCTTACGCCCAAACCCTGGAAGACGGATTATGGCCGAACATGGCGGTTTTGCCGGAGGCGGAACGCGGACGTCGCGGCCTCGCCCTCAAGCCGGCCCCGGTGCAGTGGCAAAAAAGGCGCCGCGCCGCCGCCGAATAGGCACTAAACGCCCTTTAAAATTCACATTATTCCATTGAATTTAAATGGGTTTTATGAATTTTCCAGAATGGGGCTGGAAAAATACCCCTCAGGGCATAAGTATAGGGGGCATGGGGCAGTGAATTTGCCTGCGCCCATGAACTTTTATGCAGCCACCGGGAAGAGATGGAATGTCCGCGCCCAACACCTACGCCGAAACCACCAGCGCCATCACCATTACCGTCGAGCCATTTTACCTGGATGAACAATCCGAACCGTCGAATGGCCATTTTGTTTGGGCCTATCACGTCCGTATTGAAAATAACGGGACGGACACCGTGCAACTGATGACGCGGCACTGGCGGATTATTGATTCCCTCGGCAACGTTCAGGAGGTCCGCGGCGAAGGCGTCATCGGCGAGCAGCCGGTGCTGCCGCCCGGCAAGTCCTTTGAGTACACCTCCGGCACACCCTTGAGCACGCCGTCCGGTATCATGAACGGCACCTATCAAATGGAAACCGACCACGGCAAAAGTTTCGATGTCATCATTCCCACCTTTTCCCTCGACAGCCCCTATCAGGGCGGACAAATCCATTAATCCACCATCATAGATAGAAGGCGGAATGGTCTCATGAATAAGCCCGTAACAGCGAAGAAACCCCTGAAGGTAGTGGATGGTGCGCCCGACGCAGGCCCCGCCGGGGAATCCAGGCTCGACGATATCTGCGGGCCGATCAGTCCCGTCGCCGACAAACCCAGCCGCGAAGAAGCCGAAGACGCCATTCGCACGCTGATCAAGTGGGCCGGCGACGATCCCGAACGCGAAGGGCTTTTGGATACGCCCTCGCGCGTGGCGCGTTCCTATGAGGAATTTTTTAGCGGCTATAAGGCCGACCCGAGAACCATTCTGGCGCGCACCTTCGATGAAACCGACGGCTATGACGAAATCGTTTTGTTGCGTGGCATCCGTTTCGAATCCCATTGCGAACACCACATGGCCCCGATTGTCGGCAAAGCTCATGTCGCCTATTTGCCGCGGCGCCGGGTGGTCGGAATCTCAAAACTGGCCCGGTTGGTTGAAATTTATGCCAAGCGCCTGCAGATCCAGGAAAAGATGACGGCCCAGATCGCCAATACCATCAACGACGTCCTCGAGCCACGCGGCGTCGCCGTGATGATCGAGGCGGCGCATCATTGCATGACCACCCGCGGCATCCACAAACCCGGCGCGACCATGGTCACTAGCCGTATGCTCGGCGCCTTTCGGGACGATGCCTCGACCCGCAAGGAATTTTTGTCGATGATCGGCAATCCGACCGCCGATGCCGCCTCTTTCGGCTGATCCGACGCCTTGATCGCGCCTGAAATACCCGGGCCGCGCTTTTTCCTCTCTTGACCCTGGAACCGCTACGGGCTTCAGTACCTAGCGTGTGATTCATACGGGGGACGCACATGGATTTCCGGCCCATATTTATGGTTATCGGCATTCTGCTGGCGACGCTGGCGCTGGTGATACCCGCCACCGTGGATGCCTTCTCCGGTCATTCCGATTGGGAGGTGTTCGCCATTTCGTCGGGCGTTACCTTGTTCGTCGGCGTCGCCATGGCGTTGACCAGCCGCGCCGGCGCCATGCGCCTGACCATCCGCCAGGCCTTCCTCATGACAACGCTGAGCTGGCTGGCGTTGACGTTCTTCGCCTCGCTGCCGTTCGTATATTCAAGCATGGGGCTTAACTTCACCGACGCCTTTTTCGAAGCCATGTCGGGGATCACCACCACCGGGTCAACCGTGATTACCAATCTTAATAACGCGCCTAAGGGAATTCTGTTGTGGCGGGCATTGCTGCAATGGCTGGGCGGCATCGGTATCATCGTCATGGCCATCGCCGTGCTGCCGATGCTGAAGGTCGGCGGCATGCAGTTATTCCGCATGGAAAATTCCGATCAATCGGAAAAGGCGCTGCCCCGCGCCGCCCAGATCGCGACCGCCATCGGTGTCATCTATTTGCTGCTTTCAGGCGCGTGTGCCGGGGCCTATTGGCTGGCCGGGATGTCCGGGTTCGATGCCTTCGCCCACGCCATGACCACCATCGCCACGGGCGGGTTTTCCACCGCCGACGCCTCGATCGGGCATTTCAACAATGCCGCCATCGACGCCATCGCCGTTGTCGGCATGATCATCGGCTCGTTACCATTCATCTTGTACCTGAAGACCCTGCAAGGCGATTTCCGGGCGCTTTTTTCCGATACCCAAGTGCAATTTTTCCTGTCCCTGGTTGGCATCGTGGTGGTCCTGGCGGCCGGGTGGCTGTGGCTCCAAAACGGCCTCGACCCCGTGTTGGCGTTGCGGTTCGCGACCTTTAATATTGTTTCCATTATCACCGGTACCGGCTACGCCACGTCCGACTTCAGCCTTTGGGGCAGCTTCGCGCTGCCGATTTTCTTTTTCATCATGTTCATCGGCGGTTGCGCCGGATCGACCACTTGCGGGATCAAGATTTTCCGCTTCCAGGTGCTGTACGCCGCCGCCCGCAGCCAGATACACCACCTGTTGCAGCCGCACGGGGTGTTTATCCCGCTATACAACCGCCGCCCGATTTCCGATGAGGTCATCGTCTCGGTGTTGAGCTTCTTCTTTGTGTGGTTCCTGTCGTTCGCCTTGCTGGCGCCGGGGTTGGGCATGCTGGGGCTGGATTTTCTGACCGCCTTTTCCGCCGCCGCGACCTCCATTTCCAACGTCGGCCCGGCCTTGGGTCCCATCGTCGGGCCATCGAGCACCTTCCAGGCGCTGCCCGATGCCGCCAAATGGCTATTGACCGGCGGCATGCTGTTGGGCCGGTTGGAGCTGTTTACGGTAATTGTGCTGTTCAGCCGCTCGTTCTGGCGGGGGTAGAGTGAGATTAGGCGGGCCAGCAGGCGCGCAACCCCGTCACCATGGCTGCCAGGTTTTCACCCTCCAGGGTCGTTCCCGCGGCCAAGTCCGGGGCCACCGGCCAACCGGGATCGGGATACTCAACACCTTCGAATTTTCTGGTTTCCGAATAACGGGGCAAGACGTGGTAATGCACTTCCTTGTCGACCATCATCAGCATCAGGTAGTTGATTTTTTCAAAATCTGAGAAAGCCTTCAGGCCCTGCTCGATATCCCGGATAACCTGTTCGTGCTCACCGAACGCTTCGCGGCTGATGGCGCCAAATAACTGGGCGGATTCTTTACACACCATCACCAGCGCTCCCAGCGTCGCCTGTTTGGGCCGGGCGAGAACGACCCAATGGTCGTATTCGCAAATAAGGCTATCGGGGTATCCGAAGGCCCGCATGGTTTCGTTAATTTGGGAAGGGGTCGACATCTTTGCCTGTTCAGCCGCTCGTTCTGGCGGGGCTAGCTAAAGCAAATCCCGAGCAAATGGACTCATTTGCGACGACGAATTTGCGGTTAAACTAAGAGCAAATCCCGAGCAAATGGACTCATTTGCGACGACGAATTTGCGGTTAAACAAAAGCCGCTAGCGCAGCCACTTGCCCAGGTGTTTGTGGATATTTTCTTCCATCGCCTTGTCGAAGTCGCCAACCAGGGCCTCGGTCAGATCAAACCACAAACGCTCGCGATTATTGATGGAGGCATCCTCGCGGATGGTTGAAAACCGGGATGCGTGTGCCGTGGTGATGCCGCGGCTGCTGCCATTGGCGACCTCCAGGCGGGCCTCAACGGTCAAGTCGTAGCGCTGCGATTGCTGCTTGGTGAAGGTCGCGGTAAAGCCGGTCTTTTTCTGGAGTTGCGCTTCAATAGCGGCGGCGTTGAGGATGACCAGTCGGGCCGTGCCTGAACGACCGACCGCCCTGAACCTGTCCTTGGCCCACTGCTTCAGCGCCGTGACCGGCGATATCGGAAATAAATGTTCGACGTTCGGCGCCTTCAAGGGCGCCCGGTATTGGGAAACGACCTCGATCTTGGCGACGTTCAGCTTCAGCGGCTTAAGGTGCGCGAATGTTAAATCGGGGAACTTCTGCATCTGGACCGGCGTCTCGCAAGCCACCAGCCCCAACGACAGCGCCGCCAACATCAGGGTCGCGTATATACTGCGGAATCGAATCATCATCTATTCTACCCCAAACACCAGGCAAGAATACCCTTCTCTACCCCAAACACCAGGCAAGAATACCCTTCTGTGCGTGCAGCCGGTTTTCGGCCTCGTCCCAGATCACCGAATGGGGGCCGTCGATGACCGCGTCGGTGACTTCCTCGCCCCGGTGCGCCGGCAGGCAGTGCATAAACAGCGCGTCCGCCTTGGCGCCCGCCATCAAGGCCTGATTGACCTGATACGGTTGCAGCAGCTTGCGGCGCGCATCGGCGTTGGCATCGCCCATGGATACCCAGGTATCGGCGTTGACCAGATCGGCGCCGTCGACGGCGGCGGCGGCATCTTCGGAGACGGTGATGTCACCGCCTGCGCTCGCCGCCCAATCCAAAACGCCGGGGGTGGGTCTGAGCGCATCAGGGCATGCGATCCGCAACGTAAACCCAAACCGGACGGCGGCATGAATCCAACTGGTGGCGACATTGTTGCCGTCGCCGGACCAGGCCACGACCTTGCCCTCGATAGGGCCGCGATGTTCCTCAAACGTCATCACGTCGGCCATGATCTGGCACGGGTGCGAATAATCCGTCAACCCGTTGATCACCGGCACCGTGGCATGGGTTTCCAGGTCTTGCAGTTTTTTCGGATCATCGGTGCGAATCATGATGGCGTCGGCGTAGCGCGACAGCACGCGGGCGGTATCGGCGACGGTTTCGCCTCGCCCCAGTTGCGATTCTGCGTCACTCATCACCACCACCTGGCCGCCCAATTGCTGCATGCCGACCTGAAACGACACCCGAGTCCGGGTTGAGGGTTTCTCAAAAATCATCACCAGCGTCTTGCCGGCGAAAATCGGTTTTGAGACGCCGTCGGCGTGGGCGCGCTTGAGACTGCCGGCCATATCCAGAATGTCCCGCAAGGTCTTGGTGTCGAACCGGTCAAGGTCGAGGAAATGCTTCACCGCGCTCATCACGCCTCCAATTCACCCGCCGCCGCATCAATGATGGCGATAGCTTCATCGACGTGGCTGTCCTCGATAATCAACGGCGGCACCAGGCGAACGACATTGTCGCCCGCCGGCACCGTCAACAGGCCAAGTAGAGTGAGCTTGGCGACGACGTCCGTGTTGGTGGGAACGCATTTCATCCCGACCATCAGGCCTGAGCCGCAAATGCCCGAAACCACCGACGGGTGATTGACGGCAATCTCTTCGAGGCGCTGCCACAGCCGCTTGGCGACGGCGTTGACCTTGTCCAGAAAGCCTTTTTCCAAGACCACGTCCAAGACCGCGTTGCCGACCGCCATCGCCAGCGGATTGCCGCCGAAGGTCGATCCGTGGCTGCCGGCGGTCAGCGCTAGAGCCGGGCCTTCCTTGGCCAGACACGCGCCGACCGGAAAACCGCCGCCGAGCCCCTTGGCCGAGGCCAGAATATCGGGCTCGATCCCGGCCCATTCATGGGCAAACAGCTTGCCGGTCCGGCCGATACCGGTTTGGACCTCGTCAAGGATCAGCAACAAGCCGAATTCATCGGCGAGGGCGCGCGCGCCCTTCAGGTACTCCTTGGACAGCGCCCGGATGCCGCCCTCGCCCTGGACCGGCTCGATCAACAGGGCGGCGGTTTCGGGACCGACAGCGGCGCGCATCTCATTCAGGTTGTTAAAGGCGACCTGATCGAAACCGTCCACCGCCGGGCCGAACCCGGCCAGATGTTTTGCCTGGCCACCGGCGGCGATGGTCGCCAGCGTGCGGCCGTGAAAAGCGCCTTCGCAGGTAATCACCCGGAACCGTTCAGGGTGGCCGTTGTCGCTTTGGTATTTGCGCGCCATCTTGATTGAGGTTTCGACCGCCTCGGCGCCGGAATTGATGAACAGCACGCTATCGGCAAACGATGCCGCGACCAGCCGTTCGGCCAGCCGCGTCTGTTCCGGGATCTGATACAGGTTGGAGCAATGCCAGAGCCGCCCGGCCTGGTTGGTCAGCGCCTCGACCAAATGCGGGTGGCAATGGCCGAGGCTGGTGACCGCGACGCCGGCACCGAAATCCAGATAGCGCTTGCCGTCGGTGGCGTACAGGTAGGCGCCCTCGCCTCTTTCAAAGGCAAGATCGGCCCTGGCATAATTGGGCGTGACGGGTGAAATCATCGACTTTGCTCTCCTATCCCCTCGCGGACCGGCCTGAACAGGCCCCGGCCCGAGGAAAGCGGCTGAGTATCAGTATCAGGAGGAGTCCTGTCAACGCCCGCCTTGAGGGGCGACTTAGGCCTTCAACCGGTAGCCCGAGGCAAACATCCAGGTGCACAGCCCCCACAGGCAGACATTGACCCCGGCCATCACCACAAGTCCCGCCAGGATGTTGCCGTCGGCATGGCCGGTGAAGCCATAGCGCACGCCGTCGATCATATAAAAGAACGGGTTGAAATGGGCGACGAGCTGGGCCGCGTCCGGCAGCCGCTGGATCGAATAGAAGGTGCCCGACAGGAACGACAGCGGCGTAATGATAAAATTGGTAACCGCCGCGATGTGATCGAATTTTTCCGACCAAATGCCGCCGATGGTGCCGAGCAGCGCCAGCATCAGCGACGCCATGAAGCCGTGGTACAGAACAAAACCCCAGTGCTGGATATTGATGTCGACGAAAAAGCTCATCGCAATGGCGACGACGGCGCCGACCAAAACGCCTCTGGTAACGCCGCCCATGTTGATACCGAAGACCAACTCATGGGCGGTGAACGGCGGCATCAGGGTATCGATGATGTTGCCCTGAATTTTGGAAATCATGATCGACGACGAGGTGTTGGCGAAGGCGTTCTGGACAATCGACATGACGATCAGCCCCGGCGCCAGGAATTCCATGAACGGAATGCCGGCGACGGTCCGCACACTTCCGCCCAGCGCCAGCGCAAACACCGCCAGGAACAGCAGCGTCGTCACCACCGGCGCCATCAGAGTCTGGGTATAGACTTTGACGAAGCGCCGAACCTCGCGCAGGTACAGTGTCCACAGCCCGATCCAATTGACCGCGCCCATGGGTATTATACTGGGGGGCGTGATGCTGGGGGGCGATTTTTTTGTTTCAGCGTCCATGCCTGGATATATAGGCCCTGGGCGTGACAATATCCAACCATGAAGGACCGCGAAGAGCTTAAAGTCGAGCGCCAGAAAAAACGCACGCCCCGCAAGGTGACGGCAAAATACCTGGACAACGCGGCGCTCTATTATCTATCGCGCTATGCCACTTCGGCGAAAAACCTGCGGCGGGTGATGATGCGGAAGATGCAACTTTCCGCCAGCCATCACGGCACCGACCCGGAAGACGGCGCCGCCTTGCTGGACGCCATGATCGCGCGGTTTCTGGACTCCGCCCTGTTGGATGACGCGGCCTACGCCAGAACCAAGGCCGCCGGCCTGCACCGGCGCGGCAATTCGGCGCGCGTGATCCGGGGCAAGCTCAGCCAGAAAGGCGTCGGCAACGATGACATCAGCGCCGCCCTCGACGCGCTTCGCGACGATCTCACCGACGGCCTGAACCCGGAACTGGCCGCCGCCATCACCCTGGCCAGACGGCGGCGTTTAGGCCCGTTCGCGACCAAACCGCCAACCGAGGACACCCGCGAAAAGCACCTGGCTGCGCTGGCCCGAGCCGGGTTTTCCTACGACATCGCACGGCGCGTCATCGACGCAAAATGTGAAGAGGACCTTGAACAACTGACCTAGGCCATTAGGTTGAGTTTCAGATAAAAAATCTTCAGGGTGAACAACAAGAGGCGAGGACGGGCGCAGCCCGGACAGGGAGAAAAAACATGACCACCATCTACCACAACCCGCGCTGCTCGAAATCCCGCCAGACGCTGGCGTTGCTGGGTGAGCGCGGTATCGAGCCGGACATCATCGAATATCTGGAGACGCCGCCTTCCGTCGAGGAATTGACCAATATCCTGTCCATGTTAGGCATTGGCCCCCGCGAGCTCCTGCGCAAGAAGGAAGCCAAGGAAGCCGGCCTCGACGACCCCGGCCTCGACGACGCGGCGCTGATCAAGGCGATGGTCGCCAATCCGATCGTGATTGAGCGCCCCATCGTCATCAATAACGGCAAGGCGGCGCTGGGCCGACCACCGGAAAGCGTCGTCAATATCCTTTAAGCCCAGGAAGACTGAGGGGAAACCTGAGGGGAACCTGAAGGAACTCAAAGCCAGCGTTGACGTTCTAAGGCCATCTATTCAGTATGCCCTTGTATTCTCGTTATGCGTCGGCTTCCTTTGATCTATTAAAGAAGATAGAGCCGCCCCTGGGAGAGATCATGGCCGACTTTAAAGCGCCCAATAAAACCAAGCGTACCATCAGCGCCACGCTGAAGCCGGTCGCCGCGACGCCCGTTGCCGCAGCGTCTGCCCCGGCGACGCCGACGGCAGAACAGGTCGCCACCTGGCAGGCGCTGAAGCCCGACCAGAAATTGGCGCTGCGGGAACGCGAAGCGGTCAGGATGTTCGGCCAGGGCCTGGAGCATCATCAAAAGGGCGAGATCGAAGAAGCCGCCCGCATTTACAGCCAGGCGCTTATTCTCAATCCCAATTTTCCCGATATCTACAACAACCTGGGCGTTGCCTTGCGGGCGCTCGGCAAGCTGGAGGCATCGGCGGCGTGCTATCAACGCTCGCTGGCGCTCAACCCTAATAATGGCGGCTCTTATACCAACCTCGGCAATGTGCTGCGCGCGCTCGGGCGGCTGGATATTGCCGCCGCCAGCCACCGCCGCGCCATCGAGCTGACACCGGAGACAGCCGACGCCCATTACAACCTGGGCCTGGCGCTACGCGATCTCGGCCACCCCGATGAGGCGCTGCAATGCTTCGCCAAAACGCTGGAGCTTTCGCCCAACCACCCGGATTGCCATTGGGACCGCTCATTGGCGCTGTTGCAGAAGGGTGCATTGAAAGACGGCTTCGCGGAATATGAATGGCGCTGGAAACAGGCCTCCAACCCGCCGCGTGGGTTCGAGCAGCCCGAATGGGACGGCGCGGAATTAGGCGGCAAGACCATCCTGCTCCACCAGGAGCAGGGCTTCGGCGACATGATCCAGTTCGCGCGCTACATCCCGATGGTCAAGGAACGCGGCGCCACCATTATCGTCGAGGCGCAACCGCAGTTGAGCCGCCTGTTTTCAACCATCGACGGCGTCGGCCAGGTCATCAACCGGGGCTCGGACCTACCCAAGTTCGATGTCTATGCGCCGATAATGTCGCTGGCGCGGATTTTCGGCACCACGCTCGATACCGTGCCCGCCCCGGTGCCCTACCTGAAGGCGCCGGACGCCCACGCCCAGCAATTACCGGCGAGCTTAAGTAAAAAGCTGAAGGTCGGCATTGCCTGGGCCGGACGGCCGACCCACAAAAACGATGCCAACCGGTCGTGTTCCTTCAGCCATTTCACCGAACTGATGGGGCTCGCCGATGTCTCCTTTTACAGCCTTCAAATCGGCCCCTCGGTGGGCGACATCGCGGCCCACGGGTGCGAGGCCTTCGTCACCGAGCTGGGCAGCAAAATGAACGATTTCGCCGATACCGCCGCCGTCGTCCAGCAACTGGACCTGGTGATTTCGGTCGATACCGCCGTTGCCCATCTGGCCGGCGCCTTAGGCAAACCGGTGTGGGTGGCCGCCCCTTATCCCGGCGACTGGCGCTGGATGCTGGAACGCGAGGACAGCCCCTGGTACCCGACGCTGCGCCTGTTCCGCCAACCCGGCCCCGGCGATTGGACGACGGTATTCGAAACCCTGCGCCGGGCGCTGACCGAACTGGCCGCCGGGCACCAAACCGAATAGACGCGGCCCCGCTACTGCGGTCGCAGCTCTTACTGGGGCGGCAGCGACGGCAGCGGGCCGGGCTGGGCAAACTCTTTATTACCCGGATTTTGCATCATCGCCGGTTCCGCTTTTTGTGGTTCCGGTTTTTCCGGTTCCAGATCGACGCCACTGGCATCAATGCTCAATTGCGGCTCCATCACCACCGGAACAGGGGCTTCGGTGACGACGGCGGGCTTGGCCGGCGCTGATTTGGGCGTTGGCGCCGGCGGGGGCGCGGGTGGCGCGGACGCTGTCACCGGCGGCGGCAGCGGCGGCGCGAACGTGGTCGGCGGCGGTTCCGGGGCTTGCCCCGGAATTGTCGGAATCGAAGGCTGGACCGCAGGGGCTGTCGGCTGAATGGTCCGAGCAGGCGTTGCCGGAATGTACAGGGTTCCCGGCGTGGCGGGCGCGGGTTGTGGTTTCTGCCACCGGGTGCCGTATTCGTTGGCCAGGGGGTGCGGTTCGGAAAGCATCCGATCCATGTTATAGGTCGTGCCGATGCTGTCGGCGGCGGCGCGCCCCGACAGGATGCCAGCCATCATCAAAACGAGTAAGGTGGTTTTCACTTCATTCCCTAACACTACAACTCATTGAAATTATTCCATTTATCGGCGCTGTGGGCAATGTTTTTTAGGGCTGGATCCGCAACCGTTGACCCTCACCCTCCGCATGGGCAACATGTGCAGGCCTCAGCTGGGATTAGGCGGGGTTGAGGCGGGGTTGACCATCATCGCCAAACGCCATTTGGGGGGTTCTTTTGAAGAAGGCCAGACACAGCTTTGACGCCGGTGATGTGATCTTCCGCGAGGGCGAGCCTAGCGATACCGCCTTCGAGATCGTTTCCGGCAATGTCGAAATCTCCAAGCGGAGCGATGGCGGCAATTTTCGCCTGGCGGTCTTGAGCCCCGGCGAAATGTTTGGTGAGATGGGCGTCCTCGACCAGGGTATCCGCAGCGCCACCGCTACCGCCACCGGCCCGGTCACGGTCAACGTCATCAGCCGCAAGGATTTTCTCGCCGGCGTTCAGGAAAGGCCGGAAATAGCGCTCGGCATCATGAGTAAAATGGCCGAACGCCTGCGCGACGCCGACGAACAACTCGCCCTCGGCGCGCTAAAAACCATGACGAAAGCGCCCTTGAACAGCGGCTTGGCGTTACCGGTGCGCCCGCACAAGGGCGGCGAAACGGCGCCCGCCCCGGCCAGGAAAAAAGGGTTCTGGAACGAGCTGTTTACCTTCAAAGACCTGCCCAAGATCGAACGGATTGAGGTCCAGGTGGCGCCGTTGGCGGGTGACGAGGGCAACAAACACGCCAAGGCCATTGTCCGCGCCTTGGCAAAGCGTAAGGGCCTGCGGGCGCGGATGCTCAAAAAGTCCTTGCCGATAAACCCTGACGATGCGCCGGACGCCCAACAAAAATCCCGAGAGGCGGCGGCCCGCATGGCCTTGGCTTCCACCGACTCGGACCTGTTGATCTGGGGCGAGGTGATGGCGACGGGCTTGACCCTGCATCTGAAATTCATTGCCTTCGCAACCTGGAAAGACGCCCCGCCTGGCAGCTTCACCGCCGGCACCATTCTGCCCCTGCCCACCGACATCCCCCCAGCCTTCGCTGATTTCCTGCATGCCGGGGCGTTGGCGGCGACGGTGCCTAAATCCGAAGGCGTCGCGGCGACGCTGAAGCGCGACCGGCCCCTGGCCCTGGACAGTGCGCGCGACGTGTTTGATGGCCTTTCCAAGGACCTGACCAACCGCGAGAAAGCCTGGCTTCGGGCGTGTTATGCCAACGCGCTGACGACGGTGGCGTTCCAGCGCGGCGATATCGGCCTGTTTGAAGGCGCCCGTGACGCCTATCGGGAAAGCCTTGTGATCCTGACCGAAGATGAAGCGCCGTATGAATGGGCGATTTTCCAAAAACACCTGGGCGCCGTCCTCCAAGCCATTGCCGAGCGCACCCACAACAAGGATATTCTTGGCGAGGCCGCCGACACCTACCGCACCGCCCTGAAGGGACTAAGTCAAACCGACCACCCGTTCGAATGGGCGGCGGTGCAAAACCGGTTAGGCGAGGCACTGTACCGACTCGATTTCGAAAGCGGCGACACCGAGATGCTGAAGTATGCAATCGGCGCCTTTCAATCCTCGCTTCAGGTCTACACCCGCACCAAGACGCCGATGCGCTGGGCCGAAGCGATGGATAATCTGGCCCAGGTCACGCAGGTGCTGGGCGAACAGCTTAAAAATTCCGAGGCCCTGGAAAAAGCAACGCAAGCGTGCCGCGCCGCGCTGGAGGTCCGCACCAAAGCCGAGGTCCCGTTGTTGTGGGCGGCGACCCAGAACAACCTGGGCTCGGCCTTGTTCCTGTTGGGCAAAATGACCAAGGGGGTGGGGCACTTGCAGGGCGCGGCGGAGGCCTTCGATCTGGCCGGCGGTGTCTACCGGGCCAGGGGTATGGAAAAAATGGTCGCCGTCACCGACAAAAATCTTGAGCACGTCAACCAGCTGCTCGCCCACCTGCAACCGAAAGACCTGCCGCCGATGGACTGGGAAAGCGACGAGTAAGCGGCGCCGGGGATAGTATAGCGGGGATCGAATAATTTTACGGCGCTACGCTTGCGGGTGACTTTTCGGACCACTATATTCGCGCCGTCGCACATATAATCGACACAATTAAAGGTATGTTTGGCATTGGCGGCCCGAACAATGGGGCGGACGCCGGGGTGGAACAAAAAAATAAACGGGAAAACACTGGGTACCACGACAATGGCGGAGAAAATCGCTCTTAAAGGCCTGACCAAGCGGTTCGGGTCCATCCTGGCCGTCGACAATATTTCCATGTCGGTGGCCGGTGGCGAGGTCATGGGGTTCCTCGGCCCCAACGGCGCCGGAAAATCGACGACCATGCGAATGCTGACCGGCTTCATTGAGCCAACGTCCGGCACCGCCGAGATCTGCGGTTTGGACGTCACCCGCCATCCCGTCGAGGCCAAACGCCGAATCGGCTACCTTCCGGAAGGCGCGCCGACCTATGGCGACATGACGCCGGAATCTTATCTGGGCTTCATTGCCGAAATCCGCGGCTTCGACGGGCCGGAAATCCGCCGCCGCATCGAGGCCGTCATCGAAAAGGTCGATATCGCCAGCGTGCTGCGCCAGCCCATTGATACCCTGTCGAAGGGGTTCAAGCGCCGCGTCGGTCTGGCCCAGGCGATGCTGCACGACCCCGAAATCCTGATCATGGACGAACCCACCGACGGCCTCGACCCCAACCAGAAACACCAGGTCCGGAAATTGATCCGCGACATGTCCGCCGACCGGGCGATTATCATTTCCACGCATATTCTCGAAGAAGTCGAAGCCGTTTGCTCGCGCACCGTGATCATCGCCCATGGCCGTCTGTTGGCGGACGGCACGCCCGAGGAATTGCTGGCCCGTGCGCCCGACCATAACACCGTGATGATCACCGTCGATGCCGACAAGGCCGACGCGGTCAAGCAAAGCCTGGGTGACATCGAAACCATCAAAAGCATCAAGATCGAAAAAGTCGCCGGCAGGGACGGCGCTACCCGCCTGGTGATCCGGCCCACCAAAGGCGCCTTGATCGCCGACGCCGTCAGCCACCTGCTGCACACCAAGAAAATCAAGGTCCAGGAGATGTACGTCGAACGAGGCACCCTGGACGATGTTTTCCGCAATATTACCGCCGACGGGAATAATGAAGCCGCCAATGAAACCGGCAATACTGCTGAAGGTGGGGCCAATGCGTAACATCGCGATCATCGCCAAGCGTGAAATCAAAGGCTATTTCACGACCCCGTTGGCCTACATCTTCATCGTCATTTTCCTGGCCTTGACCGGCGCCTTCGCCTTTTACATCGGCGGCTTTTTCAACCGCGAACAGGCCAGCCTGGTGACGTTTTTCAGGTTTCACCCATGGCTTTACCTGATGCTGGTGCCGGCCATCGCCATGCGCTTGTGGGCGGAGGAACGCAAAACCGGCACCATTGAGATTCTGATGACACTGCCGATTTCGACACCCGAAGCGGTGCTCGGCAAATACCTGGCGGCGTGGGGGTTCATCGGCATTGCCCTGACCATGACGTTTCCCATGTGGATCACCGTCAACGTGTTGGGCGATCCCGACAACGGTGTCATTCTGGCCAGCTACTTGGCCAGCTTTTTCATGGCCGGCGCGTTTCTGGCCATCGGATCGTGCATTTCGGCGCTGACCAAAAATCAGGTCATCGCCTTCATCGTCGCCTCTACCGTTTGTTTCCTGTTCACCATGAGCGGCCTTGAATTGGTGCTGGGCTTCTTCCGTGGCTGGGCGCCGGAGGTGTTGGTGCGGACCATCGCCTCGATGAGCTTCCTCACACATTTTTCCGCCGTCATGAAGGGGGTCATCGACCTGCGGGACTTGATCTTCTTCGCCACGCTGATCGCGTTTTGGCTATTCGCCAATGTCATCGTCATTGACCTTAAAAAGGCGGCCTGACCGATGCGTTGGATTCAAACCCTGGAACGCTCGAAACTGGCCGTCTTGGGACTGGGTCTGGGCGTTGTTCTTTTCTTCGCCGTCAACGTCTTTTCCAACGCCACCTTCCAAGCGGCGCGACTCGACCTGACTGAAGGAAAACTGTTCACCCTTTCCAGCGGCACCATGAAAATGCTGGGTTCCATCGGTGAGCCGATTTCGCTGAAACTTTATTATTCCGAGCTTTTGGGCGAGCGCAGCCCTCAACACGCCACCTATTTCGAACGCATCCGGGAACTGCTGGAACGTTATCAGGATATTTCCGGCGGCAGGGTTCAGCTTGAAGTGGTCAATCCCGAGCCCTTTTCCGACGCCGAAGACCGCGCCGTCGCCGCGGGCCTGAAGGGGATTCCGTTGAACAATGCCGGCGATCTCGGCTATTTCGGCCTGTCCGGTTCCAACAGCACCGATGACAAAACCGCGATCCCGTTTTTCACCCCGGAGCGCGAAACCTTCCTGGAATACGACCTGACCCGAATCATTTACACCCTGGCCGATCCGGAACGCAAAGTGATCGGGGTAATGTCGCCGCTGCCCATCAACGGCGGTGCCTCGCAGCCGCCGTACCAACAGGCGCCGCGCTGGGCGATCCTGGAACAGATCAACGATTTTTTCACGGTCAAGGCGCTGCCCATGCAAATGCGCGAAATCCCCGATGACATCGATATCCTGATGCTGGTCCATCCCAAGGCGATGGATGACTTTACCTTGTACGCCATCGACCAGTTCGTGCTCGGCGGCGGCAGGGTATTGGTGTTCGTCGACGCCAACGCCGAGGTCGATGTCCCCGCCGACGGACGCATGCAAAGCCTGCCGGTGTCGGACTTCAATAAAATCCTCATCACCTGGGGGCTGAAACTGGCCGACAAAAAAGTCGCCGGCGATCTGGATGCGGCGCGCCGTGTCAACGTCCGGGCCGGCGGCAAAGTATCGGTCGTCGATTACGTGATCTGGTTGGGGTTGGATAAGAAAAACTTCGATACCGCGGACGCCGTCACCGGCAACATCAGTTCCTTGAATTTTGCCAGCGCCGGTATTCTGGAGCCGACCGGAACCGAGGGGGTCACCGTCCAGCCGCTGGTTTCCACCGGACCTAAGTCGATGGCCATCGACGCCATTAAAGTCATGTCCCGGCCCGACGCCGTCGGCCTGTTCCGTGACTTCAAGGCCGGCGGCAAGCCGTTGATGCTGGCCGCCCGGGTCAACGGCATCGTCAAAACCGCCTTCCCCGACGGCCCGCCCAAGGAAAAGGACGGCGCCCCTGCCGTCGGCGTGCCGCCGAAGCATCTCGCCCAATCGGCGACGCCCGCCAACCTGATCGTCGTCGCCGACGTCGATATGCTGCATGAGAGGCTTTGGGCCGAAATTCGAGAGCTTATGGGCCAGCGGCTTTTCGTGCCTTACGCCAACAACGCCGATTTCGTCGTCAGCGCGCTGGACAATCTCGGTGGCAGCGATGATTTGATCGGACTGCGCGGGCGCGCCAATTCGACCCGGCCCTTCGGCTTGGTGCAGGAAATTCGCCAGGCGGCGGAACGCCAATTCCGTACCAAGGAACGCGCCCTTCAAACCAAACTGGAAACCGTGCAGGCCAAGCTGGAATCGCTGCAACGGCGTCGCGGCGGCGAACAGGAAATGGTTCTTAGCGCCGACGATCGGGCCGCCATCGAGGAAGCCCGGAGCGAAATGATCAAAACGCGAAAAAGCCTTCGGGATGTTCAGGTCGCGTTGCGTCAGGATATTGACCGCCTGGAAGCGTTGCTGAAGTTCCTCAACATCGGGCTTGTTCCGTTGCTGTTGGGTTTCGGCGCCATTGTCGCCGCCCTCATCGGGCGGTTTCGCCGCAAGGCCCAGGTCGTGACGCAATAAAAAGGATATCAGACCGTGTCACCGAAAACATTTGTTGTTCTTAGCATCCTCACCATCGCCGCGCTTGGCGCGGCGGTGTTGGCGCCGGACCGGAACCAGGGCTATCAGCCCGCCGCCGGCACTGGTGAGCGGGTGTTCCCGAAACTGATCGATCGCGCCAACGATGTCACCACCGTCGTCATTGAGCACGCCAAGGGCCGGATCACCCTGGTCAAAGGGGAAGGCGGCTGGACCATGAAGGAACGCGACGGGTACGCCGCCCGCCAGGTCCGGGTCCAGCGCACCATCCTGGGCTTGGCGCAACTGCGGTTATGGGAGCCGAAAACCCGGATCAAGAAAAAATTCGCCAAGCTGGAGCTTCAGGACCTGGGCGCCGAGGGCGCCCAATCCAGGAAGGTCCAACTGCTCGACGCCGGCGGCGCGGTTTTGGCCGATCTCATCGTCGGCAGGCGCCGGCAAAGTCTGCCCGGAACCACCACCGGTGGCGTTTACGTGCGCAAACCCGACAGCGATCAGACCTGGTTGGCGGCGGGGATCACCGATATCACCAAGGACCGCGAGAACTGGTTGGAACGCAACATCGTCAATATTGAATCCTTCCGGGTGAAAAATATTACCATCCGCCACCCCGACGGCGAGACCGTATCGATATCGAAGCCGACGCCGAAGGCCAAAGATTTCAATCTCGACGATATCCCGCCGGGCAAAAAACTTATCCTGCAAACGGAGCCTAACAGCGTCGGCCAGGCGCTCAGCAAATTCCAACTGGACGATGTTCGCAAGGATCAAACCCCGTTTGTTGCCGCCGCCATCGTTACCGCCGACTTCTCCACCTTCGACGGGCTTTCCATCAACACCATGATCGCCAAACAGGACGGGGCCTATTGGCTCAAGATCAAAGCGTCGGGGACAGCGGGTGAGGCAACCAAGAAAGCCAACGCCATCACGGCGCGAACCAAGGGCTGGGCCTACAAAATTTCCGATTACGCCGCATCCAACCTCACCAAGCGCTTCAAGGACTTGGTCGAAGACGCCAAAACCGGGTCTTAAATTAGACTCAGATCATTCCGAAGAGTGGTACACCCGGAGGGACTCGAACCCCCAACCTCCTGATTCGTAGTCCTATTGCATCGATAAACCACGATAAACAATGATAACGGAAGACAATGAGATTAGGGAGTTGAACGGATTTTACTGTCCGGGCATTTCCCCGGATATCCCAGTTTTTCGCCTCCAATTGTGCCACCAGTGTGCCACGGGCTATTTTCGGCGGCAGTAAGGCTAAAATTCTCTGAGTCCATTAAGCGTCCGCTGGCATAGATTAAACATTGCTGGGTGGGTAAGGTGCCTAAGCCCCTCTGAAGCCCCTGAGCGGACTCTAAAACGGCCTGTGGAGTCTTAATT
>JAQBYB010000035.1 GCA_027624235.1 Pseudomonadota bacterium | reverse complement strand
TTTCGTCCTTGAAGCGCGGATGCTCGGCCCGGCGGTCGCCTTCGGCCAGGCTGTCGGCGCCGGTAATGTCGCCGCCGAACATGCCGCGGCCCAACGGTGAATAGGCGACATAGGCGATGCCGAGTTCCTTACATAGCGGCAGCAATTCATCCTCGGCCATCCGCGTCCACAGCGAATATTCGGTCTGCAGCGCGGCGATGGCGGCGGCGGCGTGGGCGCGGCGCACGGTCTCGGGGGCGGCTTCGGACAGGCCCAAATGGCGTACTTTTCCCGCCTCGACCAGGCGGCTCATGGCGCCGACGGTGTCCTCGATGGGCACGTCAGGGTCGATGCGGTGCTGGTAATACAGGTCGATGACGTCGATGCCGAGCCGGGCCAGGCTTTTATCGCACGCCTCGGCGACGTAATCGGGCTTGCCGTTGACGGCGGGCTTGCCATCGGCGTCGCGGACATTGCCGAATTTTGTCGCGACAAAGTAATCATCGCGGCGTCCGGCCAAGGCGCGCCCGACCAGTTCCTCATTTTTGCCGCCGCTATAGGCGTCGGCGGTGTCGATGAAGGTGACGCCGATCTCGGCGGCGCGGTGCAGCGTGGCGATGGACTGGGCCTCGTCGCCGGGATTGTAAAAGCCCGGCATCACCATGCAGCCGAGGCCAATGGCGGAAACGTCAACGCCGCTGGCGCCCAATTTTCGTTGTTTCATGGTGGTATCCTTCCCAGTTCCTGCAAGCTTCCCCGCCAATGCCGGTGTTTGTCAAGGAATCACCACTTGGTGTATGCTCTCGCCCGCATCGTTTGGCGCCATCCTTGGAAGGGTAGGGCTTATGTCCACGGCGGTTGAAAATTTTCCGGCCCTGGTCCTCAACGCCGATTTCCGGCCGTTGAGCTATTTCCCGCTGTCTTTGTGGTCATGGCAGAATTCGATCAAGGCGGTGTTTCTCGCACGGGTCAATGTGGTGTCGGAATACGACCGCGCCATCCACTCGCCGAGCCTTGAGATCAAGCTGCCCAGCGTCATTTCGCTCAAGGATTACGTGCACACCAACCGCAGGCCCGCCTTCACCCGGTTTAACGTGTTCCTGCGCGACGCCTTCGCCTGCCAGTACTGCGGCGGCGCCTTTCGCACCGAGCATTTGACCTTTGACCATATCGTGCCCCGGTCGCGCGGCGGGCGCACGCTGTGGGACAATGTGGTCACCGCGTGTGAGCCGTGTAACCTGAAAAAAGGCCACCGCTCGCTGCGCCAGTCCGGGTTGCGGCTGATGCGGCCGCCCGGTCCGCCGAGCAATTTCGAGCTTCAGGAAAACGGCCGCGCCTTCCCGCCCAATTTTCTGCACGAAAGCTGGCGCGATTTCCTGTATTGGGATACCGAGCTGGAATCCAGTTAATTTGGGCCTTTGTTGATCTTCGGGGGTTTACAATCCCCCGAATTCCCCTATATTCCGCGCCTTCATTCCCGGGAACGTGGGCGAGCGTGGGAGTGGCGCCGCCCCGCCGCCTCAGATCACCGAGGCGGCCTACCGGGTTCAATAACACCCGGACAAAACGCGGGAGAAAGATCGATATGACCAAACGTATTCAGGCCAAGTACAAAATTAACCGTCGCCTCGGCGTCAACCTGTGGGGCCGCCCCAAAAGCCCCATCAACACCCGCGACTACGCCCCCGGTCAACACGGGCAGCGGCGCGGAAAAAAGCCTTCGGATTTCGGCCTGCAGTTGATGGCCAAGCAGAAACTCAAAGGCTATTACGGCAACATCACCGAAAAGCAGTTCCGGCGCTATTACCGTCTGGCCGATAAGCGCAAGGGTGATACGTCGGAGAACCTGATCGGGCTTTTGGAGCGCCGCCTGGACGCCGTCGTCTACCGCATGAAGTTCGTGCCGACCGTGTTCTCGGCGCGCCAGTTCGTCAACCACGGCCACGTCACGGTCAACGGCAAGCGGGTCAACATTCCCAGCTACCTGGTTGAGGAAGGCGACGTTATCGAGGTCCGGGAGAAATCCCGTCAGATGCCGCTGGTGCTGCTGGCCGTTGAAAGTTCCGAGCGCGACGTGCCGGATTACATGAACGTCAACCACCAGAAAATGCAGGGCACCTTCTTGCAGACGCCGAAGCTGTCCGATGTGCCGTACCCGGTGACCATGGAACCGAACCTGGTGATCGAGTTTTATTCCCGATAACATCGACGCAGACCATTTTTTTCAGGGGCCGTGTCGGAAACGATGCGGCCCTTTTTTGTTACAAGAGCCGCGATAGGGACTTAACAAGAGGCGAGGACGGGCGCAGCCCGGACCGGGACTTAACAAGAGGCGAGGACGGGCGCAGCCCGGACCGGGACACCATAAGCCATGAGCGATGAAATCAAAGGCATGATCCTGGGCGTCATCGGCGTCGCCATCTTTTCGCTGACCCTGCCGGTGACGCGCATTGCGCTAGCCGGCGGCCTTGATGTGATCACTGTCGGCATCGGCCGGGCGGTGGTCGCGGCGGCGGTGGCGGCGGTGATTTTATGGGCGATGCGTCAGCCGATTCCGCCGCGGCGCTATTGGATGCGGCTGGTCGTTGCCGGGATGCTGCTGATCATCGGCTTTCCCCTGTCGATGTCGATCGCCATGCAGTCGCTGCCGGCGTCGCACGGCGGCATCGTGCTCGGCGTGTTGCCGTTCACAACCACCCTGGCGGCGGCAATTTTTTGCGGCGAGCGGCCGAGTCCGGGGTTCTGGGTCGTCGCCTTGATCGGCAGCGGGGCGGTGGCCGCCTTCGCCGTGCTTGAAGGGGGCGTCGAAATGCAGGCCGCCGACCTGTGGATGCTGGGCGCCGCCGTCTCGGCCGGCACCGGCTATGCCTTGAGCGGCGAGCTGTCCCGCGCGCTGGGCGGCTGGCAGGTGATCTGCTGGTCGCTGGTGGCGTGTGTGCCGTTGATTGTGCCGCCGGTGGCGTGGGTGTGGTCGGATATCCATTGGCAGGCATCCTGGCAGGTGTGGACGGCGTTCGGCTATGTCGCGCTATTCAGCCAGCTGATCGGCTTTTTCGCCTGGAACCGGGGGTTGGCGCTGGGCAGCGTTTCCCGTGTCGCCCAGGTGCAGTTGTTGCAGCTGTTCATGACCCTGGCGGCGTCGAAGTTGTTGTTGGGCGAGGAGATCGGCGCCGTGACCATAATCTTCGCCGTCGCCGTGGTCGGCGCCGTCGCCTTGAGTCGCCGCATGGTGGTGACGCGCCGCCAACTTACATAAACAGGTCTTGAAAAAGAAAAGACCGCCGACCTTCCTCCGCCCGCCGAAGCGGGCGTCGCGAAGGCGGGAGCGGTCTCTTCCCTCAAGAGCTCCCTGGGAAACAAGGGCTCTTTAAAGGCGCTTTTCGCGCCCTTATCTTTTTTTTCGCGTCTTTTTTTTAAGAGGCGTATTCGACGCCCTTGTCGTCGAACAGCTTCTTCAGTTCGCCCGATTCATGCATTTCGCGGACAATATCGCAACCGCCGACGAATTCGCCTTTGACGTAAAGCTGCGGGATTGTCGGCCACGACGAGAATTCCTTGATGCCGTTGCGGATGTCGTCGTCGGCGAGGACGTCGACGCCCTTGAACTTGACCTCCAACACGGTCAGCGCCTGGGCAATGGCGGCGGAAAATCCGCATTGCGGGAACATCGGGTTGCCCTTCATGAACAGGACGACGGAATTGCTGTCGATTTCTTCTTTGATACGGTCGAATGTGGGGTTGTCGCTCATGGTTTGTCCTTTGTTAGTCGTCTCAGTTGATTTCAGGGGCGCTGGTCTGCAATTGCAGCGCGTGCAGTTCGTTACCCATGCGGCCCTGCAGGGCCTGGTAGACCAATTGGTGCTGTTGGACACGGCTTTTGCCGGCGAAGGCGCTGGATACGACCTGCGCCGAATAATGATCGCCGTCGCCACGCAGATCCTGAATGGTGACATCGGCGTCGGGCAGGCCTTCCTTGATCAGGCGTTCAATTTCGGCGGCTTCCATGGTCATCGGGCGGTGTCCTTGCTTTTGATCGTGAATCATTCAACAGACAGTGGATATGGCGTCTCGGGCCCGGCGCGTCAACCCTTCGGCGTTTGTGGTTTCTTCACTGGGCAACCGCCAATTTTGAAAATTCCGTCAGTTCCTTCGGGTTGAGGTCCGAAATCGCCCAATATTGGAAACCGCGGTCATGCCATCCGACGATATTATAGCCGTTGTGGCTAGTTTGGAGCCATTTTTTCGTCTGGGTCCCGGTTTCCGGCGAAATGAAGACATTGATGCGATGTTTACGACGCAGGTAGATCAGGGCCGCGACTTTTTTGTCGTGGAGATAGTCGACGCGACCGCCCAGGAGTCGAAACCCTTTGGCGTTTAAGTCATAAACGGCAGGGGCAAAGTCGATCTTCCCAGCGAACCATGGGCCGACGTTGTGCGTATCGTTTGAGCGCACCTGGGTTAATCGGTCGTCCATAAGAGAGCGAACATGAGCGGCGACGATCTCGCGAATTTTGGCGATGATCACCGAGGCAAAGGGAATTGCCGATGCCGGAATCATCAGCCATAAAAAAAGCCAATCAGGGCCATACCGGCGCCGTTGGAAAATTCATGCATGGCGATTCCGTGCGAAAGGGAAGATGGGCCCAGTCTCTCGCCACCCAAGCGGTTTTCCTGTTGAACGGAGAAACCCGATAGGCGACCCCTCAAGCCTAAATCTGATCTCGAGAACGTCCCCTCAATCGCGAAAGTGCCGATATGTAAAGGCGGTTCGCGGTTGAGGGCGCGGCCTTATCAGCCGTCTCACGCGCCGCCCCGTCAGGGACAGCCCGCATTTCTGGTCCGAACCGCATCATACGCAGCCGCCGCGGCCGCCACGTCCTGTACCCCGGTGCCGGTGGAATCGAAGATCACGATCTCGTCTTCACGGGTGCGCCCCGGCCGCGCCCCGGCGGCAAGGTCCGCGAGTGTGGCGGCAACGTCGTCGCGGGTCGCGGCGCCGGCGCGGATGGCGTGGGCGAGGTCGCCGCCTTCGGCGCATTGATCGAGGTCGTCGACGAGGATGCGGGCGTTTGCGAACAGGCCGGGATCGAGCTCCTGCTTGTCCGGGTTATCGGCGCCGATGGCGGCAATGAAGCAGCCGGCGGGGACCATGTTCGCCGAGACGATGGGTCCAGTCGCGGTGGTACAGGTGACGGTGATGTCGCTGGCGGCGACGGCGTCGGCGACGGTGGCCGCGGACGCGGCCTCGATGCCGAGGGTCTCGGCAACCCAGGCCGTGAACGCCTCGGCGTTGGCGGGCTCGCGGTCGACGGCGATGACGCGATTGACCGGCAGCACGCCTGCGACCGCTTTCGCCTGGTGGCGGGCCTGGGCGCCGCAACCGATCAGGGCCAGGGTCCGGGCGTCCGCCCGGGCGCCGTGCTTGGCCGCCAGCGCCGTCGCGGCGGCGGTACGCAGGCCGGTCAGTTCGCCGGATTGCAGGATGGCGACGGGACGGCCGTCGGCGCCATCACACAGCACGATCAGGCCCTGGATAGTCGGCAGACCAAAGCGCCGCGGGTTGTCCGGGTAGTTGGCGTTGACCTTGGCGGCGAAGTATTTGTGGGTGCCAGGAAACAGACCCGCCTTGACATGGAATTTCCCGTCCTCGGTCTGGAACCCAAGGGAGCGGCCGATATCCGCTGGTGCGGCGTGGAGATGGCGGTAAGCATCCTCCAAGGCCGCGAGGCATAGAGCCGGGGTCAGGACGGCGCGGAGTTCGTCCGCGCCAAGCAGGAAGAGGTCGCCACTGCGTGAATCAACAAAATTCGAAAGTCTGAAATCTTTGGCTGTGCCCACAGTTCATCTCCAACAACCCACGGAGCAGAACTTGGGCGAGGACCGCCTCAACGGGCGCCTGCGAAGGCCCGACGCTCGGAGGTTAGGTGGAGTGCATCGGCGGTGTCAAGCGGAAGGCATATGAAGATCCGCCAATAGCCGATAAAGAGACAGTGCGATACTCAAACCTCTTGTACTAAGATTTGGTTGCTTCTTGCATTTCAACAGTCAATATCATTGGCTCAGGGGTGACCTGGATGGCGCGTGAAACTGAAGAATAGGTCCGCCCTGCGTGACGAAGGATCGGCGTGGTTAAATTTTCTGATTATTGAAGACTGGCGAACATGACGCTACACAACGGGCGCGAGTTTCTGAGTATCCCTGGGCCGACGACGGTCCCAGACGAAGTGCTGAGCGCCATGCACCGCCCGGCCACCGATATATACAGCGGAGAACTGGTGGCGATCACCGACAGCGTTCTTCAGGATTTGAAGGCCGTATTTAAGACGACGGGCAATACCTACATTTATATTTCCAACGGCCATGGTGGTTGGGAAGCAGCGTTGACAAATGTCTTGAGCCGCGGCGACAAAATTTTGGTATGTGAAAGTGGACGTTTTGCCTTGGGTTGGGGAGAAGTCGGAAAATTCTTGGGTATCGATGCGGAAATCCTACCAGGTGATTGGCGACGTGCCGTTGATCCCAACGAATTGGAAGCGCGTCTCAGCGCTGACAAGGATGGTGACATCAAGGCCGTGCTTTGCGTGCAGATCGATACTGCTTCGGGTGTCGTCAACGATATCCCAGCGATCCGAAACGCCATTGATGCGGTTGGCCACGAGGCCTTGTTGATGGTTGACGCCATCGCCTCATTGGCCTGCATGCCGTTCGAGATGGATGCCTGGGGCGTTGATGTCGCCGTTGCCGGTTCGCAGAAGGGCCTGATGACACCACCGGGGTTGGCTTTCGTTGCCGTCAATCAAAAAGCCAAGGCCCGTCACGCCGACGCCGGCTTGCGTTCCCCATACTGGGATTGGACAAAACGCGAGGGCACAGAACATTATATGAAATTCAGTGGCACGCCGCCGGTGCAAATGCTGTTCGGTATCCGCAAGGCGCTCGATATGCTCTTTGATGAAGGCTTGGAGCATGTCTTCGAGCGTCATCGTTTATTGGCCGGCGCGACTTGGGCGGCTGTGTCTGAGTGGCGCCAGGGTGGCGCGGTCGATTTCAACATTACCGAGGCGGCGCAGCGCTCCGTTACCGTTACCACGATCCGCATGATTAATGATGATAATCCGGCGCTGCTTTTGAAATTTTGCAAAGAGCAATTAGGGACGGTGCTCGGCATTGGTATCGGTGAAATCGGCGGCTCGGCGTTTCGCATCGCGCACATGGGGTATGTCAATGCCCCGATGATGATGGGGACGTTAGGCGCGATTGAAATAGGTTTGCGGGCCACCGGAATCGCTCATGGCGCCAATGGTGGGCCGGGCGGTGTGCGGGCGGCGGCGGCGTTTTTGGGTGACCAATTATCACTGCGAAAATAGTATGGGGGCTGTCCCATCAAATTGACTGAAGTCGTTCCGACCTGATCTGACACCGCTTCTAGAAAAAAGGCCCACATCGGGTCCGAAGCTGACATTCATTTAACTAACCTACCACCGCATATCCCCCCACTTGACAGCACTGGAGATCGTGTGCGAATTAATTGCCACGGGGGCTTCGCGATCTCCCCGTTAGGCGTCGTGCCCAAGGATCGCGTTCCGCTTCTGCTTTAGGAGGAACGCCTGCATGATGTCCGCTATTTTGATTTCCGCGAATCAACTCAGCCAACTGATACGCACGTCAGCGTGCCCGATCATCATCGATGTCCGCCGCCGAGACGCGTTCGACGCCTCTGACCAGATGATCGCGACCGCTGCATGGCGCGACCCCGAACAGGCCGCCGTTTGGGCCGCCGACCTGGCGCAGGGCGCCCCCGGGGACGCTTTCGTCGTCGTCTACTGCGTCCACGGTCACGAAGTCAGCCAGGGCGCCGCCGAAGCCTTGCGCTCGGCTGGCGTCGATGCCCGGTTCCTGGAAGGCGGAATCGAAGGTTTTATCGAGGCCGGCGGCGAAACGGTGGTGAAATGAGTGCGGCGAACGAGGCGCCCGACGAGCCCCGTCTCGGCGCGGACGGTCGCCCATGGCCAAGCTTTAAGGAAGCGCTGGCTGTTTGGATGCGCGTGGCGCTGCTCAGTTTCGGCGGTCCGGCTGGCCAGATCGCGGTCATGCACCGCATCCTGGTGGAAGAAAAACGCTGGCTCGGCGAAGCGCGGTTCCTGCATGCGCTTAATTTCTGCATGCTTTTGCCGGGGCCGGAGGCGCAGCAACTCACCGTCTACATCGGTTGGCTGATGCATCGCACGGCGGGCGGCATCGTCGCTGGCCTGCTGTTCGTGCTTCCCGGCCTGATCGCCATCATGATTCTGAGTGTAGTGTACGCGCTCTATGGCAACGTCAGCTTTGTCGCCGCCATGTTCTTCGGGCTAAAGGCGGCGGTGCTGGCCATCGTGCTGCACGCCGTGGTGCGGATCGGTAGCCGGGCCTTGAGCAATTCTGCCATGTTCACCATCGCTTGCGCTTCCTTCGTGGCGATCTTTTTCTTCGATGCGCCGTTTCCGGCGATTATTCTGGCGGCCGCGCTGATTGGCTACTTTGGCGGCCGGGCCGGCGCGCGGGTCTTCCAGGGTGGCGGCGGTCATGACACGACGGATGGGACGCCGGTCGCCGACAGCGAAACGATCCTTGGCTCCGAATCACCCGGCCATGGAGGTTCCGGCGCGGCCATATCGTTCAGGGTCTGTGGGGTGCTGGGGGTACTGTGGCTGGCGCCGACGGCCATGCTCCTCTTCGTCCTCGGGCCCGATCACGTCTTCAGCGACATAGCGGTTTTTTTCAGCAAGATGGCGGTGGTGACATTCGGCGGCGCCTACGCCGTGCTCGCCTATGTGGCGCAGGCGGCGGTGGATTCCTTCGGTTGGCTCAAACCCGGCGAGATGCTTGATGGACTCGGCATGGCCGAGACAACGCCGGGTCCGTTGATCATGGTGACGCAATTCGTCGGGTTCATGGGGGCGTTTCGCGATCCCGGGGCGCTGTCGCCGCTGGTTGCGGGCGTGCTGGGCGGGCTGTTGACGACGTGGGTCACTTTTACACCCTGTTTCTTATGGATATTTCTGGGCGCGCCCTATATCGAACGGTTGCGGGACAACCGGGCGCTTTCGGCGGCGCTGGGCACCATCACCGCCGCGGTCGTCGGCGTGATTTTGAACCTCGCCATCTGGTTTGCGCTGCATGTGCTGTTCCGCAAGGTAGGGATTTTCGAGGGCGCGGGATTGCGCTTCGCCGCGCCGGACCTCGCCTCCCTCGACCCGGCGTCGGCGGCGCTGAGCGCGGCGGCGATGCTGGCCGTGTTCCGCTTCAAGATTGGCATGATCACGCTGTTGGGCGCGGCGGCGGCCCTGGGTCTGGCGCTGCATGGCGTCGGCATGGTCGCTTATTGATGCCTAAGAGCGTGCTACAGGTTTTGAACAAAACAAACCGGGGGTGGCCAATGGGTATTATCGTGTTGAAATATGGTGTATCAAACAGAGGCTCATTGGATTTTTGAAGAGAAACCGCTATGGAAACCGAAAATTTTCTCCAGGATCGTTGTATCAATTACATTGAACTCAATGTCGCTGACATAGCGCGGTCAAAAGATTTCTACGGCAAGGCCTTTGCCTGGACGTTCACGGACTATGGCCCGGACTATTGCGAATTTTCGGACGGCCATATGAAGGGCGGTTTCGACGCCACCGGACCCGTGACAACAGGGGGACCCTTGGTAATTCTCTATGGCGCCGACCTTGCGGAAATTATGACCGGCATTGAGGCCGCAGGCGGCGCAATCGTTAGGCCGGTCTTTGAATTTCCCGGCGGCCACCGTTTCCACTTCACCGATCCTGACGGATACGAACTCGCCGTCTGGAGCGAAACCTAAAAGAAAAAAAATTAACACTTGGGATAGGAATCGCCGATCCTCACGCGCCGGCCATGTACGCCGGAAGCCAGCCTTCGTTGGCGTCACGCAGCGCCGTCAGCGCGGTTTCCTTGGCCCCGCCCAGCAGCGACAGCCCGTTGCCGCCGGTGATGCCGATTTGCATCGCCGCGACGCCGGCTTTTTCGGCGGCGGCGAGCAGGCCTTCGGCGTCGGCGGTGGTCAGCACATACCGGCCCTGGTCCTCGCCGAACAGCCAGGCGTGAGCGGGGGCGGCTTCTTCCGGCACTTGCAGGGTGGCGCCGATGCCGCCTTTGATCGCCATTTCGGCGACGGCAACCAACACGCCGCCGTCCGAGACGTCGTTGCAGACGCGGACCTTGCCGCTCAAAATCAAGCCCCGGACGAAATCGCCGTTGCGCTTTTCCGCCTCCAGATCGACCGGCGGCGGGCTGCCGTCTTCGCGGCCTTCGATTTCGCGTAAGTAAAGCGATTGCCCCAAATGGCCCTTGGTTTCGCCGACCAGCACGATGGTTTCGCCCTCGGCGGCAAAAATGGGCGCGGCGGCGGTGGTGTAATCCTCAATCAGCCCGACGCCGCCGATGGCTGGTGTCGGCAGCACGGCGGCGCCTTGCGTTTCGTTGTACAGCGACACGTTGCCGGAGACCACGGGGAAGTCCAGGGTTTTACAGGCGTCGCGCATGCCCTCGATGCAGCCGACGAACTGGCCCATGATTTCCGGTTTTTCCGGGTTGCCGAAGTTGAGGCAATCGGTGATCGCCATCGGTCTCGCCCCGGTCGCGGTAATGTTGCGCCACGCCTCGGCGACGGCCTGCTTGCCGCCTTCCACCGGGTCGGCCTTGCAATAGCGCGGCGTGCAGTCGGTGGTGATGGCGAGCGCCTTGTTGGTGCCGTGGACGCGGACCATCGCCGCGCCGCCGCCGGGCCGCCCATGGCCCAGCGTGTCGGCCATGACCATGTGGTCGTATTGTTCCCAGATCCAGCGTTTCGAGGCCAGGTCGGGACACGCCAACAGGCGTTCCAGCGCCGCCATCGGATCATTAGGCGCGGGCACGTCGGCGGCGGCGATCGGTTTCGGTTTCGGCGTCGGCGTCCACGGGCGCTCGGTTTCATCATATTCCGGTGACGCCAGCGCCAGCGGGTCGATCGGCAAATCGGCGACGATCTCGCCGTTATGGCGCAGCACCATGTGGCCGCTGCCGGTCAGGGTGCCGATGACGGCGAAATCCAGTTCCCATTTCTCGAACACGGCGCGGGCCTGGTCTTCGGATCCGGGCCTGAGCACCATCAACATGCGTTCCTGGGATTCCGACAGCATCATCTCGTACGCCGTCATGTTTTCTTCGCGCTGCGGCACCTGGTCGAGGTCCAGCTCGACGCCCATGCCGCCCTTCGACGCCATCTCAAACCCCGACGAGGTCAGCCCGGCCGCCCCCATGTCCTGAATGGCGACGATGCAGTCGGTCGCCATCAGCTCCAGACAGGCCTCGATCAGCAGCTTTTCGGTGAACGGGTCGCCGACCTGCACGGTCGGGCGCTTGGCCTCGGAATCTTCGGAAAACTCGGTCGAGGCCATGGTCGCGCCGTGAATGCCGTCGCGCCCGGTCTTCGATCCGACATAAACAATCGAATTGCCGACGCCCGACGCCGCCGAATAGAAAATATTGTCGGCGCCGGCCAGCCCCACGGTCATGGCGTTGACCAGGATGTTGCCGTCGTAGGCCGTATGGAAGGTGCACTCGCCGCCCACCGTCGGCACCCCGACGCAGTTGCCGTAGCCGCCGATGCCGGCGACGACGCCGGACACCAGATGCCGCGTTTTCGGATGATCGGGGCTGCCGAAGCGCAGCGAATTGAGGTTGGCGATGGGACGCGCGCCCATGGTGAAGACATCGCGCAAAATGCCGCCGACGCCGGTCGCCGCCCCCTGATAGGGCTCGATGAAGCTCGGGTGGTTGTGGCTTTCCATCTTGAAGATGACCGCCTGGTTATCGCCGATGTCGATGATGCCGGCGTTTTCCCCCGGCCCGCAGATCACCCACGGCGCCTCGGTCGGCAGCGTTTTCAGCCACTTTTTCGAGGATTTGTAGGAACAATGCTCCGACCACATCACCGAGAAGATGCCGAGTTCGGTGATGTTCGGCGCGCGGCCCAGAATCTCCAGAACCTTGGCGTATTCGGCCGGGCTCAGGCCGTGGCTTTCGACCATTTCCGGGGTGATCGGGGCGGTGTCGGGGGAGGATGTTCCGGGGGCATCGTTCATGGCCTCTTTTTAGCAGATGGGCGGGGATTGGCAATGGCCGGAAGAGACTCTTAAAAATTGAGAGGCATTTAGGCTTCAAAATACAAAACATGGAGGAAAATGGCTTAGATTTGCAGTTTTAAAAAAAAACTTTTTATGAGTTAAGCTGCTGGGGTTTGATGGTGTGCTTATAAGGAGATTTATCTTGGATTTACCTGAATTTTTGACAGTGATGAAAGACATAATATTTATCGGAGTTGGGATAACTGGCGCTGTCGTTGCCGTAAAAGGGTTAGGCACTTGGCAAAGACAACTCAAAGGACAATCTGAGTACGATCTTTCGCGCCGTTTATTGGTTGCTTTGTTTAAAATTCGCGATGCTATCAACGGTGTAAGGAATCCTATGATGTTGGGACATGAAATTCCAATCCCATCCAAGGATGAAGCAAAAAAGATGTCTCATGATCAGATTAGCTTTTTTGGCACCTCGAAAGCATATCAATCTAGATGGGATAAAGTGCAAAAAGAGCGAACTAATTTATACGCAGATTTGTTAGAGGCCGAGGCACTTTGGGGGCTTGATCTTAAGAATCTGTTTCGAACAATCTATGAGCTAGAGCATGAACTGTTTACATACATAAGGCTGTATCTAAGAGTGATTAATCCAGATGACTCAGAAAGGTCTAGGCAGGCTTATGAAAAAATTTTAGGAAATAAACGAGATATCATGTACGACGATCTGGGCGATGAAGACGACGATTACAAAAAAGAATTCAGAGAAGGGGTTGAAAAAATAGAAGAATATCTGAAGCCTAAGCTTAGTAGTAAAACAAATAGAAAAATAATTAGTATTCTCCACCATAAGAAAAAGGGAACTATATGGGCCTGTTTTCAAAGCTTTTTGGAAGCGGTAAGAAATCTTCCAAATTTACCATGCAGATTGCCGAGTTGAATAACGGGCCGGGCACTTACAGCGTGGATGTGGTGGGGGAGAGCCATTACCAAAAAACTCTGGAAAAAATCTGTGGGGGAAAAACGAAAAACGGGCATCGGTTGAAAGTCGATGCTTTTTTGATTCTGGAGGATGACAATCAATATGACCCCAAGGCCGTCTGTGTTTATATCCAGGAACATACCGTTGGCCATTTGGACCGTGAAACCGCCCGAAGTTTTCGCAAGCAATTGGAAGTTGCCGGTTTGACCGAAGTAGCGATGAAATGCAGTGCAAAAATCGTAGGCGGTTGGGATCGCGGTGGCGATGATCAAGGGCATTTTGGCGTAAAAATCGACCTGCCTACGGAATAGCCTCTACCAAATTTATAGGCGTACTTTCTGCCCCATGGCCATTGACCTTCCCCTAACAGGAACCCAAATAATACATAGGTAGTGAGGATGTCTTCCATGAACGACATCGCGCCGCTCAATTACGAACGATGGGCCGTTGTGGTCAGCCCGCTTCTGGTGCCTGAAGCCCAGGAGGTGAAGTCGGCGTTCGGGTCGCGGCAAACCGAACAGCTTGTCCAGGTCGGCGCGTCGCTTGGCCGGCTGGATACGCGTAAAAAAGAAAGTTTGATCGAACAAAGTCTGCGGCAACCGGAACAACGCTCTAGAATTCCTGGGTTTAAACCGCCGCGATCACCGCCGCCGACGACCTCGCATCCATCTGAATGGCTGCTGCGCCAGCCGCTGCCGATGGCGGCGATCGCGTCGGCCCGCAACCAATCGGCCCCGGCCCTGCGAACGATCTTGAAACTCTATACGCCGCCGGCGCTCCCGGTCGTGCATCGCGTGCGGCTTGACGGATGACTTGGGAAGCGGGTGCATGGTTTATGATAATCACAAAGGGTTTGGTCTATCGGTTTGGCTTAGTCCCATTAACAAAAACTGAAACCGCTTGATCGAGGGCCGCCTCAAGTTCCGCTTCCGTTGGAAGGTCGCCGGCGCCAAACAACAGGCGAATGTGGTATGGCCACTTGATCATGCCCATGAACTGGAATGCGGCCATATCCGGGTCAGGCACCGACAAAACCCCGCGCTGGTCCAGTTCAGAAAGATAACCTGCGAGATAATCTTTCATGACCTCAGGGCCGGCTTTCCAGAACGCCTTTCCCAATTCCGGGAATGTCGCGTTTTCGGCGAGAACGACCCTGAAAACATCGAGGGCTTCGTGTTGCAGGACGCTATGAAGGATGTGCAACCCGATCACCTTCAAGACCAGTTCCGGCTTTTCATCCGGTATCGGTTCATCGGGGTTTGAGCCACTGATGATCCTGCACATATCTCCCATAATCGCCGCAAAAAGCTGCTCTTTGTTTTGAAAGTGGCTATAGACAGTGCGCTTGGATACGCCGGCCTCGCTGGCAATGGCGTCCATACTAGTTGAGCCAAAGCCTGTCTCCAGGAACAGTTTGCGCGCTGCTGCGACGATCAGTTCCCGCTTTGACGGTGACGCCGCTTTTAATTTTTCGGCAGTTGTTGTCACAATTTTACCCTCATGGAAAAATACTTTACAAAGGTAAACTACACTACACCGTATAGTTTACATATACTGTACGGTTTAGTTTACACCCTCTGACTTTGTCGGGACAGTATTTTTTAAAGGAAAATATGATGAAAAATAATGAAGAGACGCATCGGGCTGGAAAATACCTAGTCGAAACGGACTGGTTGGAGAAAAACCTTGGCGATCCAAATTTGCGGGTGTTTGACTGCACCGTGATCGCCGACCTAAACCCGGACCAGAACGCCAAGTTTCCCTTTGCGTTTGAAAGTGGCCGCGCCCGGTTCAACGAAGGGCACATTCCGGGTGCAGGGTTTCTCAACCTGCTGGATGAATTGTCGGACAAATCATCAGAACTACTTTTCCCGATGCCGCCCGTACAACAACTCGTACATACCCTGGCTAAAGCGGGCATCGGCGAAGGCACCCACATCGTTCTCTATGGCACGGCAGAACCAATTTGGGCAGCCAGGGTTTGGTGGATGCTGCGAGCGGTTGGTTTCGACAACGCCGCCATTCTGAACGGCGGTTGGGCAAAGTGGAGCGCGGAAGGGCGATCGACCTCTATCGATGCTTGCAGCTATTCACCTGCACGATTTACGGCGCACCCGCGACCGGAATGCTTCGTTGCCAAGGATGACGTCCTGGCGGCGATCAATGAGGACGGTGTCCGCACCATCAACGCGCTTCCGCCGATGATGTATTCCGGCGAAGGGGTAGCTGTGTTCGGGCGTAAGGGGCGGATTACGGGCAGCGTTAACGTGCCGTTTGGCTCTCTGCACAACCCTGATAGCGGCACCTATCTACCGGTTGATCAGTTGCGGGATAAATTCGACGTGGTGGACGTGGGCGAGGCTGAACGGATTATCGCCTATTGTGGCAGCGGTATTGCTGCGTCTAACGATGCCTTCGTCCTTTCCTTGTTGGGATACGACAATGTTGCTGTGTACGACGCGTCCTTAGCCGAATGGGGCTACGACGATCAGTTGCCGATGGAGGCGGGCTGACCCGTTTTCCGGGAGTGCTTAAGCTTCGCTGGGGTCGTCGAGGCCGCGGGTGTAGGTCTTGAAATTTTCCAGCACCGCGTCCATCTCGGCGTCGGTGAGCAGGACGGGGTCGCCGATCTGCAATATTTGGCAGTACTGCCGGGCCAGGGTTTCGACCTCGACGGCGCGGGTCAGCACGCCTGAAAGATTGCCGGCGATGGCAACCATGCCATGGTTGGCGAGCAGGCAGGCGGTGCGCCCCTGCATCGCCTCGATGGTGGCGCGGGACAATTCCTCGGTGCCGAAGTTGGCGTAGCTTGCGCAACGAATGTCCTTGCCCCCGGCGATGGCGACCATGGAGTGAAAGGCCGGGATAGGGCGCCGCATGCACGCCAGCGATGTCGCGAACGTCGGGTGCGCATGCAGCACCGCCTGGACCTCCGGTCGGGCGGCCAGCAGATCGCGGTGAATACGCCATTCCGACGACGGTTTGTGGGGGCCTTCCGCGGCGCCGTCCATGGACATGCGAATGATGTCGTCCGGCCCGCAGGCCTCATACTCAAGCCCCGACGGCGTGATCAGAAATCCGCCGTCGACGCGGGCGCTGATGTTGCCGGAGGTGCCCTGGTTAATACCCAGGGCATTCATGGCCCGGGCGGTTTTGATGATGTTGAGCCTGAGGTCATGCTCTCGCATGGCGGATGAACTTTCACTTGAGAGTGCTAAGTTTAGCATAATGCTGAAGCCCTGAGCATTCTACGTCTTTCGACGGCGAGGCCGGGGAGAACACGGCGGCGGCGGTCGGGTCCGAAGAAGTTGTGATTGCGGACAAACCGGCGGTTATGTTCGATGACGGCGACGATGCGGCTGTAAATGGGTTTCGCCGACACCGGCTTGACCAAAAACTCCGTCATGCCGGCGTCGCGGGCGGTGGACACATGCCGTTTTTCGGTGTTGCCGGTGCAGATGATGATCGGCACGAACGGGTCGGGACTATCCGGGGCGGAACGAACGCGTTTGACGAATTCGATGCCGTCCAGTTCCGGCGACCAGTCGCTGATGATGATGTCAGGGGTGTTGGAGGTGAACATTTCAAAGGCGTCCTCGGGGTCGCCGGTTTTTTGCCCTTTGCGGACGCCGAATTCGTGGAACACGGTCGACATCAGCCGGCGGATCAGTTTGTTGTTTTCGAGGATCAGGATGTTGAGGTTCGACAGGTTGTAACTTTGCATGCTGGGTTCCCAATGCTGGAGGATTTACCCTTTGTTAAGCAATTGGGATGCCACAACCGGAAAGGCATCGGAATCAATGCGCTGGACCGTTTGGGGCTGGTAAACCGCAACGGCGGGGGGAATATTCTTCTTTGCCGGTGGGTAATTGTTGCCGTCCCCGGCGCTGCCTGGGATTAGGCGTCAGCCGCCTGACAGATGCGTGCGCCACATGGTGCGATAGGCGTCTTCGACGTTGGCGGCATAGCCCGGCCCGTCGCAAAGCGGTGAGGAGGCGACGCGCCGGCGCAGGCGTTGACGCAGATCCTTCAGCCGGGGCAGGTCCCCCGCCAGGGCGACGGCTTTTTCGACGTAGTCCTTCGGCGTCTCGGCGACCAGCTCGGCTAAGCCGGCGTGGACCGAAAAGCTTCCCCCGGCGCGGCCGATGAAGCGTTCGGTCATCAGGGAGACCACCGGCACCCCCATCCACAGCGACTGAAAGGTGGTCGTGGCGCCGGCGAAGGGAAAGGTGTCGAGCCCGATATCGGCCTGGCCATAATGCGCCAGATGTTCGTGGATGGTATCCAGGGCGCTGACCAGGGTGATCCGCTCAGCCGCAACGCCGCCATGTTCAAGACGGCCCAACATGGCTTGGCGCAAGGACGCTACCTCCAGGTGATTCTTGAACTTGAGCATCAGTCTGGAATCGGGAACCGCCAGCAGAATTTCCGCCCACGCATCGAGGACCGCGTCGTTGATTTTACAGGGCTTGTTGAAAGAGCAGAAGGTGACGAAGCCGTTGTCATCGGCCGGCGGCGGAGAAACATCGGGGGCGTTTTCCAGGGCCGGGAAGATGTAAAAATTGGGCAGCCGGAAGACTTCTTCGGTGAACTGTTCGCCATCGCCGGTGCCACTAGGCGGATGCAGGATGCTATCGGAAAGCCAATAGTCCATTTCGTCGAGGGCCGATGTGGCGCCGCCGTGCATGGCCACCTGCACCGGCGCCGGACGGTCGATGGCGACCATCGGGCGGTTGGCGTCAAAATGGCCGCTCAGGTAGACCATGATGTGAATGCCGTCGTCGCGGATTTGTTCGGCGACGGCTTTGTCGGGGAGGCCGTTCAGGGTGCGCCAATGGTCGGCGGCGTCGCGGAACTGTTCGGTGACGGCGTCCTGTTTGGTCTGTTCCGAATAGCAGAAAATCTCATATTGGTCGTGATCATGGTTGGCAATCAACGGCAGGATGACGCGGCCGCCGGGATGGTCGTGAAAGTTGGAGGACAGATAGCCGATGCGAAGCCGCTCGCCTTCCCCGGGCAGGGCGGCGGGCGCCGAGGCAGAGACCCTGAGCGTTTCCTGGATCGGCCGCAGGGCGGCGACGACCTGCCGGTAGGTCTCAAACAAGTCCTGGTTGGACAGTCCCGGAATGTACAAAAGCGTGTGCAGGTAATTGTTGGCGATGTTGGAATTTTCCGGCGCCGCATCCATCGCCTGTTTAAAGCTGGCCAGGGACTCATCAAATTGTCTCAGATCCTGATAGACACTGCCTAGATTGCTCAACGCATCCGCATTGCCGGGGTTGAGGGAGAGCGCCTTCAGCAGGCTTTTCAGGGCGTCGTCGAGGCGGCCCGCGGCCCTGAACACGGCGCCCAGGATGTTGTGGGCGTCGGCGAAATCCGGCTTGAGGGCGATCGCTTTCCGGCAGCTTTCGACGGCCTCATCGCGCCTGCCCAAATCATTCAAGGCGTTGCCCAGGTTGCAGTGGGCCTCGGCTAAATTCGGATTAACGGCGATCGCCTTGCGATAGGCGGTTATGGCGTCTTCCGGGCGCCCCTGTAGATACAGGATGGCGCCAAGGTTGGAATGGGCCTCGGCGTAATCGGGGTTCAGCGCCAGCGCCTTTTGCAGGTTTTCGGCGGCGCCTTTGATATCGCCCATGGCTCTTTGCGCGTTGCCCAGGTTGTTGAGCGCCTTGGCGTAATCGGGGTTGAGGGCGAGCGCCTTTTGCAGGCTGTCGACGGCGTCATCATAACGCCCCAGGTCGGTGAGCGCGTTGCCCCGGTTGCACAACGCCTCGGCATAATCGGGCTGGATCGCCAGCGCCGCATCGAAGCTGTCGGCGGCATCCAACGAGCGGCCGAGGGCCTGCAGCGCGACGCCCAGGTTGCCGTGGGCCTCGGCGAAGTCCGGCTTGATCGCCACCGCCTTGGTTATACAGTCAACGGCTTCCTGGTTGCGCCCGGTCTGAAAGGCGATGACGCCGAGCAGGTGCAGAATCTGGGGGTGATCCGGCTCGACCTTCAGAATCCGGCGGTACTTGGCTTCGGCGGTTGCCAGCCGCCCGGCCTGATGTTCATTGACGGCTTTTTGAATAAGGGCCTGATGCTTGGCGCCGCCGCCGGTGTCCTTGCTGTTCATGTGCGTCTACCGGACGCCGCCGCCCACCGGCGGCACATGGAACAATGACAAACGTGAAAGGGCGTTTCCACCGTTTCCGCAGTGACGCTGACCGTGCCGTAAAGGCATTTTCCGTTGCTTGAAGACATCGCAAATTCTCTCCTGAATTTTTTTATGCCCTGTTAAGGGCCGGCCCGTTCTTTTCTCCGCAAGGAAGCAGGTTGCCATACCTGCTGCCCTGGCAAAAGCCCCTGCCCGTGAGGCTCGCAAGGCTTATTCGGGTTGGATTGTCGGCGGTTGGGTTTCCTTAATATCAGCCACTTCACGGTTCAGGCGGCCCTTTTCCAGGGTACTTAAATCCCGCCAGTCCCGGTCTTGCAGTCCCGCCGCCATTGCGTACAGCAAATTAAGCGAGGCGCGGCCGCCGCTATCCCGAACGGCGATAAACGTCCGAACCGCGCCGATTTTTTGCAGCGTTTTCGTGTCCTTAATTCCCGCCCCGGCAAGCATGCGCCACGATGCAGGCCCAATATTTCGAAGATTTTGCATCTTTCCGTCTAACGCCGATCCGTGTCGGGAATGCGGGAACGGCGGCGCTTGGTTTTTTCGATGCCGAGCCAGAGCTCAAATCGTTTCTTATCGCGATCAAAGAGCGCGAGACCCTTCCGCCGCATCGGGACAATCAGAACAACGCCGGCGATAAAGCCGCCGATGTGCGCCCACCAGGCGACGCCGCCACCTTCGCCGCCGGTCGCGGCGGATGCGGAAAGAAACTGCATGGCGATCCACAGCCCCAACACCACCCACGCCGGCAGGCTGAGGATGAACCAGCCGACCAGGGTCTTGATCCGGGCCTTGGGGTGGACCATCAGGTAGGCCCCGATGACGCCGGAGATAGCGCCGGACGCGCCGACCATCGGCGTTTGCGATGAGGGCTCGGAAATGGAGTGGGCGAGCGCCGCAATGAGGCCGCAGACCAGATAAAAAATGACAAACCGCTTGTGCCCCAACGCGTCTTCGACGTTATCGCCGAGCACCCACAGGAACAGCATGTTGCCGATCAGATGCATGAAGCCGCCGTGCAGGAACATCGACGTCACCAGCGACAATAGCGCCGGGATTTGAACCAACTCGGCAGGCAGCTTCGTCAGCCCGAACACCACCGCCGGAATGGCGCCGAAACCGAAGATGAAGGCCTGTTCGCCGCGCCCGTCCAGGCTAAATTGATAGACGTATACGGCGACGCAGGCAGCGATAATGCTGACGGTGACGTATTGGTAACGGATGTGTTTGAGGGGGGTGTTGTCGTGGAGGGGAAGTAACATTCGGGCGGTTAGCCCAAGGCCTGGACCAGGCCGTCGAACATCGCTCGTCCGTCGGTGCCGCCCATGGCCGGGTCGCTCAGCCGTTCCGGGTGCGGCATCAACCCTAAAACGGTGCGGGATTTGTTGAGGATTCCGGCGATATCGTCCATCGACCCGTTCGGGTTGGCCCCATTGCCTTTAGAACCATCTTCGTTGACGTAGCGAAAGGCGACGCGGCCTTGGTCATTGAGGCGCTTGAGGGTGTCCTCGTCGGTAAAATAATTTCCGTCGTGATGGGCGACGGGAATGCGGATGACCTGGCCTTCGTTATAGCCTTGCGTGAACGGCGTGTCGGCGGCTTCGGTGCGCACATGAACGTCCTTGCAGACGAACTTCAGCCCGGCGTTGGGCATCAACACGCCGGGCAGTAACCCACATTCGGTCAGCACCTGAAAGCCGTTGCAGATGCCCAGCACCGGCACCCCTTTTTTCGACTTGGCGACGACGTCCTTCATCACCGGCGAATGCGCCGCCATGGCGCCGGAGCGCAGGTAATCGCCATAGGAAAAACCGCCGGGAATGACGATCAGATCGACGTCGGGCAGCGCCGCCTCGCGGTGCCAGACCATCAACGGCTCGGAACCTGAGGATTCCCGTAACGCGACCTGAACGTCGCGGTCGCAATTGGAACCGGGAAAGACGATGACGGCGGCTTTCATGGGGGGCCTATCCTTCTGAAATATCGACCCGGTAATCCTCGATCACCGTGTTGGCGAGCAGTTTTTTGCACATTGCCTCGACCGCGGCCGCGGCCTTTTTGGGGTCGGTCTCGGTCAGATCAAGCTCGATGAATTTACCCTGGCGGACGCTCTTGACGCCACCGAAGCCCAGGGCTTCCAGGGCGTGCAGGACGGCCTTGCCCTGCGGGTCGAGGACGCCTTGTTTGAGGGTAACGTGGACTTTTGCCTTCACTGCATCACCCCTATTGCATCACCTCAGGGCCGGCCATGTCGGCGGGGCCGCTTTCGGGCAGGATGCCCAACCGTCTGGCGACCTCTTGATAGGCTTCTTCGACCTTGCCGAGGTCTTGGCGGAAGCGGTCCTTGTCCATTTTCTCGTTGGTTTTGAGGTCCCAAAGCCGGCAGTTATCGGGGCTGATCTCATCGGCGACGACGATGCGCATATGCTCATTGTCCCAAAGCCGGCCGAACTCAAGCCGGACATCGACCAGCCTGAGGCCGATGCCGAGGAACAGGCCGGAGAGAAAATCGTTAACCCGGAGCGCCATCGGCACGGTTTCGTCCATGTCCTGCGGCGATGCCCAGCCGAACGCGGTGATGTGTTCCTCGGAAACCAGCGGGCGCGTCCCATTCGGGGACTTGTAATAATATTCGACGATGGAACGCGGCAGCGGCGAGCCTTCGGTCAAGTCGAAGCGTTCGGCCAGCGATCCGGCGGCGAGGTTGCGGACGACCACCTGGATGGGGATGATTTCGAGCTCGCGCACCAGTTGCTCGCGCATGTTGAGCCGGCGCATGAAGTGGGTCGGTACGCCGATTTCGGCCAGCCGGGACATCAGATGTTCGGAGATCCGGTTATTAAGCACGCCTTTGCCGGTGATGATCCCGGCTTTGGCGCCGGTCTGGCTTCCATCGGTGGTCTCGTCCTTGAAATACTGGACCAGGGTCCCCGGTTCCGGGCCTTCGAACAGAACCTTGCCGGAACCCTCGTAAATGCGTCTGCGTCTGGACATGAAATTTTGTTCCTACAAGGGGGACAAGCTAAGCCCCTGACAAACCCGATATAGCAGGTGTCCTCGGCCAAAACAACGCCACCCGGCCCCGTGCCGAACAAAGGCGGCGGCTAGATTTCGACCGCCGCATAGGGCGTTTTATCCGGCCGTCCCGGCGCGAACAGCCATTGCGGCCTGAGGTTTCCGCGCTCCATCGCACGGACCGGGTCGGGCAGCGCCAGCAGCGACGACGATACCGTGGCGAAGCCTCCTTTCGCGCCGGTCTCCTCGGTGGTGAAGGTCATCGGGGCATCGCCGCCGGTGTCGGCCATCAGCGCCTGCCATTCGGCCCAGTCGCCGGCCTTAATGTCGGGCGGGCGGGCGGCCTCGAATTTCGGCTTGAATCGGGCGATGCGGGGCGCGGTGGCGTCGTTGAGGTCGTGCGCGGTAATGATCGAGACGCCGTCCGGGATGGCGGCGGCAGTGATGGGTTTTCCGGCGCCGTCGGACTTGATCCAAAAAGCCAGATGGGCGTCGGCGATGACAAGGTTGAAGGACCGGTAGCTGTCGGGGTCAACCGCCGCCATGGCCTTGGCGGCGACGGCGGCTTCGGCATGGTCGAGCGCCTCGAGGGGCAATTCGCCGCGAGACCTGCGTTCAGCGTCGGGGCCGAGCGAGCCCGGACGGTTGAGGATGGCGGCGATCACGCCCCAGTCGTTCAGCCCCAGCCAGGTGCCGCCGGCGAGTTCGTCCTGCCCGGCGATGACTTCGGCCCGGTCAGGCCAGTGCCGCGCCGGTGGCAGCCACGCCCGCCCGGTCATCTCATCGCGGTTGGCGGCGAGGATCAACGGCCAGTCATGGCCGGGGCGACGGAGGACGACGACGGTGCACATGGGGGGCTTTCCTTGGTGTTGCCAATTGCAGTCAACGACTATACATAATCTGTGACGGTTTTGAACAAAGAGGATAAGTTTATGGCGGATGCCTTCAAGGATCGGGAAAAGGGCGAAGAGTTGCGCTTCGAGATGAGCCAGGAGCTTCAGTTCAAGGCGGAATCACGGCGCAACCGGCTGTTGGGCCAATGGCTGGCGCGGAAATTCGGCATGACCACCGACGAAACCGAGGCTTACACCAAGGCCGTGATCGCATCGGATATGGATGAGCCGGGTATCGAAGACGTCATCCGCAAGGTGATGAAGGATATCGAAGAGCGCGGTGCGGCAATCACCGAGGGCGAGCTTCGGGCCGAGATGGACCGGCTTTTCCCGGTCGCCCTGGACCAGGTCAAGAACGGCTTTAAACCCGACGCCGTCTAGCTTTCTTAAGACTCTCCGAAAACCCGTTTGAAGATGGTGTCGACGTGTTTGGTGTGGGCATCAATGTCGAACAATCCCTTCAAAATGGCAAGAGTCAGGAATTTTCCGACTTTTTTGTCTTCGCTTAGCAGATCCAGGAAATTGCCCTTGCCGTCCCAAACGTCCATGGCGTTGCGCTGCACGGCGGCGTAGGCGTCTTCGCGGCTCATGCCGGCCTGGGTCAGGGCCAGCAGCACCTGTTGCGAGAACGTCAGGCCGCCCAATTGGTCGAGGTTCTTTTGCATGGCGTCGGGGTGGACGACCAGCTTGTCAACGACGCCGGCCAGACGATTGAGCGCGAAATCCAGCGTGATTGTGGCGTCCGGCCCGATCATGCGTTCCACCGACGAATGCGAGATGTCGCGTTCGTGCCACAGCGTGATGTTTTCCAGCGCCGGCACCACCGCCATGCGGACGATGCGGGCCAGCCCGGTCAGGTTTTCGGTCAGGATCGGGTTGCGCTTGTGCGGCATCGCCGACGAGCCCTTTTGCCCCTTGGCGAAGTATTCACTGGCTTCGCCGACTTCGGTCCGTTGCAGGTGGCGGATTTCCGTCGCCAGCCGTTCGACCGACGATGCGATAATCCCCAAGCATGCGAAAAAGGCGGCATGGCGGTCGCGCGGAATGACCTGGGTAGAAACAGGCTCGATGGCCAAGCCAATTTTTTCGGCGACGTGGGCTTCGACGGCGGGGTCGATGTTGGCAAAGGTGCCGACGGCGCCGGAAATGGCGCAGGTGGCGATTTCCTTGCGCGCCGCCACCAGGCGCTCGCGGTTGCGTCTGAATTCGGCGTAGAAGCTTGCCAGCTTGAGGCCGAAGGTAATCGGTTCGGCGTGGATGCCGTGGCTGCGCCCGACGCACGGCGTCAATTTGTGTTCAAGGCTGCGTTTTTTCAGCGCCGCCAGGAGTTTGTCGATATCGGCGAGCAGCAGGTCCGAGGCCTGCGCCAACTGCGCCGCCAGGCAGGTGTCCAGCACGTCCGATGAGGTCATGCCCTGATGCACGAAGCGGGCCTCGTCGCCGACCTGTTCGGCGAGTTCGGTCAGAAAGGCGATGACGTCGTGATGGGTCTCGCGCTCGATCTCGTCGATGCGGGCAATGCGCGCCGCCGTATAGGGCTGATCGCCTTTTTCCCGGACTGCCTTGGCCGCCGCCTTTGGGATCACGCCCAGCGCCGCTTGCGCGTCACAGGCATGGGCCTCGATCTCGTACCAGATGCGGAACTTGTTGGAAGGCTCCCAGATGGCGACCATATCGGGGCGGGAATAGCGTGGAATCATGGAATTCTCTTATGCTGAAAAACAACAAAGGCCGGGCCAAAAATATAGACCGACCGGCGTGTCCTATCTTACAGCCTAACGCCGGATTTGGAAAATCCGGCGTGGGGGAAAGACTTCTAAATGTCCACCGTTTAAGGCTGGGGGCAAATTTTCTTAAGTTCTATCACCAAGGCGTCGGCCACCGAAAAGTTTTTATCGCCGCGTTTTTCCGCCTTCCTTACTGCGTCATCGGCAATCGAAACGAGAACGACCAATGTATCCGTGGCGTCTTCGTCTTCGAACAGGCAGTTGGCGACAATGGGTCCGGGGGTTCCATTTTTTTCTACAAAAAATAAGGCGTCGAGAAAACCGGAGAGGTAAGCCAATTGCGATACCCCCGTTGAACCGAGGAAAGAGCCGGGTGGGTAGAAAATCAGTTTTTTTTCATCTGCTTCAGAGACGCCAGGAAACAATAAAAGAAATAGGGGCTGTACCAGATAACCCATAAAAGGTGTTATCATGGGCAGTATGAGAAAAAGCCGCTTAAGCCAACATAAACAAGACCGTTTACAAG
>JAQBYB010000138.1 GCA_027624235.1 Pseudomonadota bacterium | reverse complement strand
TAAAGGCCGCCGACGCGCAGGAATTGGCTGACCAGGCAGAGGCCGACAGGGTAGAGGCCAAAAAGGTATTGACCCAATTGTCCACTGCAGCAACGACCGCCGCCGGTGGTGACATTGCCGATGCGAAGAAGGTTTTGGCTAAAAAGACCGCGGCTGCCGACCAAGCGGCAAAGGCCGCCGCGACGGCCCTGGCCAGTGCCGAAAAAGCCGCCACCCAGAGCAATCAAGCCGAAAAGGCCCTGTCTGACCTCACCGTCGCAGCGCAGAACCTGGCCGCGGAGGCCGCTCAAGCAGAGAACCAGGCCCTGACACCGTTGGTGTTGGAAGCCGCCGATGACGAAATGTTCATCGTCGTCACCCAGGTCGGTGCCAGCACCTTCGGTATTATCGTCGATCAGGTTTTCGATACCGAGGAAATCGTGGTTAAGCCGGTGGCCCCCATCCTGCGTAATATTTCGTTCTATTCGGGTAATACCATCCTTGGCGACGGCTCCGTCATCATGATCCTGGATCCCAACGGCATTGCCAATGCGGCGGGCCAGATGGTCGCCGAAGAGGAAGTCGAGGAACGCTCCAAGACCGCCGGTCAGGAAGGCGATCTCACCTCGCTGTTGATCTTCAGGGCCGGTGGGAAAGACCTGAAGGCCGTGCCTCTGGCCCTCATCGCCCGGCTCGAGGAAATCGACATGGCGACCGCCGAAACATCGCACAATCAGGTCATGGTTCAGTACCGCGGCCACCTGATGCCGTTAATTCCGTGCGATGCCGGACATGAATTCAAGACCGAAGGCCGCCAACCGGTTCTTGTCTTTACCGAGACTGGCCGTTCATTGGGATTGGCCGTTGATGAAATCGTCGATATCGTCGAAACACGCCTCAAGATCGAGTTGGCCTCAAACATTCCGGGCCTCATTGGTAGCGCCGTCGTCGACGGCAAGGCGACCGATCTGATCGACGCCGGTTTCTTCCTGACCCAAGGCTTCCCCGATTGGTTCGGTTCCGCGTCGAATGATGCCTACACCGGACACGGTGGCGTCAAACGGGCGCTTTTGGTCGATGACAGCCCCTTCTTCCGCAACCTTCTATCGCCGTTGTTGTCGGTGGCCGGGTGGGAAGTGACCACCGTCGAAACCGCCCTCGAGGCCCTGGAGTTACGGGAACATGGCTCCAATTTCGATGTCATCATCAGCGATATCGAAATGCCGGAAATGAATGGCTTCGAATTCGCCATCGATGTGCGCGGTGATCCCAGGTGGCGGAATGTGCCGATGATCGCCCTGTCCGGTCGCACCAGCGATGATGATTTCCAGCGTGGCCGAGAGGCGGGCTTCAACGATTATGTCGCAAAGTTTGATCGCGAAGCCCTGGTCGGTGGTTTGGCGCGGACGGTTGCCACGGCGGCAAAAGAAGCCCAGAAAAACGAAAGTAGGGGCAATTCAACGATCGCAGCGGCGGAATAAACTTAATCTTGGGGCTCGGGCCATCGGACAGTCGTTCCCGAGTCCCCGTTGGTTGCCCGCGCCAAATGCCTCTGTCGGTGAAAGTAAGAGGTATTCATTGACGCCACCATTGATGAGCCTTTTAATGTCATAAGGGCGTTTGGCATTGTTATACCCTAAGAGTTCTCATCGGTGCTGCCCCGGCGGCATTTCTCAGGTAGGAAGTTTGAAAAAAGCTATGAAAACTTGTCTTGTCGTTGACGATTCCAAGGTCATTCGCATGGTGGCCAGGAAGATTCTCCAAGAACTTGATTTTGAAGTTGAAGAAGCCGCCGATGGCAGCCTGGCGTTGGAGGCGTGTAAGATAAAGCTGCCCGACGGCGTGTTGCTGGACTGGAATATGCCGGTGATGGATGGGTTGGAATTCCTCAGGGCGCTGAGATCGTTGCCGGGAGGAAAACGCCCGATCGTGGTTTTCTGCACCACCGAAAACGATATGGATCATATTCAAAAGGCGATCGAAGCTGGCGCCAACGAATACATCATGAAACCCTTTGATAGTGAAATCATCCAGGCAAAATTCACCCAAGTGGGTCTTCTGTAATTGATGGCCGGGAAAGCCCGTTGACAACCCCCGTGAAAAATATTGCAACAGGTTCCTCCAGCCAGTCGGCTGATGACAGTATCCGTGTGATGCTGGTGGATGATTCGGCGATCATCCGAGGTTTGATTACGAAGATGATCTCGTCGGACCCGGGCATCTTCATCGCCGCTTCGGTGGCTGACGGCGCCCAAGCCGTCAAACGGCTGGGCCAGCGGGATATCGACGTCATCGTCCTGGATATTGAAATGCCGGTCATGGATGGGCTGACGGCGCTGCCGAAGCTGATCGAAGTGGACCCGAACGTCAAAATCGTCATGGCGTCGACGTTGACGGACAGAAACGCCGCGATCAGCTTTAAGGCGCTTGCGGCAGGGGCCCACGACTATGTCCCGAAGCCGACGTCGACCACCAAGATCGCCGGCGCCAGCGAATTCCGCCGCGAGCTTCTGGAAAAAATTAAGGTCCTTGGCCTCGCCGCCCGGCGCGATTCCGGCAAGCCGGTGCCGAAAACCCCCCTCTTCACGAAAACCGCCGAGGCCGCGCCGAAGACTCTCGCCCAGCAATCGCTTTATTCGGGGCCGATCACTTTGCGTAGGCCTTCAAGCGTGTTAGCGCCGAAAATTCTCGCCATCGGGTCGTCCACCGGCGGGCCGCAGGCGCTGTTAAAACTGATGGCCAGCGTACCGTCATCGATCAACGTGCCGGTGATCATCACCCAGCATATGCCACCGACCTTCACCCGAATTCTTGCCGAGCATATCGGCAACGCAACGGACTGGATCAGCGCCGAGGCCAAGGATGGAGATATTCTCAAGCCCGGCCATCTTTATGTCGCCCCCGGTGATTTCCACATGGAAATCGTCGACACCCCCGCCGGCGTTATGATCAAGACCAACCAAAACCCGCCGGAAAACTTCTGCCGCCCCGCCGTTGATCCGATGCTGAGAAGCGTGGCCAAGGTTTTCGGTTCCCGTGCGTTGGTCACAATCCTGACCGGTATGGGCTCAGACGGCACGAAAGGCGGAAAAGTGGTGGTCGGCGCCGACGGCACGGTGATCGCCCAGGACGAAAAAACCAGTGTCGTATGGGGAATGCCAGGCGCTGCGGCAACCGCCGGCATTTGTTCGGCCATTCTCCCCCTCGATAAAATGGGCGCCCATATCGTCAGTCTTTTCGGCAGGGGGGCGGGATGAATCCGAGTGAATTCGATTTTATCAGCACCCTCCTGAAAAACCGGTCTGGTCTGGTGCTGACACCCGAAAAGTCCTATCTGCTGGAAAGCCGCTTGATGCCGGTCGCCCGCAAGCATGGCATGAAGGGGCTTGAGGAATTGATCCAGGCGGTCCGTGGCGATAAAGGGGGTGCGCTGACGGTGGACGTCACCGAGGCGATGACCACCAATGAGTCCTTCTTTTTCCGTGATGCCAAGCCCTTTGATATGTTCCGTGATTTAATCCTGCCGCAGTTGATCCAATCCCGGGCAGTCCAGAAATCCTTCCGTATATTTTGCGCCGCCGCCTCAAGCGGCCAGGAACCCTATTCCATCGCCATGATCCTGAAGGAAGCCGCCGCCAGACTACAGGGATGGCGGATTGAGATTGTCGGCACTGATATTTCGACCGAAATTCTGGCTAAGGCGAAATCCGGTCTCTATTCGCAGTTCGAGGTCCAACGTGGGTTGCCCATTCAGATGTTGGTCAAATATTTCGAAAAAAAGGACGAACAATGGCAGATCAGCCAGGACCTTCGCGACATGGTCACGTACAAGGAATACAACCTGTTGACGGATTTGAAGCCGCTCGGAAAATTTGATGTGGTGTTTTGCCGAAATGTGCTGATTTATTTTGACCGCGAAACCAAGGGCGTCGTTCTAAGCAATATCGCCGACCTGATGCCCGCTGACGGAACGCTGTTCTTAGGCGGCGCCGAAACTGTTTTGGGTATTTCCGATAGGTTTAAGCCGGTCCCGGAACAACGCGGCGTCTACGGCGTCGTTACCGGATAAGGCTCTAGCCGGCTGCTGAAAAAGTGGATTTGCGGCAACAATCCTTCGACTCGCCCGCTTGCGCGCGCGG
>JAQBYB010000002.1 GCA_027624235.1 Pseudomonadota bacterium | reverse complement strand
GCTCAATTAACGCAATTAAGACAGTGGGTTAAAGGTAATTTGAACTAGTTATCTGGTACAGCCCCAAAAGAAGATTAAAAAATAAGACCCTCTCTAATAGCGCATCAAGCCCCCCATCTTGCCTTTGACCCCTGAAACGACCATTGTTCGGGTATGTCAGAAGCCCCTGCCCACCCGATTTCAGTCGGTCTTTTCGCCACCTGTCTGGTTGACCTGACGCGGCCATCGGTCGGCTTCGCGTCGGCCAAACTTCTGGAGGATGCCGGTTGCCGGGTTTCGGTGCCGAAGGCGCAAAGCTGCTGCGGTCAACCGGCCTATAATGCCGGTGACACCGCCGACGCCGAGGCAATTGCCGCGAGTGTGATCCGGGCGTTCGAGGGCTTTGATTACGTGGTCGCGCCGTCGGGGTCCTGTGCCGGCATGATTAAACTTCATTACGTCGAGCTGTTTGAAAATGACCCGGCCATGGCGGCGCGCGCCCGCGCCCTGGCGGCCAAGACCCATGAGTTGGTTTCCTTTCTCACCGACATCCTCAAGGTTGACGGCATTGATGCCGCCTATGACGGCGCGGTCACCTATCATGATTCGTGTTCGTCGTTGCGTGAGATGAAGGTCAAGGACCAGCCCCGCGCGCTGTTGAGCCAAGTGCGCGGACTGACCCTCAAGGAAGGCCAGGAGAGCGAGACCTGTTGCGGCTTCGGCGGCCTGTTTTGCGTAAAATACCCCGATATTTCCGGCCGCATGGTCGATGCCAAGGTCGACGATATCCTGGCCACCGGCGCCGATACGCTGTTGGCCGGCGATCTTGGTTGTTTGATGAATATGGCCGGTCGGTTGCACCGCCGCGGGTCCGAGGTGCGGGTGCGCCATATTGCCGAGGTCCTGGCCGGGATGACCGACACGGCCCCCGTCGGCGGCCCGGCGCCCAGTGACCCCGATGCAGATAAAAGCTGAATAATCATGGAATCAACCGCCAGAACTTTTAAGAAGAACGCAAAGCAGGCCCTGGCCGACACCAGGCTGCGCGATGCCCTCGACAAACTATCCGACGGCTTTCCGGCAAAACGGCGCGACGCGGCGGCGCGGTTGCCGGAATTTGACGACCTGCGCGATGCCGCCCGCGATATTAAACAACACGTCCTCGCCAATCTGGGCTTTTACCTGGAACAGTTCGAGGCGCGGGTGATTGAGGCCGGCGGCGCCGTGCACTGGTGCCGAAGCGCGGCGGAGGCCCGCACCACCATTCTCCGGATTTGTAAACAGGCCGGCGCCAAGACGGTGACCAAAAGCAAGTCCATGATCAGCGAGGAAATCGGCATTAACGACCACCTCGCTGCGCATGGCGTCGAGCCGATTGAAACCGATCTCGGTGAATACATCATCCAGTTGCGCCACGAGCCGCCCAGCCACATCATCGCCCCCGCCATCCACCTGACCAAGGGCCAGATCGCCGACACCTTCCGCGATAAACACCGCCACCTGCAAGCCGACCGCAATCTGGAAGAGCCGCGCACGTTGTTGGAGGAAGCCCGCGGCGAACTGCGCCGGAAATTCATTGCCGCCGATGTCGGCCTGACCGGCGCCAATATGCTGGTTGCCGAAACCGGCTCCATCGTGCTGGTCACCAACGAAGGCAACGCGGACCTAACCTATTCATTGCCGAAGACCCACATCGCGCTCGCCAGTCTGGAAAAAATCGTCCCGACCCTGGAGGACGCGACCACCATCCTGCGCGTCTTGGCGCGTTCGGCGACCGGCCAGGACATGTCCGTCTATACGACCTTTTGCACCGGGCCGAAGCGCGCCGCCGACCTCGACGGGCCGGAAGATTTCCATGTCGTCCTGCTGGACAACGGCCGCACCAAAATGTTGGGCTCGGAATTTCATGACATGCTCCGCTGTATTCGCTGCGGCGCGTGCCTCAACCACTGTCCGGTCTATAAGGCGGTCGGCGGCCATGCCTACGGATGGGTCTATTCCGGCCCGATGGGGGCGGTGTTGATTCCGAATCTGATCGGCCTGGATGAAGCCGGGCATTTGCCCAACGCCTCGACGTTGTGCGGAAAATGCGAAGAGGTCTGTCCGGTGCGCATTGCCCTGCCCCGGATGTTGAGGGCATGGCGCAAGCGCCAGTTCGAGCAGGAGAAAACCGCATTTGTCAGCCGCGCCGCGCTTAAATTTTGGGCCGCCCTGGCGCGGCGGCCCTGGTTGTACCGGCTGGCGGTTGCCGCCCCGGTTGCCGTTCTCGCGGCCCTCGGCCGTGACAAAGGCCGCTTCCGGTGGCTGCCTTTCGGCGGCGGCTGGACCACGCTGCGCGACCTGCCGGCGCCGCAAGGCGGCACCTTTGTTTCGCGCTGGCATAAGGAAAACAAGCCATGAGCGACGCCAGGGCCGACATCCTCGCCGCCGTCAAGGCGGCGATGCCAGGAGCGGACGAGGGCAAGGAGGGCGCCCGCCAGCGTCTCGCCAATCACCGGGCGAACGTGATCCCGGCCCGTGGCCGCCTCGGCGACAAAGCCAGGGTCGATCTGTTCATCCGCGAGGCCGAACGGGTTGCGGCGACCGTGGCGCGGGTTTCCAGCCTCGCCGGGGTGCCGCGCGAAGTGGCGCGCTATCTGGCCAGGCACAACCTGCCGATGAGCCTGAAAATCGCCCCGGACCTTTCCGGCAACACCATTCCGTGGACCGAGCAAACCCTGCTCAGCGTCGAAGAAGGCGCCGCCAACGGCACCGAGCCGGCAGGCGTCAGCCGCGCCTTTGCCGGCGTCGCCGAAACCGGCACCTTGGTATTGTTGTCGGGGCCGGGAAACCCGACGACATTAAGCTTCCTGCCGCCGACCCATGTGGTCGTCGTTGCGGCCGCTGAAATCGTCGGGGATTATGAACAGGTCTGGGGCCGCTTGCGCGCCGAGAAATCCGGGCCCGATAGCCGTTTCATGCCGCGTAACGTCAACTGGATCACCGGCCCGTCGCGCACCGCCGATATTGAGCAATCCCTGCTATTGGGCGCGCATGGGCCGCAACGCCTGCATATTGTGATTGTCGATGGTTAAGCCGCCAAAACCCCCGCGCCAGCCCCCCCGTAAACCAAGCGAGGCCGAAGCCGATCTCTGGCAACAGGTCATGGGCGAGGTTGCGCCGTTGAAAGAATCGTACCTGCTGGTCGATACGCCGGACGTCGGCGACGATGCTGCGCCGCCGGCGACGCATAAGGCCAAAGCCCCCTCCCCCGCATCGCCGCCGCCCTCCCCGCCATCGCAACCGGCGAGCCATGATCTCAGCCACGGCGAGGCCCCCGGCCTGGATCGGCGGACGCAGACCAAAATGCGGCGCGGCCAGGTCGACATTGAGGCCCGGATTGATCTGCACGGCATGACTCAAATCCAGGCGCATCGGGCGTTGGGCGGCTTTCTGTTCGACAACCAGGCAATGGGGCGGCGCTCGGTGCTGGTGATTACCGGCAAGGGCCGGGGAAAAGACGGCGGCGGCGAGGGCGTCTTGCGCGAAGCCGTGCCCCGATGGCTGAACGAGGGCGACAACCGGCGGATGGTGCGGGCGTTTTCCCACGCCGCGCCGAAAGACGGCGGCGAAGGCGCGCTCTATGTGTTGCTGAAGAGGCTGAAATGACGCCGTTCGGAACCAAGGTCCGCGAACTGCGCGCGGCGCGGAAATTATCGCTAAAGAAGATGGCCGAAGACCTGGGCGTGACCTCGGCCTATTTTTCGGCGCTTGAACACGGCCACCGGGGCCGCCCCGGCTCCGGCCTGATCCAGCAGATTTCGGCCTATTTCGATCTCGGCTGGGATGAGACCGAAGAACTAAAGCGCCTGGCCGAACTGTCGCACCCACGCGTCACCGTCGATACCGCCGGCCTCAGCGCGACGGCAACGGAACTGGCCAACCTGCTGGCCGAAAACATCCACGACATGGACGAAGACACGATTGAGTGGATCCTGCACGAAATCCGCGGCCGCCTCGGCGCCAAGGCCAAAGGCGGGCCTGCGTATTAAAGAGCCCTAACCACAGAGAACACAGAGAAGGGAAAAGGAGATCGGGGGATAAGGGGATAAGCGGAGATGAAGAAGGGATGGATTCTACCGCGCCTTCGGCGCATTTTTTATTGTTATCCCCCTATCCCCATCAATCCCCAGATCTTCTTTTCTCTTAATTCTCACTCTGTGCTCTCTGTGGTTAAAAACCATTCCCCTAAAGAATATACTTCCTCAAATCCGCGTCCTTGGCCAGGTCGCCGACTTTTTCACGGACATCCTTGGCGTCCAGCTTGACGGTCTCGCCGCTGCGTTCCGACGCCGTGAAGCTGATGTCTTCGACCAGTTTTTCCAACACCGTATGCAGCCGACGGGCGCCGATATTTTCGACGCCGGTATTGATCTCGACCGCCAAGTCGGCGATTTCCTCGACGGCGTCGGCGGTGATGTCCAGGGTGACGCCTTCGACCTCCATCAGGGCGGTGTACTGCTTGATCAGGCTGGCCTCGGGCTCGGTCAGGATGCGGACCAGGTCATCGCGGCTGAGCGCGTTGAGCTCAACCCGGATCGGCAATCGGCCCTGCAATTCCGGCAGCATGTCCGACGGCTTGGCGACATGAAAGGCGCCGGAGGCGATAAACAAAATATGATCGGTTTTGACCGCGCCGTGTTTGGTCGCCACCGTCGTTCCTTCGATCAGCGGCAGCAGGTCGCGCTGCACGCCCTCGCGGCTGACGTCCGCGCCGACGCGCTCCGAGCGGGCGGTGATCTTGTCGATTTCATCGAGGAACACGATGCCGTTGTTTTCAACGGAATCGATGGCTTCGCGGACGATTTTCTCTTCGTCCAACAGCCGATCGGCCTCGTCGGTGATCAGCGCTTCATAGGATTCCTCGACCGTCATTTTTTTGGTCTTTTTCGGCTGGCCGAAGGCCTTGCCCATTATATCACCCAAATTAATCATGCCCATTTGCGATCCGGGCATGCCGGGGATATCGAAGGTCGGCATGCCGCCGCCGGACGCATCGTTAACGGTGATCTCGATTTCCTTGTCGTTCAATTCTCCCTCGCGCAGCATCTTGCGGAATTTTTGCCGGGTTTCCTTGCCGGCGTCTTCACCGACGAGGGCGTCAAGGACGCGCTCTTCGGCTTGCAGCTCCGCCTTCGCCGTGACCTGCTTGCGCATTTTGTCGCGGATCATGTGGATGGCGAATTCGACCAGGTCGCGGATGATCTGTTCGACATCGCGGCCGACATAGCCGATCTCGGTGAACTTAGTCGCCTCGACCTTGATGAACGGCGCTTGCGCCATTTTCGCCAGCCGGCGGGCGATCTCGGTCTTGCCGACGCCGGTCGGCCCGATCATCAGGATATTCTTGGGCAGGACCTCTTCCTTCATGGGATCGTCGAGCTGCTGGCGTCGCCAGCGGTTGCGCAGTGCAATGGCGACGGCGCGCTTGGCGTCGTCCTGGCCGACGATATACCGGTCCAGTTCGGAAACGATCTCGCGCGGCGTGAAATTGTTGGTGGGAATGCTCATAAGGCCTCGATGGTGACGGTTTCGTTGGTGTAGACGCAGATGCCGGCAGCGATGGCCATCGATTGTTTGGCGATGGCCTCGGCGTCCAGGCCCGGTTGGCCGATCAGCGCCCTGGCCGCGGCCAGCGCGTAGTTGCCGCCCGAGCCGATGCCGATGAGGCCGTCTTCGGGCTCAAGCACGTCGCCGGTGCCGGTCAGCACCAGGGAAACCTCCTTGTCGGCGACCGCCATCATCGCTTCCAGGCGCCTGAGGTAGCGATCCGTGCGCCAGTCCTTGGCGAGCTCGACGGCGGCCCGGGTCAGCTGGCCGGGATATTGTTCCAGCTTGGCTTCGAGGCGCTCAAACAGAGTAAAGGCATCGGCGGTGGCGCCGGCAAAGCCGCCGATGACGTTGCCGTCGCCAAGCCGGCGCACCTTGCGCGCATTTGACTTGATCACCGTATCGCCGAGGCTGACCTGGCCGTCACCGGCGATCACCACGGACTTGCCCTTGCGCACGGCGAGGATAGTGGTGCCGTGCCAGGACGGGGCGTTTTCCTTGCTCATAAAAATTGATCCTGTCGTAAAGGTGTAAACAGCGGGGCGCGGGCCCGGAATCCAGAACCGGACTATAGCGGCTGATGTGGGCTTGTAAAACGGCGGGCGCAAGTCAAAACCATCCGGCGCGCGTGGGGCTGGCGTCATCCGCGGCGTGGTGTTAAGAATCCTGCGACCGGTCGCCGGCAAGCAGTTAAGACTCTTCCCCGGGGCGGAAAGCCACCAAACCAAACAAAATGTTTGATTATTGCCAACAAATTGTTTATTATAAGCCATGACAAACAGAATCCAACACTTAAGGAAACAAAGCGGCCTGAGCCAACAGGACCTGGCCGAACGGGTTGGCACCACCAATCAGCAGATAAGCTATCTCGAGTCCGGCAGCCGAAAGCTAACTCAGGAGTGGATGTTGCGGCTTGCCACCGGCCTCGGCTGCGGCCCTGCCGACCTCATTGCGAACGCGCCTTTTTCCCCCGCCTATTCCAACAGAATAACGGCCCCGACAGGAGATTCCAACATGCGCACCGCGACCATTGACCGCCGCACCAAGGAGACCGCGATTCACGTCGCCGTTAATCTCGACGGCACCGGCGAGTATAGTGTCAGCACCGGGATCGGCTTTCTCGACCACATGTTGGAACAATTGTCGCGGCACAGCCTGATTGATCTGGAGGTTGCGGCCAAAGGCGACCTGCACATCGATTTTCACCACACCACCGAGGACACCGGCATCGCCATCGGCGAGGCGGTGGCGGTCGCGCTTGGTGATCGCGCCGGGATCACCCGCTACGGGGCCGCCCAGATTCCCATGGACGAGACCCTGACCCGCGTCACCCTGGACGTGTCCAACCGCCCCTATTTGATCTGGAAGGTCGATTTCACGCGCCCGAAACTGGGTGAGATGGATACCGAATTGTTCCGGGAGTGGTTCCAGGCCTTCGCCCAGGCCGCCGGGATCACCCTGCATGTCGAAAACATTTACGGCGAGAACAATCACCACATCGTCGAATCCTGTTATAAAGGCCTGGCCCGGGCATTACGCCAGGCGGTTGATATCGACCCACGCAAGAGCGACACCGTGCCATCCACCAAGGGGGTTCTCGGCGGCTCGCTCTGAGCCGGCCCCGTTTTTCGTCACCAGGGTGTTGAGCATGAAGATGTATACCGTTCATTTGCGCCGCCACGGCCTGGACCCGGACCGCGATGTAGTTTTGGTCAAGGAGGGTTTTTCCTGGCCGGCATTTTTCCTCACGTTTGTGTGGGCGTTGTGGCATCGGTTGTGGCTGGCGGCGGTGCTGATCATTGCGGCTAATATCATCGTCAGTTTTTGCATTCATTTTCTACGCCCCGATCCGTTAACCCAGGCCGTCGTCGCCCTGGGCGTTGCGGCGATCGTCGGTTATCTGGCCAACGACTACCGGCAGGAAAAGCTGGCGGAGCAAGGCTTTGCCTTTGACGGCGTCGTCAGCGGCCTCAATAAGGACCATGCGCTGCGCCGCTATCTGGACATGGAACCGGCGCTGGCCGCCGACTTTAAGCCATGACGGTCGCTATTATCGATTACGGTTCCGGCAATCTGCGCTCGGCGGCAAAAGCGTTCGAGCGCGCCATCGCCGAGGCCGGGCTCGGCCTCGACGTTATCGTCACCGGCAAGGCCGGGGATTTAAACAAGGCGACACACATTGTTCTTCCCGGCGTCGGCGCTTTCGCCGATTGCCGCCGTGGCTTGCGCGACCTGGCCGGCATGGAAGATACGCTCTCCGATCAGGTGATCGGCGCGGGCAAGCCGTTCCTGGGGATCTGCGTCGGCATGCAGCTGATGGCGGACATCGGGCGCGAACACGTCAACACCCCCGGTTTCGGTTGGATTCCGGGCGACGTGGTTGCCTTGACGGCGACCGCCGCCAGCCTGAAAATTCCCCACATGGGCTGGAACGAACTCAACATAAAGGCGCCACCGCACCCCTTTTTCGACGGCATCGGTGACGGCGCCCACGTATATTTCGTCCACTCCTACGGCTTGGTCCCGACGGACCCATCGCATATTCTGGCGAGCGTCGAATATGGCGGCCCCGTGGTCGTGGCGGTCGGTCGCGATAATCTGCTCGGCACGCAGTTTCACCCGGAAAAAAGCCAGGCCGTGGGCCTGCGGCTGATCACCAACTTTCTCAAATGGCGGCCCTAACCAAATGATATTTTTCCCCGCCATTGATCTCAAGGACGGCCAATGCGTACGTCTGTTCCAGGGCGATATGGAGCAAGTGACGGTGTTCGGCGACGACCCGGCCGGCCAGGCGAAAGGATTTGCCGACGCCGGTGCGCGGTGGCTGCATGTAGTCGACCTCAACGGCGCCGTTTCCGGGCGTCCGGTCAACGAAGCCGCGGTCGGCGGCATTCTCGATGTTCTCGATATTCCGGTGCAGCTGGGCGGCGGCATCCGCGACATGCGGACCATCGACTTCTGGCTTGAGCGCGGCGTGCGCCGGGTCATTCTGGGCACCGTCGCGGTGCGCGACCCCGATCTGGTCAAGCAGGCCTGCAAGCGCCATCCCGGCCGGGTCGCGGTCGGCATCGACGCCCGCGACGGCATGGTTGCGGTCGAGGGCTGGACCGAATTGTCGGAAACCTCCGGTCTGGATTTGGCCAAACAGTTCGAAGACTGCGGGGTCGCCGCCATCATCTATACGGATATCGCCCGCGACGGCGCCATGGACGGCCCCAACATCGAGGCCACGGTGGCCCTGGCAAACGCGGTGTCGGTGCCGGTGATCGCGTCCGGCGGCGTTTCCTCTCTCAAGGACCTTGAGGCCCTGAAAGACGCCGGCGGCGATTTGCTGGAGGGCGTTATTTCCGGACGCGCCCTTTATGACGGCCGCATTGATCTCGCCGCCGCCGTTGAATTGTTGTCGGACTGATGTTGAAAGTCAGAATCATCCCCTGCCTGGATGTCGACAAAGGGCGCGTCGTTAAGGGCGTCAACTTTGTCGATCTGGTCGATGCCGGCGACCCCGTCGAACAGGCCGGGGTCTATGACCAAGCCGGGGCGGATGAGCTTTGTTTCCTCGACATTACCGCCAGCTCGGACAATCGCGACACCATTTACGACGTCGTCAGGCACACGGCGGAACAATGTTTTATGCCGTTGACCGTCGGCGGCGGGGTTCGCAAAATCGAAGACATCAGAAAGCTTTTGCTGGCCGGCGCGGATAAAGTCGCCATCAACACGGCGGCGGTAAAAAATCCGGATTTTGTCGGAGAAGCAGCGGAAAAATTCGGCAGCCAATGCATTGTCGTGTCCGTCGATGCCAAATCCACCGGCCCGGACGCGTACGAGGTTTTCACCCACGGCGGCCGCGAAGCCACCGGCATCGAGGCCATCGGCTGGAGCCAGCGCATGGCCGACCTGGGCGCCGGAGAGATTCTGCTGACCTCCATGGACCGCGACGGCACCAAAAAAGGATTTAATTTAGGGCTGACGCGCGCCGTTGCCGATGCCGTCAGCGTGCCGGTGATTGCGTCCGGCGGCGTCGGCACGCTGGACCATCTGGTCGAAGGCATCACCGAAGGCCATGCGTCGGCGGTGTTGGCGGCCTCGATCTTTCACTTTGGGACCTATACCATTGCCGAAGCCAAGGCCCACATGAAAGCCGCCGGCGTCGCTGTCAGGGATAACCCGACAGACCCTTGAAGGAGAAAACACCATGACCGATGAAAACACCACCCACCGCTTTATGGATGAATTGTTCAACGTCATCTCCAGCAGAAAAGGCGCCGACCCGGAATCGTCGTACACCGCCCAGGTTTTCGAAGGCGGGGTCGAAAAGATAGCCAGGAAAATCGGCGAGGAAGCGACCGAGGTCATCGTCGCCGCGCTTCGCGAAACGCCGCAGCACGTCATTTCCGAAAGCGCTGATCTTCTTTACCACCTCATGATTTTGTGGGCGGAACAAGGCATTACCCCCGAAGATGTTTACGAAGAACTTGAAAACCGTGCCGGCACGTCGGGGGTGGAAGAAAAACAATCACGGGACAGCGACTGAGAAAGGGCCGCGCCATGACGTATGATCCGGAAAATATATTCGCCAAAATTCTGCGTGGTGAAATTCCTTGCGACAAAGTCCATGAAGACGACACCACGCTGGCGTTCAAAGACATTAATCCCCAGGCCCCGACCCATGTTCTGGTCATCCCCAAGGGCGCGTATGAGTCCATGGACGATTTTTCGGCCAACGCGTCCGATACGGAAATCGCCGGGTTCTTTCGCGCCGTCGGCAAGGTCGCGCGCGACCAGGGCGCGGTGGATGCCGGATATCGAATTCTGGCCAATACCGGCGTCGATGCGCACCAGGAAGTGCCGCATTTTCATATCCACATTTTCGCCGGCCGCGACCTTGGCGGCATGATTAAGCGGGCCTGATTTAACCGGCCATGGAATGGCTTGATGAAATTCCGATGGCGGTGCTTGTCGGCGCGGCGGTCCTGATCGGTCTGGCGCCGTTCGTGCCGGAACCGCATCTGTTGGAGAAATACAAGATGTTCCGGGCCGGGACGCTGAGGCGGCCGCTTGATATTGTCGATGTCGCTTGGCATCTGTCCCCGTTGGCGCTGATCTTGATCAAGTTGTTGCGGTAGCCCCGATTCGCGGGTTTTCCCCGCTTCCGTCCATCACCGCCGCTATCGAGGCTGAGACAAACATAATGTTTAGAGACCCTTGCGGACCTCCGTGAAGAGGGGATTCACTTGTCCTTGAGGGCCGGGTAGAATCGACCAATAGCCGCCGTGCTGAACCCTTTTGAGCGCATTGGTCACCCGTGAGCAGAACCGGCAACCTTCTTTTTCCAGATACCGAAGACGACGGCTGGGTCTCGTCGATCATCAGGGCGTTGCCCGAGAAAAAGCCAACGGTTGACGCGCCTGATGTCGACACCGTCGAAGACCCGGTGGCGATAGAGGCCGAGGCCGCCTTTGCCGAACTGGAAGCGGAAACCGCCACCCGCGACGCCATTTCGGCAGCAGGCTGGTCGGCGGAAACGAAACGCCCGCCCGCCGAGGCCGCCCCGGAATATACCACCGCGGAAGAAGAATGGCAGGCCGCCGAGGTGCTTGATGCGCTGGATGCGGCAATAGAGCAACAGGCGGCCAAGCCTGGTAATTTCACCACCGTTGACGATCCCATCGCCGTTGAGGCCGCGGCCGCCTTCGCCGAAACCGACGCCGATAATATCCTTCGCGACGCGATTGAGACCGCCGCCTGGACCTCGGATGCCCACGGCCCCGATGCCGATATCTATTCCCCGACCTATTCCCCGACATATTCCCCGGGCGCCATCGCGGCGTTGGACTCCGTCGTCGGACCGGATGTGGCCGAAGACGACTTGCTGGGCGCAATTCTTGACCAGGTCGCCAGCGGCCTTGAGCCCAACGCCGTAACAACCGGAGAAGACGGTATCTTTGCCGCCGGATGGTCCGCGATTGCACAAAAGTACGATGCGGTCGCCGGTATCGAAAAGCTGAGCGAAGATGAACTAAAGGCACTGGACATGGCGTTCGCCAAAGAGGCCCAGGCTCCCGGCCTGTTCGACCTCGGCGATGATCCGGTCGGGCTCACCGGCGATGCCGTGTTCGCCGAGATTGCCGCCGATGTCGCCGCCCGCGACGCCGTTCGTGAAGCCGGTTGGGCCGCCAGCGTGTCGCCGGTCGCCATTGCCGAGACGGTGCCGCCGGAAGTCCTGGACTCGCTGTCGCCGCTGTCGATTTCCGAACAACACGCGCTGGACGTGGCCAAGACCGTACAGACGATTTCGCAGATGGACCCGTTTCAATGGGACGATCCGGTGGCGATGCAGGCGGATTCGGTGTTCTCCGGCATGGCCGCTGAAGTGGCGATTTCCGATGCCGTTCTGGCCGCCCGCACCCCGTCGGCGTTGGACCCGGCGATGGTCGCCCGGGGCGACGGGCGCCCGCCGCCGACCGGGCCGGGGCTATGGGAGGTTGAGGATCTGGTTCGGGCCGAGGCCGAGATCGCCTTCGAAGACGTCGCCTATGACCTTGCCTACAACACCGTCGACAGCCTGGTGACCGGCGAAGCGGCGGCGCTGGCGGCCTTCGATCAGGCGATCGCGTCGGGGTCTGACCCCGAGGAAGCCCTGGCGTTGGCGATTGCGGCAGCGGAAGAAATTGATCCCGGCTCGTTCGGTCTGGTCCGGCTTGCCGCTACCACGCCTGTCCCGGCGCCGGTGAGCCAGGGGCTTACCCAGGCAGAGGTTGCCGCCCTCGATGATGCCGAATTGGCCGCGCCGCGCGCGACGACGGTTGCCGACGATCAGCCGGGGGTCGCCGATGTTCGGGCCGAAGACCCGGTGACCTTCGCCAGGGTTGGCGAAAACTTCGACACCCTTCCCGCCGCCGCCGACGAAGGGCTGCTGGGTGGCCTCCTGGGTGGCGCCGGGCGCGATACGCTGATCGGCAACGGATTTGAGTTTTCCCTCGACCTTGACCTTGTCGGCGGCGCCGGGTCGGCCTTTCTCAGGGTGGAACGCGATGACACCACCACCGAACGCGCGGAAAAAAACACCGACATTCTCGGCAGTGACGGCAACGACACGCTGACCGGCACCGCCAATGCCGAAAATATTTTCGGCTATGCCGGCGACGACGTGTTGGTCGGCGGACAGGGCGCGGACACCCTCAGCGGCGGCTCCGGTGCCGATCAATTTGTTTTCGAAGGCGGCGCGGGCGCAGGCGCGCTGGCCCATGCGACATCGTTGGGCACCGACGTCATCACCGATTTTTCGGCCGCCGACGGCGATAGCTTCGGCCTTTCAAATGCGGATTTCGGATTCGGTAGCAGCGGCTCGCTCACCGCCGGCGCCGATTATTTCGAATTCGTCGCCGCCGGCCTGACCGGCACGCCCCTGGATGCGTCCGGCGGCACCGCAGGGCCGGGCATCGTCGTCTTCGGCGACGGCACCGGGACCGCCGGCGTCGATGTCTATTACACCGAGGACGCCAGCGCCATGACGACGGCTAATTCATATCAGGTCGCCGATATCTCCGGCGCCAACACCGGCGATCTCGCGGCCGCGGATTTCAATTTAAGAGCCTAGAGTCTTTCTGGTTGATATTGTCCCACTCTGATGGCCCGTGGCGAGTCGGTCCGTTAGGCGCGGCGCGATGCGGGGCATCGGGCAACCGGCGCAACGCGGCGGACGGCGCCCACGGGCCACCCCTTCGGGGCCGGGGCGTTTGGGCTTGGCCGGCGTCGCGCTTATTGACCGTAGCACCGCTACGCTCTGCAACGCGCTCCTACGCCAAGCCCAAATGCCCTCGGTCAGAATGGGACAATATCAACCAGAAAGACTCTAGGCCCCGGTCGCCGCCCTTTTACCGCCCACCATCATCGCCCCCCGGCCCGGCCGGATCCGTCGGTAGGACAGCGCTTCGGCGATGTGGATGCGGTTGATCAGGGTGTCTTCAGCCGCATCGAGATCGGCGAGCGTGCGCGCTACCTTTAACACCCGGTGATAGCCGCGCGCCGACAGGCCCATTTTTTCAGACGCCTCAACCAGCAGCTTGCGGCCCCCTTCGTCGGGGGTCGCGATGTCGTCCAACAACTTGCCGTCGGCTTCGGCGTTGGTGCGAATGGGCACGCCCATTTTGGCGAAGCGGCGTTTCTGGATGGTTCTGGCGTTGAGCACGCGGGCAGCGATATCGGCGGAGGCTTCCGCCGGCGGCGGCAAATTCAGGTCGGCGGGATTAACCGCCGGCACGTCGACGTGCAGGTCGATGCGGTCGAACAGCGGCCCGGAAATCTTGGACTGGTAATCCTGAGCGCATTTCGGCGCCCGCGAACAGGCCTCGGCCGGGTTGTCCAGGTAGCCGCAGCGGCACGGGTTCATCGCCGCGATCAGCTGAAAGCGGGCCGGATAGGTGACGTGGGCGTTGGCCCTGGCGATCGAGACGCGCCCGCTTTCCAGTGGCTGGCGCAAGGCTTCAAGGGCGCCGCGCTGGAATTCCGGCAGCTCGTCCAAAAACAACACGCCCAGATGCGCCAGCGACGCCTCGCCCGGTCTGGCCCGGTGGCCGCCGCCGACCAGCGACGGCATCGACGCCGAATGATGGGGGTCGCGAAATGGCCGGGCGGCGCTTAAAACGCCGTTTTGCAGTTCCCCGGCGATGGAGCGGATCATGCTGGTCTCCAGGACTTCCGCCGCATCCAACGGCGGCAGCAATCCCGGCAGCCGTGCCGCCAGCATCGACTTGCCGGCGCCGGGCGGGCCGACCATCAACAGGTTGTGGCCACCGGCGGCGGCGATCTCCACCGCCCGCTTGGCGGTTTCCTGGCCCTTGATATCGACCATGTCGGGGTATACCGGCGCGGTATCGGTAAGCCGCGTCTCGGGCGGACTCAACACCTGGGTGCCCTTGAAGTGATTGATCAGGGCGAGCAACGTCAACGGGGCGAGGATTTCGACCTCGCCGGCCCAGGCCGCTTCCGGCCCTTGGGCGGCGGGACAAATCAGCCCGCGGCCCCCGGCGCTGGCGTGAATGGCCGCCGGCAGCACGCCGGCGACATTGGTCAGGCCGCCGTCCAGCGCCAGTTCGCCAAGCGCCGTATAGCCGCCGATTTCGTCGACCGGCAGCACCCCCATCGCGGCGAGCAGCCCCAAGGCAATCGGCAAATCGAAGTGGGAGCCTTCTTTAATAAGATCGGCGGGGGCCAGGTTGACGGTGATCCGTTTAGACGGCAGCGCCAGGCCCATGGCGTGCAGCGCGCCGCGCACCCGCTCCCGGCTTTCGGCGACGGCCTTGTCGGCGAGGCCGACGATGGAGAACGCCGGCAGCCCCGACGTCGTCTGCACCTGAACGTCGACGTCGAGGACCTCGATGCCCTGAAACGCGACCGTGTTGATCCTGGCAACCATCGCTTGCCTCCGGCCCCACCCACGCCGGGGGGGCCCTTTTGATTTTCCTCAAGGTCAGAGTGTAAATGGAACGAAAACGGAACGCTAGTAAAAAAGCGAATTATATCTTAAACCCGCGCCTCAATCGCGTCCCAGATCTGTGCTTCCAGCTTGACGCCGTCGAAGCGGTTGATCTCCTGGAGGCCGGTCGGGGAGGTGACGTTGATTTCGGTGAGGTAGCCGCCGATGACGTCGATGCCGACGAAAATCAGGCCCCGCGCCTTCAATTCAGGGCCGATGGCGGCGCAGATTTCCCGTTCGCGGTCGGTCAAGGTGGCTTTGAGCGGCTTCGCCCCGGCGTGCATGTTGGCGCGCGCCTCGCCTGCTTCGGGGATGCGGTTGATGGCCCCGGCGGGCATCCCGTCGATCAGGATAATCCGTTTGTCGCCGGCCCGAACATCGGCGAGGTAAGCCTGGGCGATGATCGGCTCCGGGTTGATGCCGGCGAACATTTCCAGCAGGGCGTTGAGGTTCTCATCTTCAGGCGTGACGTGAAAGACCCCGGCCCCGCCGTTGCCGTACAGCGGCTTGATGATGATGTCGGCGTGTTTGGCGCGAAAGGCGAAAATCCGGTCGCGGTCAGACGAAATCAGCGTCGGCGGCATCAGCTCCGGAAACTGGGTGATGAAAATCTTTTCCGGCGCGTTACGGACCTGGGCCGGGTCGTTGACGACCAGGGTGGCGGGGTGGACCAGATCGAGCAGATGCGTGGTGGTGATGTAGGCCATATTAAAAGGCGGGTCCTGGCGCAGCAGGACGACGTCCATGTCGGCAAGGTCGATGGTCTCCGGTTTGCCTAAGGTGAAATGGTTGCCGGCCTCGCGCCTGACCTGCAACGCCTGGGCCTGAGCCTGGACCCGGCCATCCTCGAAAGCCAATTGGTCAGGGGTGTAGTGATACAGGGCATGGCCGCGCGCCTCGGCCTCCAGCGCCAATACGAAGGTGCTGTCGGCGTCGATATTGACGGTGCGGATGTGGTCCATTTGAATGGCCACCTGTAACGCCATGGTGAATTCCCTATGTCATTCTACGGCTTCAGCCCGAAGCCTTTAATTTAACTTGGTGCGCAGCTCTTGCAACAGCTTCGAGGTGTTGTAGCGCCCGTCCTCGCCGCCGGTTCGGCACAGATATTCCTCCAGCGCCCGCACCGCGTCCTTGACGTGATCAAGCTTGGCGTGCAGCAATCCCAGCTCACGCCACAGCTCGGTCTCAGAGGGCGCGAACAGCACCATGGCCTCGATCGTCTCAAGCACGTCTTCCCAGCGCTGCCTCCGAACCAGGCGGCTTTTGATGTTGTTTTGCAGGCGCAGCAGGATACCGCGGTTGCTGGCGTCGCGGTAATGGATGGGCATCAATTCGACGTGGTTGCCGGCGACCGCCTTGAACATGTCGCGCATGTCGGCGGCCTCGACGACAGCCCCGCCGCCGAAGGGGTCGATAATTTTACGCATCCCACCGGCGTCGAGACGGATCAGAAAACGACCGGGGAAATCAAGCCCGGTGATGGCCCAGCCCAGCGCCCGCCCGGTGGCCATGAAAATAATTCCGAGCGCCACCGGCAGCCCCGAACGGCTATCGATCACCCGCATCAAGTTGGCGGCGTCGAGGTCGTCGAAAACATCCTCGCCGCCGCCATAGCCGTAGCGGCGGACGATGACCTGAACCAGGGCCTCGATTCTGAGATCAAGATCAGCCCCGGTCTCATCGTCGGCCTCATCTTCTGCTTGGCCGACATAGGCGCGGACCTCGGCGGCCAGACTTTTCAGATGCCGCCGGTAGGGTTCCATCGGCACCCCTGGGCGGTCGGCGGCGGCCAGCACCAGGGCCGCGTCGGCCAAATCGATGCCGTCGTCCTCGGCATTCCCGATGTCGGTCAGGCGGCGGCGAATATCCATGGGGATAGTCGGGGACAGTGTCAAGACGCGGCCTTTTTCACGCGCACGTGGTTGATGATTTTATTGACGTAATTGATCGATTTGGCGTGCGCGATGACGCGGTCCAGCTCTTGCTGATGTTGGGCGATGCCGATCAGATAGATGGTCGCGTTGACCGTTTCGATGGAATAATTGATCGCCAGGATTTTCTTATCCAGGGTGATCTTCGACTGCAATTGTGTGGTGATCCACCCATCCGTGGCCAAATCCCGGAGGCTGGGGTTTCCGATCTGAATTTCATTGAGGACGTCTTTAGCGCCGTCGGTTTTCCAGGCCAGGCTCACCGCTTTCGCCCGCATGTCCTCGGAGGCCAGGGCGCCGGTTAACAGGATCCGGCCTTCGTAAACCTCGACGCCGACGCCGGTGACGTAGTCTTCGCCGGCATCGAGCAACTTGGTCCGCATCCTGGTCGCCGTCGCTATGTCACGGGCGACGCTCTGGACGCCGCGTTCCTGATAGGCGGCGGTGCCGACGGCGGCGCCACCGCCGATGAGGGCCCCGGCGCAACCGCCAAGGGCGCCAATCGCCAAAATAACCGCGATGAAGGCGGCAGCCTTGCGTAAATTAAAAAAAGAAGCAGCGTCGGTCATCCGGTTCGGCCTTGCTCAGCGTTGATGCTCTGGTACGCGAATCGTCATTCTAAAACTCTGGACGCCAGGCGTCCACTAGATGCACCGGCCATCGCCACGGCGACACCAAGATCACGTCAAATCGCTGGTCCAATCCACCTAGGTCCGCACGGGTCTGCAGGAAGGCGCCTGCGGCGCGAATGATGCGGGCGGCTTGGCGTGGCCGCACGGATTCGGCTGCATCGGCGATGTTGTGTCTGGCTTTTACCTCGACGTAAATCAGACGGCCGCCGCGCCGGGCTATGATATCGATCTCACCGACGCGCGAACGGAACCCGCGCGCGATGATGCGGTAGCCCTTTAGCCGGAGCGACCACGCCGCCAGGGCTTCGGCGAAGCGGCCGAATTTCTCCGCCGTCCGTTTTTTATTCACTGGCGGCCTTCTTTAACGCAAGCGCGCGGGTGTACACCTTGCGCCGGGAAAGGCCGCTGATGACCGCGACCGTATCGGCGGCGTCGCGCACCGAAGCGTCTTTCAGCGCCTCGCCCAAAAGCCGGTCCAATTCGTCGTCTTCCATGGCCTGCGCCTGATCAGGCGGCGCGACGACGATGGTCACTTCGCCCTTGGGCGGCCCGGCGCTCTGATAATGGGCGGCTAATTCGCCTAAAGGACCGCGGCGGACCTCTTCGAACATTTTTGTCAGCTCGCGGGTCATGGCGGCGTCCCGGTCGCCCAGGACTGCCGCCATGTCGGCTAGGGACGCCGCCAACCGTTTCGCCGATTCCAGGAACACCAAGGATCCCGGAATGGCGGCGAGTTCTTGCAGGGCGCGTTTTCGGGCGGCGGATTTTTGCGGTAGAAAACCGGCGAAAAAGAAATGGTTGGTCGGCAGCCCCGAGACGACCAGGGCGCACATCACCGAGGACGCGCCGGGCAACGGGGTGACGGCAATGCCCTCAACGATACAGGCGCGAACCAATTTATAGCCAGGGTCGGAAACCAGCGGTGTGCCAGCATCCGACACCAACGCCACGGTTTCGCCACCTTTAAGCCGTTTGATCAGGGCCGGCCGCATCCGGTCGGCATTGTGTTGGTGATAGGCCAGCAGGGGCCTGGAAATTCCGTGGATCGCCAACAACTTGGCCGTGATGCGGGTATCCTCGCAGGCGATGACGTCGGCTTGTTCTAGAATATCAAGCGCCCGAAGGGTAATGTCACGGGAATGGCCGATGGGGGTAGCGACGACCGCCAGCCCTTCAAACGATTGGACCGTGGCGGGATGTCGCCGTGGGTCCGTAATATCAGGCGAGGTTGCTGCCTCCGATGACCGGTTCTGTAATTTTTTTTTCGCGTCCGTACGGGGCGGCATGGCTGTTCGCCGTGATGTTGTTGCTGGGGGGCTGTCAGTCTTCCCAAATACCGCCTTGGTTGCAAGGCGCGAACGCGCCCGAGGCAACGGCGGCGCCATCGCAAGCGACCCGATCCCCGGCCCCCGCCCCCGCCTTCCCGGCCCAAGGCCCTCCGGCAGGGATGCCCGACGTTGCCGGACCCGGGGCAAGGGCGGCGATAAAATTCCCGTTTGAACCGCCGTTGTCTCCGGGCTCTGCCGCGGCGGCCCGGCGCGCTGCCGCGCCCGTGCCCCAAGCGCCGCCGCCCGCCCCCCCTGTCCTTGGGGCAAAGGAGGACGGCCAGCAATGGCCGTCGTTCACGCCATACCTGATCCAGCCGTCGAAAGACGACGCAACGCCGCTGCTGCCGCCGTCGCGCTCAACGGTGCCGCCGGCGTCCGGGGAAACCGTTCGGGTCGCCCTGTTGTTGCCGTTGAGCGGCCCCAACGCCGGGCTCGGCCAGGCGATGCTGAATGCCGCGCAATTGGCGGTTTTTACCTTCGCCGATAAAAGCTTCGAGCTGTTGGTGCATGACACCAAAGGCTCGCCCGGCGCAGCCTCCGCCGCCGCCAGCGCCGCCATCGGCGATGGCGCGGCGATGATTTTGGGACCGTTGCTGTCGGCATCGACCCGCGCGGTGGGGGCGGCCGCTCGGGCCGCCAACGTGCCGGTGGTCGCCTTTTCGTCGGATCATTCCGTCGCCGGAGACGGCATCTACACCATGGGCTTCCTGCCGAGCGCCGAAATCAGTCGGATCATCGCCTATGCCCGGTCCAAGGGGGTGCGCCGGTTTGCCGCCCTGGCGCCGGATAACATCTATGGAGAGACCGTGGTCAGCGCGTTTGAGCAGGCCGTCGCCGCCAATGGCGGGACCATTTCCAGAGTTCAGTCTTATGATCCCAACGCCACCGATTTTAGCGTCGCCGTCCGCGCCCTGGCCAATTACGGTTCCCGCCGCGAGGCCCTGCTGGCGCAACGCAAGGAACTGGAAGGCCGCGAGGACGAGGTTTCAAAACGCGCCCTGAAGCGGATGGAAAAACTACAGACCATCGGCGACCTTCCGTTTGACGCGCTGTTGCTGGCCGACGGCGGCAAACGGCTGCAATCCATTGCCGCGCTTCTACCGTTCTATGATATCGACCCGGCCAAGGTGCGGATGTTGGGCACCGGGCAATGGGACGCGCCCGGCCTTGAGGCGGAGCCGGCCCTGGTCGGCGGCTGGTTCGCGGCGCCCTCGCCGGCGGCGAGGACGGATTTCGAGAGCCCCTATAAGGAAACCTATGGCCGCCCCCCGCCCCGGCTGGCAACGCTGGCCTATGACGCGTTGGCGCTGGCCGCGGTTCTGGCGCGTGGCGAAAAGGGCGCCAATTTTTCAGCCGCTGCGATTACCGTGCCCAGCGGGTTTTGGGGCCGGGATGGAATTTTCCGGTTTCTGTCCAGCGGCCTCGCCGAAAGAGGCTTGGCGGTGATGAAGGTCGGCCGCAACGGTCCCGAGGTCATCAGCCGGGCGCAGGAAACATTTCAGTCGACGCTAAATTAACGCCGCCAACGGCGCTAAATGAACGCCGCCAACGGCGCTAAATGAACGCCGCTAACGGCGGGCAATAATCTGCACCGGCGCGATGCGGCCACTTTCGATGCCGTTCAGGGCATTGCCGAACTTTTCCTTGGCGGTCGCGCCCAAGACGAGATGAATACCGAGCGGCGGCGGTCCATCGGCCTTTTTGGTTAATTCCTGGCGGAGAAATTCGAGCGCTAAATCCGTGCGGTCCTCGACCTCAACGACATCAAACCCGGCATCGCCGAGCAGCACCCGCATTTCTTCCGGCGTCGTCAGGTGACTGGTTTCCCTGGTTTGCGCCCACGGCATCGGGAATTCGATATCTTCGTCGTTTTTCTTCATCACGTCATAGATGCACAGCGTTGCGCCGGGCTTCATCACCCGGGCGATTTCCCCATATAACCCCGCCCGGTCCGGGATATTCATGGCGACGTGAAACGTAACCGCCGCATCGAAAGTCTCATTTTCAAAGGGCATGGCCAGCGCGTTGGCAATTTCAAACGCGACCTTGTCAGCAAGGCCGGTCAGGCTGGTCAGTATTTGCGCGGTTGAAATGAATTCCGGGATCAGGTCGATGCCGGTCACGCGGCAACCGGCCTGGCCCGCGATAAACCGCGCCGCGCCGCCGATGCCGCAACCGATGTCGAGAACATGGCTATCGGCATCCAAGGGCAATTTGGCTACGGCATAGACGGTGGCTTTACGGCCGCCTAAGTGAAACTCATCGACCGGGGCGAGGTCTTCGGGTCGCAGGTTTGCCACGTCGGCGCCGGCGGCCTCAAGACCGCTATAAATGCGCGACAATAAATCCGCATCTCCGTAATGTTTCGTCACGGCGGTTTCAAAATTATTCAACGTTTCCCCCCCTTGGGTTATTCAATGGTTGGCTTCAGGTAAGATGAATAGGAAGCGCCGATGTCATTTACGCGACCAGTTGGTAGGCCAGGGTGAGGCACGAACCCAGGCCGATGAAATAGGCGATGGTTCGATCAAACGGTATTTTCAAAATGTAAGAAGGCGCATGGACGAGCCGCGCTCAAAAGTATGTCGCCGCGGCCATGGCCGTGACCTCGTTGGCGGAACCCGCGACCTGAACCGCAATGGCAAGCGGCGCAAACACGACAAGGGTTTCAATCGCATTCATATGGGCGCGATGGGCACGATGCGCCCATGCCTTGTCGAACGCGGCGTCTCCGGGCGGGGGGTTTAAAAAAAGACCGCTCAGCCCGACTTCGGAGATTCTGGCGACGGCGTAGGGGATCACGAGCAACGCCGTCAGTGCAGCCGTTAAGGTGAGCCAGTAGATTTCATTCGGCATTTATTGGTCCTTTTTGTCCTTTAACGCATGATCAACGCCGACACCGGGGCAATGGAATAAGCGCGGCTCCTTTAACTTGCTTTTAAAAAGTTAAAGGCAGCGTATTTATACGACTTGTATTTAGCAAGTCATTTTATTATGATGCCCCATGCCTGGTCCTAACAAATGCCGTAGCACCGGATGCCCTATTTCCTATTCCCTTGATGTTTTCGGGGATCGCTGGAGCCTGCTGGTCGTGCGTGACCTGATGCTCCGAAATCGAAAGACCTACGGCGAGCTTTTGGACGGCGGCGAAGGCTTTGCCACCAATGTGCTCGCCAATCGGCTGAAGGAATTGCTCGCCCAAGGCATCATCAAAAAGGCCCGCGATCCGGAAAACCGCCGCAGCTATATCTACAGCCTGACCGAAAAGGGTTTTGACCTGGCCCCGATTATCCTTGATTTGGTGTTGTGGAGCGCCAAGTACGACAAGAAGTCAATCGTGCCCCAGGAAATGGTCGACAGGATCGAGAACGACCGCGCCGGAATGATCGAAAGTATCCGCTCAAATTCCCGTTAAAGTCAGGATTCCGCGTTAGGCGACGAGCAATTGCCGCAACACCTCGTTCAGGCACAGCTTTCCGGTTGCAGTGGTGCGAACCCCGGCGTCGTCGCTGACCAAAAACCCGCCTTCCAGCATCCTTTTGAGCCCAACCGGATCAAGCCCCGCCGCCAGATCGCGGCCGATGCCTTCAGTCAACCTTAAGCCGGTCATCAGGATTTCCTCGCCGCGTTGATCGGGGCTTAGGGCCAGGCGCTTGGCGGTGCCGTGGTTGTTGCCCTCAACGGCGGTCAGCCAGCGTTCCGGGGAATGAATCTGGTAAATCGTTGCAGTTACGGAATCATCCGTTAAATGTCCATGCGCGCCGGGGCCGATGCCGACGTAATCGCCGCCCCGCCAGATCTCCAGGTTATGGCGGCACTCGAAGCCAGGCGCCGCATGGTTGGAAATCTCATAGGCCGGCAGCCCGGCGCCGGAAAGCCGCTGCTGGCAAATTTCAAACATTACGGCCCCGGTTTCTTCCGCCGCCGGCTGAACATGGTCCCGGTGAAAGGCGGTGCCGGGTTCAATGCCAAGCTGATAAACCGATAAATGCCCGCGCGCCAGGGCAAGCGCCTGATCCAGATCCTGGTTCCAGTCATCCGCCGTTTGCCCCGGCAATCCGTAAATCAGATCGAAGCTGAATCGAGGGAAAGTTTCCGACGCCAGCCGAATAGCGGCAATCGCCTCATCGGCGGAATGGCCGCGACCAAGAAAGCAAAGGTTCAGGTCCCGAAATGATTGCACGCCGAGCGACAGGCGGTTGACGCCGGCGTCGCGGAAGGCCTCGAAACGATTCGCGTCGGCAGTGGAGGGATTGGCTTCCAGCGTAACCTCAAGGTCGCCGGCGGGCCGCCAATGGGCCTTGGCGGCATCAATCAGCGCCGCCGTGGTTTGCGGCTGCATCAACGATGGCGTGCCACCGCCGAAAAAGATGCTGCTAAGCCGCCGGGTTTTAGTTTCGTTTGCGAAATAACTCAGTTCCGACAGCAGGGCCTGCCGCCAGCGGTCATGGTCGACCGCCTCGGCGACATGACTGTTGAAGTCACAATACGGGCATTTCGACGCGCAAAACGGCCAGTGGATATAGAGGCCGAGGCTATCCGCTGAAGCAGGCATCGACCAGCTTCCTGAAGGCGCGCGCGCGGTGGCTGATTAGATGTTTTTGATCGGGCTCCATTTCGCCGAAGGTCATGTCATCGCCGTCGGCCATGAACACCGGGTCATAGCCGAAGCCCTGGTCCCCCCTGGGCGGCCAGACCAGCGTCCCGAATACGAAGCCCTCGAAGCTCTCCATGTGGCCATCCGGCCAACACAGGCTGAGCGCGCAGGCGAAGTGGGCGGAGCGGTCTTTGGTATCGCCAAGCGCGGCTTCGACCTTTTTCATTGCGATATCGAAATCTTTTCCCGGTCCCGCCCAGCGGGCCGAATAAATGCCGGGATCGCCGCCCAAGGCCGTTACCACCAGCCCCGAATCGTCAGCCAGGGCCGCCATCCCCGAGGCTTCCGCCGTCGCCCGCGCCTTTAGTTCCGCATTCGCAATGAAAGTGGTCCCGGTTTCCTCCGGCTCATCCAGGCCCAAATTCCCGGCCGACACCACTTTGGCCCCAAACGGCGCCAGCAAGGCGGCGATTTCGCCGACCTTGCCGGGGTTGTGGCTGGCGATGACCAGGGTCTGATCGTCAAAATGACGAGACATGTTAAGCGGTCTCGAAGACTTTTTTCTGGATCGCCACCAACTCGGCGTTGCCCTTCGCCGCCAGGTCCATCAGTGCATTGAAGGCGGCCCTGGAAAACGGGTTGGCCTCGGCGGTGCCCTGAATCTCGACGATATCGCCGCTGCCGGTAAAGACGAAGTTGGCGTCGGCCTCGGCGTTGCTGTCTTCGGCATAGTCCAAATCGAGCACCGCCGCGCCTTTGTAGAGTCCGCAGGAGATGGCGGCGACATGGTCTTTAAGCGGCACGGCGTCGAGAATGCCGAGCCTGACGCAGCGCTCAAACGCGCGCCTGAGCGCCACATAGGCGCCGGTGATCGACGCCGTGCGGGTGCCGCCGTCGGCCTGGAAGACGTCACAATCAACGCGCACCGACATTTCACCCATCGCCTTCAGGTCGGTGACGGCGCGCAAACTGCGGCCGATCAGGCGCTGAATTTCCTGGGTCCGCCCGGATTGCTGGCCCGACTTGGCCTCGCGGTTGGTGCGCGTGTTGGTGGCGCGGGGCAACATGCCGTATTCGGCGGTCACCCAGCCGTGCCCGGAATTCCGGAGCCAGCCGGGCACCCGTTCCTCAACGCTGGCAGTGATGAGCACCTTGGTGTCGCCGAAACTGGTCAGGCAGGAGCCCTCGGCGTGTTTGGCGACGTCGGGCTCCAGGGTGACGGCGCGAAGCTCATTGGCGGCGCGCCCGGATGGTCTTTGCGGGGATTTATTTTTCATGTGGGATTACTAGCCGGTCCATGCGGTCAGGTAAAGAATTAGGCTGTTTATTTACGCCGCCTGCGTTGACGCTGGGGTGCTTCGACCATAAGTTCCCCCAATCCCCTGCTTACGAGGTTGGATGATGATTACAGAACTGAACGATCGCTCCCGAGAGATCTTGCGCCGGGTCGTCGAATCCTATGTCGAAACCGGTGTGCCGGTCGGCTCGCGAACGCTGTCGAAACGGTTTTCCATGGACCTGTCGCCGGCGACGATCCGCAACGTCATGGCCGACCTCGAAGAGTCCGGGTTGCTGTTCTCGCCGCACACGTCGGCGGGGCGGATGCCGACGGAGGCCGGCTTGCGCCTGTTTGTCGACGGCATTCTGGAAGTCGGCAACCTGACGGAAAAAGAACGTAAATCCATCGACGACCAATGCGCCGGCACGCCAAGCAATCTGGAGGGGCTGCTTGAGGACGCGACGCAGGCGCTTTCCGGTTTGTCCCGGTGCGCCAGCCTGGTATTGGCGCCGAAAACCAAAAGCCCGCTGCGCCATATCGAATTCGTCAACCTCAGCCCCGGCCGGGCGCTTGTCGTGCTGGTGTCCGAGAACGGCATCGTCGAAAACAGGGTCATCCAGACGCCGCGCAATTTGCCGGCGTCGGCCCTGGTCGAAGCGACCAATTTTCTCAGTGCGCGCCTGGTCGGCCGCACCCTGGGCGAGGCTTATGAGGAAATCATGGCGGAACTGGATGCCCACCAGGCCCATTTGGATGAATTGACGGCCCGGGTGGTGGAAAGCGGCCTGGCGACCTGGGCCGGTGGCGGCCAGGAAGGCTCGCTGATCATTCGCGGCCAGTCGCATTTGCTCGAAGACGTCACCGCGGCGTCGGACCTGGAACAGATCCGCACGCTATTCAACGCGTTGGAGACCAAAGGCGAGATGTTGAAGCTGCTGTCGCTCACCGACACCGCCGAAGGCGTGCAGATTTTTATCGGCGCCGATAATTGCTTGTTCAATTTGGCCGGTTGCTCGATGATCGTCGGCCCTTATAAAAATTCATCGGAAACCATTGTCGGCGCCATCGGCGTGATCGGCCCGACCCGCATTAATTACGCGCACATTATTCCGATGGTTGATTACACCTCGAAATTGATAAGCCGCCTTTTAGGACAACAGAGCTAATAAAAATGAAATCTGAAGACAACGAAACCGATCCCGCCCCCGAGACCGCCGAAACCCCCGCCGCCGAGCCGGAAACGGACGCCGCCGCTGCCGAAGAAGCGGGCGAAGAAGGCGTGGTCGAGGCCGCCGCCGCCGCCCCTGAGGAAGAGGACCTGGAAGCCAAGGTCGCCGACCTTAAGGACAAGCTGCTGCGCGCCCTCGCCGAGGCCGAAAACGTTCGCCGCCGCGCCGAACGGGACAAAGAGGACGCGTCGAAGTATGCGATTTCCAATTTTGCCCGCGACATGCTGGCGCTCAGCGACAACCTGCATCGGGCGATGAACAGCGTCGATCCCGAAACCCGCCGGAAAGACCCCGCCGTCGAGCAGATCATCGTCGGCCTGGAGATGACCGCGCGCGATGTTCAGGCCACGTTTGAGCGTTACGGCATCAAAACAATCGAGGCCATGGGCGAAAAATTCGACCATAACCTGCACGAAGCCCTGTTCGAGATGGACGACGCCTCAAAACCGTCCGGCACCGTGGTTCAGGTCGTCGAAACCGGGTATGTGCTGAAAGACCGCCTGTTGCGCCCGGCCAAGGTCGGCGTGTCCAAGGGCGGCCCCAAGGAGACCAATGCGCAAACCGTTGCGCAAACCAATACCGGCGCCGAAGCCCCCGAAACCCTGGTGGCTAAGGAAGGCCAGACGGCCTACGAAAACAAGGGCGAAGAACCGGGCGGCCAGCTTGACGAAGAGCTTTGAGCCGAAATGCCCGGCGCCACGGCACTTTGCTAAACCGGCGTTTTTATGGAAAATTTAGCCGTGGCGGTTGCGCCCCCCCCGACTGAACCATATATATCGCCGGAATGTTCGTTTAACCATGCGAGCCCAATAGTTTAATTCAAAGGACCTAGGCGTCGGCGCCCACATGGGCCGGGGCCAAGGGGCCGGAATCAAAGAGGATAAAATGAGCAAGGTTATCGGTATCGATTTAGGCACAACCAATTCCTGCGTCGCCGTCATGGACGGCAAAAACGCGATCGTCATTGAAAACGCCGAAGGCACGCGGACAACGCCGTCCATGGTCGCCTTCTCCGAGAGCGGCGAGCGTCTCATCGGCCAGTCGGCGAAGCGCCAGGCGGTGACCAATCCGGGGAACACGCTGTCCGCCATCAAACGCCTGATCGGGCGGCGTTACGATGACCCGATCACGGAAAAGGACAAGAAGCTGGTGTCCTATGACATCGTCGAAGGCGATAACGGCGATGCCTGGGTCGAAATCGACGGCAAGAAATATTCACCCAGCCAGATCAGCGGCTTCATCCTTCAGAAAATGAAGGAAACCGCCGCCAAGTTTCTCGGGGAAGAACCGACCCAGGCGGTGATCACGGTGCCCGCTTATTTTAACGATTCCCAGCGCCAGGCGACCAAGGACGCCGGCAAGATCGCCGGCCTTGAGGTGCTGCGGATCATCAACGAGCCGACGGCGGCGGCGCTTGCCTATGGGCTTGATAAAACCGAAGCCGGCATCATCGCCGTTTATGATCTCGGCGGCGGCACCTTCGACGTCTCCATTCTTGAAATCGGCGACGGCGTGTTCGAGGTTAAATCCACCAACGGCGACACCTTCCTGGGCGGCGAGGATTTCGACATCCGCATCGTCGATTACCTGGCCGATGAATTCAAGAAAGACACCGGCATTGATTTGCGCGCCGACAAACTCGCCCTGCAGCGCCTGAAAGAGGCGGCGGAAAAGGCCAAGTGCGAATTGTCGTCCACCACCCAGACCGAGGTCAACCTGCCGTTCATCACCGCCGATCAAAGCGGCCCCCAGCATCTCAACATCAAACTGAGCCGCGCCAAGCTGGAAAGCCTGGTCGATGATTTGATCCAGCGCACCGTCGATCCCTGCAAAAAAGCCCTCAAGGACGCCGGCCTGAAGGCGTCTGAAATCGACGAAGTGATCATGGTCGGCGGCATGACCCGCATGCCCAAGGTCACCGAAATGGTGAAGAACTTTTTCGGTCGCGAACCCCATAAGGGCGTTAACCCGGATGAGGTCGTCGCCATCGGCGCCGCCATCCAGGGCGGCGTCCTGCAGGGCGACGTCAAGGATGTGTTGCTGCTGGACGTGACCCCGTTGAGCCTCGGCATCGAGACCCTGGGCGGCGTGTTCACCCGGCTGATCGACCGCAACACCACCATCCCGACCCGCAAAAGCCAGGTCTTTTCCACCGCCGAGGATAACCAGACGGCGGTCACCATCCGGGTCTTCCAGGGTGAGCGCGAAATGGCCGCCGACAACAAGGCGCTGGGTCAGTTCGATCTGGTCGGCATCCCGCCGTCGGCGCGCGGCATGCCGCAGATCGAGGTCACCTTCGACATCGACGCCAACGGCATCGTCAACGTGTCGGCCAAGGACAAGGCGACCGGCAAGGAACAGCAAATCCGCATCCAGGCGTCGGGCGGGTTGTCGGACAGCGATATCGAGGACATGGTCAAGGACGCCGAAGGCCACGCCGAAGAGGACAAGAAGCGCCGCGAGGCGGCGGAACTGCGAAACACCGCCGACTCACTGCTCCACGGTTCCGAGAAAAGCCTCAAGGAATACGGCGACAAGGTTTCGGACGACGACCGCCAGTCCATCGAAGCCGCCGTTAAGGACTTGAAAGACGCCCTCGAAGACGACGCCGCCGACGCCGAAGTCCTCAAGGCCAAGTCAGAAGCGTTGTCGGAAGTCTCCATGAAGCTCGGCGAAGCCATGTATAAGGCCAGCCAGGAAGAAGCCGCCGCGGCTGAATCCGGCAAAGGCGATAAAGGCTCCGGCAAAGACGGCTCCGATGATGACGGCTCGGTGGTCGATGCCGAATTCGAAGAGGTCGACCCGGAAGACGCCAAGTCAGATAAAAAGTCCGACGCCAAGTCCAACGACGCCGACAAGGATGCCGATTTCGAAGATAGCGGCGGCGACAAAAAAAAGAAGGCCGATTGAGCCGTCTTCGTTAGGGGCTCGTCCCATGGTCAACTTCCTATAGGTGCTTCGCGATGGCTAAAGATGACTTTTACGCGACCCTGGGGGTTGCACGGGACGCCAGCGCCGATGACCTGAAAAAAGCCTATCGCAAGCTGGCGATGCAATATCACCCGGACAAAAACCCGGGTGACAAGAAGGCCGAAAAGAAGTTCAAGGAAGTCTCCGGGGCCTATGATGTCCTCAAGGACGACCAGAAACGCGCCGCCTATGACCGTTTCGGCCATGACGCGTTTGAACAGGCCGGCGCCGGTGGCCCCGGTGGCGGCGCCGGGTTCGGCGGCGGTTTCGCCTCCGGCTTCGCCGATATTTTCGATGAAATGTTCGGTGATTTCGGCGGCGGCCGGCAGGCCGGGCCGGGTGGTGGCGGCAAGGGCCAAGACCTTCGCTTCAACATGGAAATTTCCCTGGAACAGGCCTTCAACGGCAACAAGACGGACGTCCGGGTGCCGTCGTCGGTTGCCTGTACTGAGTGCAAGGGCACCGGCGCCGCCGGTGGCGCCCAGCCGGCGTCGTGCGGGACCTGTCACGGTCACGGCAGGGTGCGGGCGCAGCAGGGCTTTTTTACCGTCGAGCGCACCTGTCCCACCTGTGGCGGCCACGGCACGGTGATCAAGACGCCGTGTTCCAACTGCGGCGGCCAGGGCCGCGTCCATCACGAAAAGCAGCTTTCCGTCAATATCCCGCAAGGCGTCGAAGACGGCACCCGCATCCGCCTCGCCGGTGAGGGCGAAGCCGGCCTGCGCGGCGCGCCGCCGGGGGATCTCTATATTTTCCTCAGCCTCAAGCCGCACCGATTGTTCCAGCGCGACGGCGCCGACGTCTATTGCCGGGTGCCGATCTCGATGGCGACGGCGTCCCTGGGCGGCACCATCGAAGTGCCGACCCTGGAAGCCAAGCTGGCCCGCGTCACCATCCCCGAAGGCACCCCCACCGGCCACCAGTTCCGCCTCAAAAACAAAGGCATGCCGATCCTGCGCTCCTCGGCCCGGGGCGATATGTTCGTCCAGGTCATGGTCGAGACGCCGGTCAACCTGACCGACAAACAAAAAGAGCTGCTCAGGGAATTCGAGGAAGCCAACAGCGCCGCACAGCACTCCCCGCAAGCACACGGCTTCTTCGACAAGATCAAGGAGCTGTGGGAGGATTTGAAGGAGTAGGCCGTGCCGGTTCGGCTTCAACCGGAACGCTGACCGTGCGTTTGATCTCGCGCCCGTGTTTCCGTTCGGCCTCGGCCAAATCGTAATCGGCTTGCAGGCTGAGCCATACTTTCGGCGAGCCGCCGAAGTAGGCGGCGAGGCGAAGCGCCGTTTCCGGGGTTACGGCGCGGCGCCGGTGTAGGATTTCGCCGATGCGCGTCACCGGGACGCCAATCTCGATGGCGAAGCGGTTCGCGGTCAGGCCACGCGCCTCGATCTCGTCTTTAAGAATTTCGCCGGGATGGGTCGGAATGTGATTGCTCATGTGTCGTGCCTTTTCGGTGTTGCGGGCCAGCGTCTCGGGGAACTGTGTCTCGGGGCTTGGCTAATGATAATCGGTTATCTCGACGTTCTCCCAACCGCCGCCCTTCGCCGGAGAGAAACAGACAACCCAGGGCAGGTTGACGGTCAACGACCACTGCCCCATGCGCCCCCTGCTTAGCTTGTGAAGCCGGTAGGCGGCGAGGCAGGGCAGGGCATCTAGCGCGTCGGCGTTGTTCAAAAGGTTGAGGGCTCGAACGGCCTTGTTGCCGTCGAGGCCGCGAAACCCTTTCGGCTTTCCGGTCTCGTGCACCTTTCGCGTCTTGGCATTTTTGTAACTCTTGATCTCTGCCATAATATATACCGTTAAACGTTATACGACAAGCGTTATATTGCGGCGTTGCGGCGCGGCAGCAATCCGCCCCCCCTTGACTCTTGGCCACGGAAGATTATATGTTCTATATATGTTCCCATCAAGAGAAAGCAACCAACACCGCTCTTTGACATCGTGAATAGGATGGATTTAAAAACCGCATCGGCCGGAACGAAGTCTTTGCGCGGATTCGGGGATATCGTTACGATTTCGAAATAAAGCTCACAAACCAGTTAAATGTCCACCGGATGTGCACTCGATGTCCACCAAATGCCTACCCGATGTCCACCCGATGACTACCGAATGTCCACCGAATGCCGACCAATGTCCACCAATGCCTACCTTTGAATTTCGGCGGCGGCTTTTCGGCCTTTCGCCGGTCCAGGCCCAAACCGGATTTCGAATGCCGCGCCGGCGCGGCAAGGGGGGTCCCCTAGCGGCATCGCCGCCACCGAGGCGCGCCAAGTGGCGTGTGACGGGCCAAGCGGCGGGTGTGGACGCCGAAAACCGTCTCATAAAGGCTGGTTTATTTATATGAGACAGTGTACCATAAATAAGTTATTTGATTGAGACATTGGGAAAATAGCATGAAAATTGGCTACGCCAGAGCGCCTATTCTTAATGTGGAAGCCGATTTTGAGGCGCAGTTGGGTGAGCTGAACAAGGCCGGCTGTGAAAAGGTCTTCACCGATCGGGGATCGTTCGCAAGTTTGCGCCCACAATTGGCCGCGGCGTTGGATTTTATCGGCACCGACGACAGCCTTGTCGTCACCAGGTTGGACCGGCTGGCCCGTTCCACCGAGCACCTTGTTCAAATTGCCGATGGCCTGGAAGCCAGGGGCGCGACCATGCAAATCCTCGATCTTGGCGTCGACACCGGGACTTCGGCGGGACGGCATCTGCTGACGATGGCGGCGGCCATCGCCCGCTTTGAACGAGAGATCGCCTTGGAGCACCGCCAGGAAGGCGTCACCAAGGCCAAGGCCGAAGGACGCTACAAAGGGCGCAAGCCGACCGCGCGGGCCAAATCAAAAGATGTTCTGCGGCTCAAGGATAAGGGGGCCGGCGCTACCGAAATTTCCAGAACGCTCGATATTGGCCGCGCCAGCGTCTATCGAATCATCAATGACCGCAAAGCCGGCCGGCTCGATGACCGCGTGCGCCATGCGGCCTTACATCCCATGCAAAAGGAAATTGATGCATGGGCGGCGCGCGCCACGTTCGCCAGCCAGAAAGACAGTGGTTACAAAGGCTACGTGAATAAGTCGTTCGAGCTGGCGGCGGTGCAAGAGTTCGTCATGCAATACCTGGCCAAAACCGGCGGTTTCCCAAAAAAAGCCCACGCCGTTCCGAAATTGGAAAAGTACGGCAGCCGAAAAGTATTCACGGCGCGCTTCCCGGATTAGACCTTATTGCGGTCGAACACCCGGCCGAAACGCCAGCGGTGGAAGAGGATATCGCCGTAACAGCCGGCTTTGTAAAACGGCATGTTTTCCAGCAATGCCCGCGCCGCCGCCATATCCGGGGCATCAAATAACATGACGCTGCCTTTGTTGGCCGCGCCGTCGTCGGTGAGGATCGGCCCCCGCGACATGATCGATGCGCTGTGCGCATCAAGATAGGCATATTGCGCGGCCTGGTGGGCGGCGCGGCGTTCCGGGCCGTCCGCCACATCGAGACCATGAAACAGCGCCTGAATGTTGCCGTCCGTGCGCGGGCAATCGCGCCAGGTGAACGGCACCGACGCCTGCCAGCGGTTGATGTGCCAGCGTTTCTGGATACCGGCGGTGACATACGGCTCGTCGGCGACGTGTTGTTCCGCCGCCGCCCGGTCGGCAAATTCGATCAGGCGCAGACTGCCGAGGTCGGCGGACTCGTCGTCGGCGGTGAACGGGCCGGCGAACAGGGTCTGCTCGTCGAAGGCTTTCAGGTAAACCAGGTGCCGCTCGCGCCAAACATCGCGCATCGCGCCGCTGTCCGGCTCATCGAAGATCACAATGGAAAACAGCATGGCGCGGTCCTTTGTCTTTGTTACTGGAAATCGTACAGCCGGGCCGGGTTGTCGACCAGAATGCGCCGCCGCGCCGCGGGGTCGGGCACCCAGTCGAAAAAGAGATCGCACAGATCGGCATCGTTGGGGATCATTGTCGAGACCTTGACGTGCGGCCAGTCGCTGCCCCAGACGACCTGGCCCGGTGCGGCATCAACCACGGCGCCGGCGAAGCCGCCGGCCTCGGGGTAGGGCAGGCCGCCCGCCGAAATCCGATAGGGCGCCGTCAACTTGATCCAGCAGCGCCCGGCTTCGGCCAATCGCAGCATCCCTTGGAACCCGGCGCAGGCGGCATTGCGGCCAAGCCGAAGATAGCCGCTATGGCCGACGACGATTTCGGTCGGGAAATCTGCGAAGGTGGTATCGAAGTCTGGATAATCATCGGCATGCAGCAGCAGCTCGGTGTGCCAGCCCCGCGCCGCGATCCGCGCGCTGAACGCACGGATCGTTGCCAGCGGCGCGCCTTGGGACGGGTCGGCGATATCGACAAGATTGAACCGCAAGCCGCGCACCCCGGCGGCGTGCATGTCGTCGAGCGCGGCCTCGGTGATGGTGTCATCGACGACGGCGACGCCCCGGCAGGCCACCCCGGCGGCGGTTATTTCCGTGATCGCCGCCAGCATCACGGTGTTGTCGGCGCCATAGACGCTGGGTTGCACCAGCACGCAGCGTTCCGCGCCTAAAGTTTTCAGCAGCCGCAGATAATCGGCGGGCAGGGCATCGGGCGGCGTGTAGATGCGGTCGGCGGCATAGGCGTGTTCCGCTTCCGGGCCGCAGATATGGGCGTGGCTGTCACACGCCAACGGTCCCAAGGTCACCGCCGGCGACCGCAATTCCGGGTCCGGCGGCGCGCAATACACCGTGCCTTGATCTTGATATTTAGGTGAATCAGACATCGTTTCCCTGCTCTCCGTCTGGGGCCATCGGTCAAAGCCGCGTCATCATGCCATCGGCAAGAGACTGGCGATAGACCTTGAACGCCGGAAACAGGCCGGCGAAAAAACCGGCGCCAACGACGAGGCCCAAGATGCCAACGTCGCGCGGGCTCGGCAGCCCGATGATCAGGTTCAGGCCCAACATTTCGGCGGCAAGGGGCCGGGCCAGAAACAATCCCAGGTACAATAGCGCGACGCCGCCGAGGCTCCCCACAAGGGTCAGGATAGTCGCTTCCGTGACCAGCAGGCCGAACACATGAACCGGCCTGGCCCCGACCGAGCGCAGGATGGCCATTTCCCGGCGTCGTCCGTCGAGCCCGGCCAGGATCATCGTCGTCATGCCGAGCAACCCACTGACGACGACGAAGGCGGCGATCGCGCCCAGGGTTTTATCGACCGTCGACATCAACGACCAGAGTTCCTGCAAGGCCAACCCCGGCAGCACCCCAAGCAGCGGCTCTTTTTTGTAGTCGTTGACGTGGCGTTGAAAGGAAAAGGCGGTGGTCCGGGATTTCAGGCCGACAAGAATTGCGGTGATGGTATCGGTCGGCAAGTCCATCCGGCGAATAGCATCAGCGCTGGTGATGCGGCCCGTAGCCATGGCCCCGGTCTGCCAATCGATGTGCATGGCCTCGATGCCTTTGAGGGTGATGTGAACGGTCCGGTCAACCGGGGTGCCGGTTCGGCGAAGGATGCCGGAGACTCTAAACGGTTTGTCCTCATGCTTAACGAAACCTACCGCGCCGATCCCATGTTGGACGACGACGGCGGCGCCGATGCCATAGCCCAGCGTCTTCGCCACATCGGCGCCGATGACGACGTCGAAGACATCATCGAAGGCCTTGCCCTCGGCAAACGCCAGTTTTTGTTTGCCGCCGTAGCGGTAGTGTTCGAAATACTGCCCGGTGGTGCCCAGCACCCTAAAGCCGTGATGGGAATCACCCATCGACAGCGGAATGCTCCATTTAACCCTGGGGTCGGCGGCCAGGTCGAGGTAGCTCTGCCACGTTATATTGTTGGTGGCGCTGCCGATCCGAAAGACCGAGTACAGCAACAGCTGGATCGAGCCGCTTCTGGCGCCGATGATCATGTCGGATCCGGAAATGGTATTGGCGAAACCGGTCCGCGCCTGATCGCGCAGCTTATCGACGCCCAACAACAGCGTCACGCTGACGGCGATGGCGATGATCGTCAGCACCACCGTCGCTTTGCGATTGAGTAGGCTCATCAGGGAAAGTTTGAGAATAGCCATCGTCTAGCGTTCCGTCTCGGCCATGTTGAAGTCCGCAATCGCAAGCGAGCGGTCAAAGGAATCCGCGAGGCCGGCATCGTGGCTGACGAACAGGAGCGTCGATCCGGTTTCGGCGATTTCGCGAAACAACAGATCCAGAAACGATTGCCGCGCATCGGCATCCAGGGCCGATGTCGGTTCATCGGCGATGACAAGATCCGGCCCGCCGATCAGCGATCGCGCCACCGCCACCCGCTGTTGCTGGCCCATGCTGAGGAGGGACACCGGCCGGGAGGCCAGACCGCTGACATCCAGTTCCAGATGCTGCAGCAACCTGGAGGCTTCCGCATCAAGGGAGGGGGCGCGGCCAAGGGCGCGCTGGCGTCTGACATCGGAGAATAGGCACGCCAGCGTCACGTTGTTCAGCATGGAAAGATAGGGAAGCAGGTTGAACATTTGAAAGATAAAGCCGATGTGGTCGGCTCGAAAGGTATCCCCCTGGCGGCCTGAAAAGGCCGTAATCCGATGGCCCGAAATGTCGATGTCCCCGGCTTCGGGACGCGCGACCCCGGCCAGCAGATTCAGCAAGGACGTCTTGCCGCTGCCACTCGGTCCCTTTATGAAAATCTTTTCGCCCTTGGCGACCTGGAATTCCGGAATATCCAGGACAATGGGGTCCTGGGGACGCCATCGAAACCGCACCCCCTGCATCCGTATTGCGATGTTGGCCATCAAGGCTGCTTTTATTTCAGGATTCGGGACATTGGCGTTTTGTCAGTCATCGTAGGGAACGACAAGCAATCCATCCAAGGTATACCCGGCATTGATATTGGCTTGGCCGTCCACATAGGAAAGTTTTTGGGTCGAAGACGTTACCGACATCCGCCCGGTAATCATCACCGGTTGAAAAATATTTTCGATTTTATAGCCTTCGCGAAGGGTCACGAAAACGATCTGGTTCGCGGGCGGGGCCGGGCTATGGATACACGCGCCGACATAGGGAACCAGCAGGAATTCCTTGACCGCCTGATCGGTAAATTCCAACGGCAGTGCGAACCCCGGCATCGTCACCATTTGGCCTTTTAGATCACCGACTAACTGGCGGCTTAGTTTCGCCTTCTTGGCGCGGAAAATTCGATCCTTGGCCAGCAAGGTTTCGACATCAAGCCCCTGAGCCGCCAGTTTCTTGACATAATCCGCCGCGAACGAAAGGTTGGGATCGCCATCCCGGATTAATCCCTTTTCCTTTCTAATCCGAACATTCTGGATAATGCCGAGCTCGATGGTTTGCTCACCGTTCACATCCGCATACGGGTCTTCAAGGGACTGGTCTTTGGGGACCAGGTCTTTCCAGGTGATTTTCCTTGGAACCTCCGAAAAAGCCGTCGCCGACGACAAAACAACTAAGGCTAATCCCATCAATGCGCTACGAAGCATCCGCGTGCCTCCCCAGGGTAACTTATTAATATTTATCGCTATTTTAAGCAGAGCTGGCGCATTTGGTAAAGGCCCGTGCCGATGGCCGCGCTCAGCCGCCGTCCAGGTAATCCATTGCCGCGTCGACGCCACCCTGGGCGCTGTTGATCCCGAACAGGCGCAGCCCCTTTTCGATTCCGAACAGGGTGCCGGCCAGCATCAGGTCGTTGAAATCGCCGAGATGCCCAATCCGGAACACCTTGCCCGCGACCTTGCCGAGGCCGTTGCCGAGCGACATGTCGAAGCGCTCCAGCACCAGTTTGCGGAAGGCATCGGCGTCCTGGCCGACCGGCATCAACACGGCGGTCAGCGTGCTGGAATATTCCGCCGGGTTTTGGCAAAGCACTTCCAGCCCCCAGGCGGCGACGGCTCGGCGCGTCGCTTCCGCCAGGCGGTCGTGGCGGGCGAAGACATTGGGCAGCCCCTCTTCGTTCAGCATGGCTAACGACTCTTTCAGGCCGTACAGCAGGTTGGTCGCCGGAGTGTAGGGGAAAAAGCCCTTATCGTTGGCGGCCAGCATGTCGTCCCAGCGCCAATAGGATTTCGCGAACGTGGATTTTTCCGTGGCCGTCAGCGCCTTTTCGCTGACGGCATTGAACGACAACCCGGGTGGCATCATCAGGCCCTTTTGCGAGCCGGCGACAGTGACGTCGACCCCCCATTCGTCGTGGCGGAAATCGATAGAGGCCAGCGACGAAATGGTATCGACCATCAACAGCGCCGGGTGCCCGGCCTTGTTCATGGCCTTGCGGATGGCGGCGATGTCGCTGGTGACGCCGGTCGAGGTCTCGTTATGGACGGCGCAAACGGCCTTGATGGCGTGGCCCACGTCGTCTTCGAGCCGCGCCCTGACCGCGCCCGCATCGACGCCCGAACGCCAATCACCGGCAACCAGCTCCGCATCAAGGCCCAGGCGCCCGGCCACTTTCTGCCACAGAGTCGCGAACTGCCCGGTTTCGAACATCAGCACCCGGTCGCCGGGGGATAACGTGTTGACCAGGGCCGCTTCCCAGGCGCCGGTGCCCGACGCCGGGTAGATGATGACCGGCTGTTTGGTTTTGAAAATGCCCTTGATCCCGGCAAGTATCTCCAACGCCATATCGGCGAAGGCAGGCCCGCGGTGGTCGATGGTCGGCCTGTCCATGGCGCGCAAGATACGGTCCGGCACGTTGGTCGGCCCCGGAATTTGCAGAAAGTGGCGCCCGCTTTTAAAGGTCATTGAGACCCTCCTCTATTACCGCATTACGCCTTCATTGAGTTTAAGTATATAGACTCTGGAAATTATATTAAAAACCGTACAGACTGCGCCCGGAAACAATCCACCATTTTAAAATTTCGAAACTTGGGAGGAAATCTACATGAGGAAGACTTTGTTGACTCTGGCGGCTGCCGTTATCGGCGCGTCAGTAGCAACGCTCGCGGCGCCCGCTTCGGCGGCGAATGTGAAAATCACCCCGCTCGGCAGCATTGACGGCGAATTCTGCCCCCTTGACCGGGCCATGGTCTTCGAAGACCCGACCGGCACCCGCGTCCTCTATGACGCCGGCCGCACCGTCGCCGGCGCCGGCGATCCCCGGCTCGGCAAGATCGACGTCCTTCTGGTCAGCCACACGCATGGCGATCATATCGGCAACAGGCACACCAAGGCCGTCAACGCTGGCACCTGCGGCAAGCCGGACTTTTCCGTCGATGCGACGCCGAATTCCAGCACCGTCAACATCGCGCTAGCCAAGAAAGCCAAGATCGTCACCGGTAGTGAAATGCCGCCGTTCTTCGCCAACAAGCTGAAGGCCCTTGGCGGCGATCCCAAGGACTCGATCCTGGTCCGCTTCGGCGCGACCACGACGGTCGGCGGCGTCAAGATTTCCACGGTGCCCGCGCTGCACTCCAACGGCCTCGCGCCGGAATTCATCGGCGGCGAGTTGGGGGCCTCGATGAAGGCCGCCGGCATCGCCGGTTATGTCGGCCAGGCCACCGGCTACATCCTGCAGTTCACCAACGGACTTGTCGTTTATCTGTCCGGTGACACCGGCATCACCGCCGAGCAGGACAAGATCGTGCGTGGTTTTTATAAAGCCAAACTGGCCGTCATGAACATCGGCGACACCTTCACCACCGGCCCGAAGGAAGCCGCCTATGTGATCAACACGTTGGTCAAGCCAGTGTCCGTGATTGCGTCTCACGCCAACCAACCGTCGACCAAAGACGGCAAGTTGATCCCCGGATCCCGGACGGCGATCTTTAAGAAAGCGGTCAAGGTACCGGTCCATATCCCGCTGAGCGGCAAGACCATGGAGTTCGACGGCAAGGGAAAATGCGTCGCGGGCTGTTAAGCGCGCCGACGTTCATTCCATCATGATGCCCCCGAGGGCGATGCGGCGCTGTGCATCGTCCTCGGGGTGCATTATCTTCCTTCAGACAATCAGGATCAGGCGGCGCTTGCCCTTTTCAGCAAGCTGAAGACCTGCGCATTGGGGCAGAAGGCGTTGTCGCTCTTGACCTCCTCATCAAGCCACAATTCACAGCGATCCTCGCACCGGCATCTTCCACACCGGGTGCGGGCTTCTTTCATGATGGCCCGGGCTTTTGGCCCGGCCATGGTGCCGAAACTGATATTGAGCCCGACCCGCGACATCATGCGGCTCATGCGCGTGACCGTGGCCGCGGCCTCGCTTCTCTCAAACCAAATAAACAGGAAAACCACCACGGTGATCATCAGGATGGCGATGTTGATTTCAGACAGCGTCGGAGACATGGGCGCACCCTCCTTTTCGCCCTTAGTCTCGCGGAGACCGGGCGGTTGGCAGACGCACTGAGTCTACACCAATACCCATAAAAAAGCTAGGGAGGTTGATCGTTCGGGCAGACGGTGCAGTGGATAATTCTGGCAATCCGGCGCGGCCTCGCCTAAAGAATTGTGGATAGACGCTACCAATGACGGGATGAAGACGATGAAGATCGGAATTGTCGGTTGCGCCGGGCGCATGGGACGGATGCTTGTCCGTGAGATTTTGGCCACCGACGGATGCGAGCTGGCCGGTGGTTCGGAAGCACCAGGCAGCGACATGATCGGCCGCGACGTCGCCGAAATTGCCGGCGCCGATGCGGTTGGCCTGACTGTTGGTGATGACGCGAAAGCGCTGTTTCAAGCGTCCGATGTGGTTATTGATTTCACCGTTCCGGTGGCCACCGTCGGACACGCGGCATTGGCGGCAAGCCTGGGCCGGGCGCTGGTTGTCGGCACCACCGGGCTTGCTGCCGACCATCTGAGCAGTCTTGCCAAGGCCTCCGAAAAGGCGGTGATCGTTCAGGCCGCCAATATGAGCGTCGGGGTCAACGTGTTGTTGGGATTGACCGAACAGGTCGCCGCTATGCTGGGCGATGATTACGATATTGAAATCGTCGAAATGCACCACCGCCACAAGGTCGATGCACCGTCGGGAACGGCGCTGGCCTTAGGCGACGCGGCGGCGGCGGGACGCGGCGTCGATCTGGAAACGGTCGCCCAACGGGGGCGCGACGGCCACACCGGCGCCCGCGCCACCGGCGACATCGGCTTTGCGACGCTCAGGGGTGGCGACATCGCCGGTGACCACACGGTCATCTTCGCCGGAGACGGAGAGCGGATTGAGTTGACCCACAAGGCCGGGGATCGGGCGGTCTTTGCCCGTGGCGCGGTTCGTGCGGCGCTGTGGACCCAAGGCCAAGTGCCGGGGCTGTATTCCATGCGCGACGTACTGGGGCTTGAGTAGAGCCCTCGCCGGAGAATGAAAAAAGCCGATATCGACGAATTCTACCGCCGCCTGTCGGGCGTAAATCCCAAGCCCGAGACCGAACTTCAATTCAAGAACCCCTATACCCTGGTGGTCGCCGTGGTATTGTCGGCGCAGGCGACCGATATCGGCGTCAATAAGGCCACCGGCCCCTTGTTCAAGGTCGCCGACACACCGCAAAAAATGATCGCGCTCGGCGAAGCCAAGGTCCGCGACTACATCAAGACCATCGGGCTTTTCAACACCAAGGCCAAAAACGTCATCGGCCTATCGCATCGCCTGATTGATGAATTCGGCGGCGACGTGCCCCACGACCGCGAGGCGCTGGAGTCCCTGCCCGGCGTCGGCCGCAAGACCGCCAACGTGGTGTTGAACGTTGCCTTCGGTGAGTCGACCATTGCCGTCGATACCCACATCTTCCGGGTTTCCAACCGCACGGGTTTGGCGCCGGGGAAAACACCGCTGGAAGTGGAAAAGGGCCTGGAAAAAAGGACGCCGGAGCAATGGAAAAGGCATGCCCACAACTGGCTGATCCTGCACGGTCGCTATGTCTGCAAGGCCAGAAAACCACTTTGCGGAGTCTGCCGGGTGGTTGAGTTTTGCCGCTACAAGGCAAAGGAAATTGTTTGAGGAATTTTTAAGATCGTTGTTCGTGGGCGATTAACAAGCCAACGAAGCAGTCCTTTTCGCTAACCGTGGCGATGCCCCGGCTGCGGGCTTCGAAATGGCGGACCGTGTAGATATCGCCTATTTCGCCTCGGTACAGAAAAATATCCAACGCGCAGATGGCTGAGCGGTATTGCCAGATCAGGGCGGGCTCATCCAGTCGCTTGAACCCGGGCGCTCCCAACAGGCCGGTCACTTGATCGCGGTCCAGCCCCGACAGGCGCGACGGCGACGGGTATACCTTTTTAGGCGGGGCTTTGGGGGTTGGCGCTACCGGCGGAATGGCGGCCACGGTTGGCTTGAATGCCGGCGCCGCCGTGACGCTAGGCGTAACCGAACGAGAGGTCTCGGCGCAGGCGGTGAACGCCAGCGTTGCCGCCAGAAAGATGATGCCGCGTGCCGGCGTCACGACTTCATTGTCGGCTTCATGGGCGCCGGTATGGCCGCGCCGTCTTCGCCTGTGGCGACAGTTTCCAGGGCCTGCATATCGCCGGAAACTTTGCCGCCGGCCTCGATGACGATGCGGCCATAGCGGACGCTGCCGTTGATGTGTCCGCCGGCGCGGATAATTAACTGATCATGCGCCACCAACTCGCCCTCAAAGTGACCGCTGATATCGGCAACTTGGACATCGGCAAAACCTTTGAAAAACCCGCTGGCCGCAACATTGATGGTGTGGGCGCCTTGCAGGGTGACGTCGGCGCGGCCCTCGACGAGCAGTCGATTGCACGACGTGATCTCACCGCTGAGACGGATGTCACGACCGATCACCAGCTGCTTGCTGTCCTGGGCGCCGCTGCTGATCCGCTCGGCCTGCCTTGTATGGGCGCGGGGAATTTCCGGCGACGGCCGTCGAGGAGTTTCGTGATTAAACGTCGGCGCGATCGGCGGCCTGCTGGGGGAGTGAGAACCCTTTTTGGAGAAAGGCTTCATCGGCGGTGCGGATATCTCGTCATCAACGGACGGTTCTTCTTTCTTCTTACGGAACATGATGGGCCTCCTCTTAACCTCTCCGCCAACGTTCAAACAAGTGAACCATGGTGGCGGTGATCACAACGGGTGCCAACAGATTAACCACCGGCAGGGTCAACAGCAACGCCATGACGGCGCCGGTCAGAAACAGTTTCCCACGATGTGCTTTTCTTAACCGCCGGGCCTCTTCGGGGCCGACCCGGCGTAACGCCAACAGCTCAAAATATTCCCGGCCCAAAAGATAGCCGTTCACGGAATAGAAAACAAAAGGGAATAATGGCGGCAACAGCAGGAAAACAAGCAGAAACAGGTTTAAAACGATCAGGACGCCCAGGTAGCCAAGCGTCACCAACACCGCCTTTGCCACCGGCAAACCCATGGCCGGGCCTAAGTCCGGATAATGGCGGGCCTCCACGGCGGCGGCGATGTCATCAAGAAAAATCCCGATCACCGCGCTGACCACGCCGGGAAACAAAAACCAGGTGAATAAAAAAGTCGCCAATCCACCCAACAGATCAACGGCCCATTCCAGCCAGCCGATGGTAAAGATTGAAGTTGCACTCAGCAAAAACCCGACCACTGCCCACAACAGGACGAACACCAACGTGGCGGCGACGATGGAAATCCACAGGACCCTTTGAGTCGGGCGGTCGTTTAATTGAGAGATTCCCAGGAAAAATGCGGCTACCATAATGGTTGATTCCAGGTGTTGCTCAGGGCCTGTTGTCGAAGGCGGGCCCGCCGTTATACTCATGCCCGTCGTTAAATTCCATCCCTAGTCCCCGCCGTCCTTTTATGATGGCGGGGACTAACTCAGGAGAAATATATGGGTGCCTCCCGGTTTGATGTTATTGGCATCGGAAATGCCATTGTCGATATCTTGGTTCATGCGGACGATGACCTATTGGTCTCGGAGGGGATGACCAAGGGCGCCATGACCCTGATTGATGCTGATGAAGCCCAGCGGATTTACGAGAAAATCGACGCGGCGATTGAATGTTCCGGGGGTTCCGCCGCCAACACCATCGCCGGGTTGGCTTCGCTGGGCGGTGCCGGGGCTTTTGTCGGCAAGGTCCATGACGATCAACTGGGGAAAGTATTCGGACACGATATGCGCGCGATTGGGGTTTACTTCGACACACCGCCGACGGAGAGCGGCCCGCCGACGGCGACCTCGATGGTGCTGGTGACGCCTGATGCCCAACGCACCATGCAGACGTTCTTAGGGGCCTGCGTTAATCTTGGCCCTGACGATATCGACCTGGAACTGATCGCTGGTGCCCAGGTGACATATCTTGAGGGCTATCTGTGGGACCCCCCCGCCGCTAAGGAGGCCTTCCTCAAGGCCGCCGACGGGGCCCATCAAGCCGGCCGCAAGGTATCGCTGAGCCTGTCGGATCCGTTTTGTGTCGATCGTCACCGCGACGACTTCCTTGATCTGGCCGAACACCATGTCGATATCCTGTTCGCCAATGAAGAGGAAATCATGTCCCTCTATCAGGTCGAAAACTTTGATGACGCCCTGCAGGCGGTTCGCGGCCATTGCGACATCGCGGCGCTGACGCGCGGCGAAAAGGGCTCGGTCATCGTTTCCGGGGACGAGGTCCATGTGGTTGACGCCGAGGCGGTGGGCGCCTTGGTTGATACCACCGGCGCCGGGGATGCCTATGCGGCTGGTTTCCTGTTCGGCCTGACTTCGGGCCGGGACTTGTTCACCAGTGCCCGAATCGGCGGTATCTGCGCGGCCGAGTGCATCTCCCATATGGGCGCCCGCCCGGATGTATCCTTTAAGGATTTGGTCGAGGAAAAACTGAGGAAATGACGGCGCCCCTACCCAACCCTGGATCTTCCGGGCAGTTTCCGACGACGGCGTTCTGGCGCACCCTGCCCGCCGGGATGCGGCGGCGGTGGTGGATGTTCCGACCGTTGGATTTGATCGCCCGCCATTGGCCGGTGTTTAAAAAGCGCCGTGGTCTCTTGGTCGTGCGTATGGACGGTATCGGCGACATGGTTCTATTTCGCCGCACCCTGGACCATTACGCGGCGGCCTTCGGCGTCGAACAATCCGACATCACCGTGTTGGGCTGCAAAAGTTGGGGCAATCTTACCGACGAGGTTTTTAAGGGCTACCGCGTTTACGCCATCGACGAACATGCCTATGCCCGGCGGCCTTTTTACCGATTTAAGGTATCGCTGTGGGTTCGCGGTTTGGCGCCGGCCATTGCGGTCAGCGATTCCTATATGCGCCGCGCCTTGATGGCGGACAGTCTGGTCTGGGTATCATCGGCGCCGAGGACCGTGGCGTCCCGCCCATATGTTAGCGAACGGACCCGGTCCGAGTTCAGTTATTACCTCAGCCAGGTCGATGAAATTATCGATACCGGGCCTTATCCGACCCACGAAATCATCCGCCATTTCCGCTTTGTCTCCGCCATCTCCGGGACCACCATCCCGCCGGAGGCGCCTCAAATTACGTGGCGCGATCAGGCGCCGCCGATCAGTGAGGGCGCACCTTACGTCGTCCTCAACCCAGGCAGCAATGAGCCCGGTCGCCGCTGGCCGCTGGCCAGGTATGCGGCGTTGGCAAAGACGTTGCGGGAAAGAGGGCTGCGGGTGATCTTCGTCGGCCGCGTCGAGGAACGGTCCGGCCAAGAGGAAATCGAACAGGCGATGCGCGATGCCGGCGGCACGCTTGGCATCATCGATATGACCGGAAAGACCGCCTTGCCCGAACTTCTGGACCTGATGAAGCATGCCGCCCTGGTGGTCAGCAACGATACCGGGCCGGCGCATCTGAGCATCGCCTTGGGACGGCCGACCGTGGTCATTGTCGGCGGCGGTCACTTCGGCAGTTTCGTGCCCTATCCCAAGGAGGTGACGCCCGAGAATGCGCGTTTCGTCTTTCAGGAAATGGAATGCTATCACTGCTTCTGGCGATGCCACCGCCGCGCCAATAAATATCAGCTTTTTCCCTGCATCGGCGCCATCGGCGAAGACCAGGTTTGGCGCGCCTGCGAGGCGTTGCTTGAGGGGGATGTCGCACGCCGGGAAGGGACATGAAGTCGTGGTTTGAGGCGGCCAGGGTCTATGCCGATCGCCGCGTTGTGATTATCCTGTTTCTGGGTTTCTCCAGCGGCCTGCCGTTGTTGCTGGTGTTCTCCACACTGTCGGTCTGGCTCAAAATTGAAGGCGTATCGTTGACCGCCATCGGCCTGTTTTCCCTGGTCCGCACGCCATACACGTTCAAATTTTTGTGGGCCCCGGTGATCGACAGGTTGCCGGTGCCGATCTTGACCGGTCTGCTCGGTCGTCGGCGAAGTTGGGCCCTGGTGGCGCAGGCGGCATTGATGGCCGCTATCTTTGCCATGGCCTCGACCAACCCGGCGGACAACCCCGGCATGACGGCGCTGTTCGCCATGTTGGTGGCGTTTACCTCGGCCAGCCAGGATATCGTGATCGATGCCTATCGGGTCGAGGTCCTGGAAGACGACGAACAGGGCGCCGGCGCCGGCGCGATCGTGCTCGGCTATCGGGCCGGGATGTTAAGCGCCGGCGCGGGCGCCTTGTGGCTGGCCGCTTTGTTCACCTGGAATCAGGTCTACCTGATTATGGGCGCCCTGGTTGCCGTCGGCATGGTGACCATCCTTTGCGCCCGTGAGCCCGATACCGGCGCATCGCTCGCGTCCGCCGAGGCCGAACAGCAACGGCTGGCCGCGCACTTGGCGTCGGGCACGGCGCCGTGGCTGGCGCGCACGCTGGCTTGGTTTTATGAAGGGGTGATCGCGCCGTTTCGCGACTTCATGTCCCATTCGGGCTGGGCCGCCGTCCTCGCGTTCATTGCGCTTTATAAACTGGGCGAATCCTACCTGGGCGTCATGGCCGGGCCATTTTATATCGCCATGGGCTTCAGCACCGTCGAGATCGCCAACATCACCAAAGCCTTCGGCCTTGGCGCCATCATTGTCGGTGGCCTGATCGGCGGCATTATGGTTAATCGTGTCGGCATCATGCGGAGCCTGATGATTTGCGGTTTCCTGCAGATCGTCGGCACCTTGATGTTCGTCGTTCAGGCCAAGGTCGGCCATAGCGTGCCGATGTTGATGGCGACGATTACGGCGGAAAACGTCACCTCCGGCATGGCGACGTCGGCCTTCGTCGCCTATCTGTCGTCGCTGTGCAACCAAGCCTATACGGCGACCCAGTATGCGCTATTGAGCTCCCTGACCGCGTTTAGCCGTGATGTATTGTCGGCCACCGCCGGTTGGGTGGCGGACCAGGTCGCCTGGAGCGGCTTTTTCCTGATCAGCGCCGCCGCCGCCGTGCCGGGGCTGATCGTACTGATGTGGTTGATGAAAAAATACCCGCCGCCGGAACCCGCGCTTAGGCCTGGTCTGTAAGCGCACCGTCAAGCGCCGCTTCGACGGCATCGACGGGAATATTGTGCATTTCCGGGCCACCGAAATCCTGGGCGCGGAGGATGGTCAGCGCCTCTGTCATCGGCTGGAATTTTTTAGGCGCGGTGACGCCGTACAAGATCACCACCGGCTTGCCGCCGACGGCGAACATGTGCCCGGTGCCGGAATCGTTGGATACCGCCGCCTGAAATCGTTTCGATATCGCGATCGTCAGCATCGGGGAAAATCCGTGTGCCGCCTGAACGCCATCGTCCTGCAAGGGGAACAGGGCTTCCGGGACGGCGGTTCTGATTGGCTCCAGCCAGCCGTCTTCCATTGGCCCCAGCAAAAACACCGGCACCCGCCCTTTGCCGACCTGTCCTTGCGCAAGGGAAATGAAATTGTCCAGGGGCCAGCATTTCGGCGGCCCGCCCGATCCGGGGGCAACGCCGATGTAGATCGGGCCGTCTGGCAACAATCGGGCGGCGGCATCGGCGAGGTCCGGGTCGAGATCGATCTCTAAGGTGGTCGGGCTCGGGAATTTTTTGCCGCTGGCCAGTTCCAGCAGGTCCAGTAACTGGCGCTGCATGGTTTTCGGGAAGCGGTAGCCTTTTTCGGGTTTTTTAGCCGATAGCAAAAAACGCGCGGCCGGGGAAATGAAGGTCTCGTGGGGAACCCGCCACAATGACACACTGGTCCAGAGCGTCCTTTGCGTGTCGATGATCAGGTCGAAGCGTCGCCCGGCCAACGGCCCTTTTGATAGGCTGTGCAGTAATTCGCCGGGTCCGACGCCGACGCCGGCATATTCGATGACCTCATCAATCTGGCCCTTGGCCAGGTCCGCCAGGACGCCGGCATAGACGCTGTCTTCCTTGCCCGCCAACCAGGTAATGCGGGCGTCGGGATACGCCCCGCGAAGCCCCCGCACAAAAGGCAGCTTGAGCAGCCCGTCGCCGATGCGGTCGAAGCCGACATAGACCAGAACGCTGGATGGAAGTTGTTTCGCCATCCCTACCGGGTAGCACAACTACTGCCGCAGGTGAAGGCGGGGGTAAAAGTTGATAAACCAGGGGATAAGGGAGCCCGCGACTGATAGCGCCCCAGGAGAGCCTGTGTTATTGTCGGCTTGTCCGCCACTCTTGATTGTTTTGACGAATGACCGCAATGCCCGCCGCGTCCTCCCCGACAAAAGATACCGCCGATACCGTCACTCCGATGATGGCGCAGTATCTGACGATCAAGGCGGCGCATCCCGGCGGTTTGTTGTTTTACCGGATGGGGGATTTCTACGAATTGTTTTTCGACGATGCGGTCAAGGCGTCGGCGGCGCTGGATATTGCGCTGACCAAACGGGGCAAGCATCTGGGCGACGATATTCCGATGTGCGGGGTGCCCGTGCACAGCCATGAGACCTATCTCAATCGGCTCATTAAAAAAGGCTTCAAGGTCGCCGTCTGCGAGCAAACGGAAGACCCGGCGGAAGCAAAGAAGCGCGGCGCCAAATCCGTCGTCGAGCGTCAGGTCATGCGCATGGTGACACCGGGGACGCTGACGGAAGATGCGTTGTTGGATGCGCGCCAGAACAATTTTCTGGCCGCCACCGCCGAGGCCGGCGGCGACCTGGGGCTGGCCTGGATCGACATGTCGACCGGCGTTTTCATCACCCAATCTTTTGCGCCCCGCGATCTGGATGCCGTTCTGGCCAGGGTGTCGCCCGGCGAACTGCTGGTTCCCGACAGCCTTATTCAGCACCACGCCCTGTTTGAAACCTTTGCCGTGTGGAAGGATCGGTTGAGCCCCCTGCCCGCCAGCCGTTTTAACAGCGCCAACGGCAAGAAGCGCCTGAGCGCCCTCTACGGTGTCAAAACCCTCGATGGCTTCGGCGATTTTTCGAGGGCGGAACTGGCGGCAGCCGGCGCCCTCGTCGATTATCTGGAGCTCACCCAGAAAGGCAATTTACCAAGGCTGACCCAGCCCAAGCAGTTGGCCCAGGGCGAGGTGATGGAAATCGACACCGCCACCCGGCGCAATCTGGAACTGACGGCGTCGCTGTCGGGGTCACAAAAACACAGTCTTTTGGGCGTCATCGACAGGACCATGACCGGCGCCGGCGCCCGGCTGTTGGGGGCGCACCTGGCCGCCCCCTTGACCGATGTTAAGGCCATCGCGCACCGTTTGGACATGGTCCAGCATTTTGTCGCCGGCGTGCGGCTGCGCGATGATCTTCGCCCGGTTCTCAAGCGTTGCCCTGATATCGAACGCGCCTTGTCGCGGCTGACCCTTGGCCGTGGCGGCCCGCGGGACCTGGCGGCGGTGCGTGACGGTCTGGCGGCGGCGGAAGAAATCAAATGCCTCTTTGAGGACACCGGAACCGGCGCCCCGGAAGGCATCACCGATGCCGTCAAAGAGCTTGGCCACCATGACGCCCTGATTGATCGGTTGCGCCGCGCCTTGGCCGAAGACTTGCCGCTTTATGCCCGCGACGGCGGGTTTATCGCGGCGGGCTACGCGCCGGAACTGGATGAGTTTCGGGCGCTTCGGGACGAAAGCCGGCGCTTGATTGCCGGACTGCAGGGCCGCTACGTGGAACAAACCTCGATCCCGACCCTCAAGATCAAGCATAACAACGTGCTCGGCTATTTCATCGAGGTGGCGGCCAAACAGGCGGATAAAATCCCCCTCGATGACGGCCCCTTCATTCACCGCCAGACCCTGGCCAATGGGGTCCGGTATTCGACGGTGGAACTGAACGAGCTTGAAGGCCGCATCGCCAAGGCCGGCGACCAGGCCCTGGGGCTTGAATTGAATCTGTTCGAGGATCTGGTCGGTGAGGTGACCGGGCGGGCCGACGCCGTAGCGCTTTCCGCCCAGGCCCTGGCCGCGCTTGATGTCGCGCAAGGCTTGGCGGCTTTGGCTGTTGATGGCCGCTTTATCAGGCCGGTGGTTGATGACAGCCTCGATTTTTTTATCACCGGTGGCCGTCATCCGGTGGTCGAGGCGGCCCTGGCCGAGGCCGGTGACGCCGCCTTTATCGGTAACGGCTGCATGCTGTCGGGCGGAGATGGCGGTAAGGAAGGGAATTTATGGCTGCTGACCGGCCCCAACATGGCCGGCAAGAGTACTTTTTTGCGCCAGAATGCGCTGATCGCAGTGCTCGCCCAGATGGGCTCTTTCGTTCCCGCCGAGGCCGCTAAAATAGGCATTGTCGACCGCTTGTTTTCCAGGGTCGGCGCCGCCGACGATCTCGCCCGGGGGCGCTCCACGTTCATGGTTGAAATGGTCGAAACGGCGGCCATTCTTAACCAGGCGGGTCCGCGGGCGTTGGTGATCCTCGACGAAATCGGGCGCGGCACCGCCACCTTCGACGGCCTGTCGATCGCCTGGGCGGTGGTCGAACACCTGCATGAGGTGAACCGGTGCCGGGCGCTGTTCGCCACCCATTACCATGAATTGACGGCGCTGGCGGCGCGGCTATCGGGGCTGCAGTGCCACACCATGCGGGTCAAGGAATGGCAGGGAGATGTGGTGTTCCTGCATGAAGTCGGGCCGGGCGCGGCGGATCGCTCCTACGGCATCCATGTCGGGGCGCTGGCGGGGTTGCCCAAAAGCGTCATTAAACGCGCCACGGATGTCCTTGCCACGCTCGAGAAGGGCGAACAATCCTCGGCCATGACCCGGCTGGCGGATGATCTGCCGTTATTTCAGGCGCTTGAGGCCGCCCCCGCCGGCTTCATGGCGACAGGGCCGTCACCTTTGGAAGAGGCGCTTTCAGCGGTTGACGCCGACGCCTTGAGCCCGCGGGAGGCTCTGGAATTGATTTATCGGCTGCGGGAATTGCTTGAAACTCAAGATTAAGCCGCCATCGTTTCACGGATTGTTATAAAATAAGATTTTTCTAATAATCTTAATTAAACCATGCGCTAACATACTGAAATATTTATAAATTATTTCTCGAAAAGATTATTTATGAGCTGTTTTATCATAAATATTAAGTCTGAAATCGTGTTTAATGGGCCTAATAAATAAGAATATTTAAATGTACTTAATAATAGGTTTAAAATTTTTGGTGCTCGGGCGATTTTTCCGATGCTTGCGGCTTGCCCCAGAGCGATCGGCCCGGCAAAAGCCCGCGTATTTATTACGGTATCGTTATAAAATCAAAATCCCTGGGGACGATGTCGGCCAAAATTACGGATCGTCTCCTCCAGGACCGGCTTGCCCCTTTAACGCCTCCTCCGCCCGCTTTATATAAAGGGATCATGGACAGCATCTCAAAACCCCGCGACATCATCGACCGCAAGGCGCTTCAGGCCGAACTCGATGAACTTGTCGGATGGTCCGGCTATACGCCGAAAACGCAATCGCAAGTCCTCGATATCTTTAAAACCGCCTTTAGCCGGGGCTGGACGGAAGTTCGCCGCCGGTTTGAAGAAGATGGCGCTTGCAGCCGCGATGTTGCCAAGGCCAACACCCATCTGGTCGATCAGCTGGTCCGCACGATCTACGACTTTGCGTTGGCCAACGTTTATCCTCTTGCCAATCCGACCACCGGCGAGGTCATGAGCATCACCGCCACCGGCGGTTACGGCCGCGGCGAGCTGGCGCCGTTTTCGGACATCGATCTGATGTTCCTGGTGCCCTATAAGCTGACCACGCATACCGAACAGGTGGTCGAATACATCCTTTATATGTTGTGGGATATGGGCCTCAAGGTCGGTCATGCGACCCGTTCCATCGACGAGAGCATACGGCTTTCCAAGGCCGATATGACCATCCGCACCAGTTTGCTGGAGGCGCGTTGGCTGTGGGGTGATCAGGAGATGTTCAAGGCCTTCAAGCTGCGATTCGGGACTGAATTTTCAGAATCCACCGGCCTTGAATTCGTCGAGGCCAAGCTGGCCGAGCGCGATGCCCGCCATGACCGGATGGGCGATACCCGCTATGTGCTGGAACCAAACATCAAGGAAGGCAAGGGTGGCCTGCGTGATCTGCAGACGCTGTTTTGGATCGCCAAGTATCTGTACCGGGTCGATGACGTACAGGAACTGCAAGCCAAGGGCGTGCTGACGGCGGAGGACGTGGACTTGTTCGCCAAGGCGGAAGCATTCCTGTGGACGGTCCGTTGTCATCTGCACTATCAGAGCAACCGGGCGGAGGAGCGTCTGACCTTTAACGTCCAAAATGAAATCAGCGCCAGCATGGCCTATACGGACGGCGACGGCGTGCAAGGCGTCGAGCGGTTCATGCGGGACTATTTCCTGGTCGCCAAGGACGTCGGCGACCTGACCCGAATCCTGTGTGCGGTGCTTGAGGACCAGCAGAAAAAAAGTCACCGCAAGTTTCGCCTGCCGAGCTTCGGGTTCCGCAAGCGTGAGATCGATGGTTTCATTGTCGACGGTGACCGCCTGACCGTTGACGACAACGATGCCTTCAGCAAAGACCCGGTGAAATTATTGACGCTGTTTCGCACGGCCCAGCGCCTTGACGCCGACATTCACCCCTATGCACTGCGCCTGGTGACTCAGAATCTGGGGCTCATCGACGACCAGTTGCGCAATGATGCCGCCGCCAACGCCCTGTTTATGGAAATGTTGTGTGGGCCGAAACCGGATGTCACTTTGATGCGGCTCAATGAAGCTGGCGTCCTGGCGCGCTTTTTGCCCGACTTCGGCCGCGTCGTCGCGCAAATGCAATACGACATGTATCACGTCTATACGGTCGACGAGCACACCATCCGCGCCATCGGCATCCTCAAGGGGATCGAAGACGGACGGCTCAAAGACGACCATCCCGCAGCCAATTCGGTAATCGGTGAGGTGCAATCGTTGCCGGCCCTTTATGTGGCGGTGTTCCTGCATGATATCGCCAAGGGCCGGGGCGGCAACCATTCCGACCTGGGCGCCGATGTCGCCACCGAATTGGGGCCACGGCTCGGGCTTAGCGAATGGGAAACCGAAACCGTATCTTGGTTGGTGCGTCACCATTTGTTAATGAGCAACACCGCGTTCAAGCGGGATGTCTATGACCCAAAAACCATTTCCGACTTTGTTGGCGTCGTGCAATCGCCGGAACGCCTGCGCCTGTTATTGGTGCTGACGATTGCCGATATCCGGGCGGTCGGCCCCGATGTCTGGAACGCCTGGAAGGCGGGGCTGTTGCGTGAATTGTATTACCGCGCCCAGGAGGAAATGGCCGGCGCCATTCCAGCGGAGCGCCAGGGCGAACGGGTCGATCTGGCCAAGTCCGAACTTGCGGCACGCTTGGCCGATTGGGGGAAGGACGAAATCGAAAACCATTTTGCCAGGGGCTATAGCGATTATTGGCTGGCCTTTGATGCCGACACCTTGGCCCACCATGCCAAGTTGATCCGCAAGGCCGAAGACAGCGATTCAAAGCTTCACATTGAAAGCCGTATCGAGCGCGCGCGCGATGCCACGGAAATCACCATCTACACCCCTGACCACCCAGGGCTGTTCGCGACCATTGCCGGCGCCATGGCGTTATCGGGGGCATCGGTCGTTGACGCCAAGGTCCTGACGCTGACCAACGGTATGGCGTTGGATATGTTCTGGATCCAGGATTCCGATGGCCACGCCTATGCCGCTAAAGACCGCTTGAAGCGGCTTTGCGTACGCATTGAAACCGCCCTGTCGGGCCGCCTGCATTCGGCAAAGGAGTTGGCCGCCGCACAAGAATCCTCTCTGCAAAAACGCGCCGGGGCGTTCAAGGTTCCGCCTCGGGTGCTGATCGACAACAAGGCGTCGAGGCGGCTGACGGTAATTGAAATAAACGGCCGTGACCGGTTGGGGCTGTTGCACGACGTCACCGCGTTCCTGACCGCCGCCGGATTGCAGATTTCGAGCGCCCATATCTCGACCTATGGCGAGCGTGTCGTCGATGTGTTTTACGTTAAGGATGTCTTCGGCCTGAAAGTGGACAATGAGGAGAAGCTAAAGTCTTTACGGGTGGGCCTTTTGGACATCGTGTCTTCAGGGGACGACCCTGACACGTCGTCAAAAAAGACCGGGGAAACCGGGAAAAAGCACAAAAAATCAGGGGCCGCAAAAACTAAGCAGGCCAACGGCGAAGCGTCCCCCGCGTAATATTGCCCATCCCTGCGCCTTTTCGCTGACACAAAAAACCGCTATTGAGGCGGCTATGGTGCTTTTGCGATCCATTGCCACCGTCGGCGGCTTCACCCTGATCAGCCGGGGTCTGGGCTTCGTGCGTGATATTCTGATCGCCGCCGTGCTCGGCGCGGCAGCCGGCGCCGACGTATTCTTCGTCGCCTTCAAACTACCGAACCTGTTCCGCCGCCTGTTTGCCGAAGGCGCCTTTTCCATGGCCTTCGTGCCGATGTTCGCGGGCCGCGTCGAGTCGGAAGGCCTCGAGGCGGCGAAAGCGTTTGCGATCGCCGCGTTCAGCGTTCTGTTTTGGGCGCTGCTGATTTTCGTCGGCGTCATTGAAGTGGCGATGCCGCTGGTGATGTTGGGCTTTGCGCCGGGCTTTATCGGCGATCCCGCCAAGTTCGATCTGGCGGTGGCGCTGACCCGGATCACATTCCCTTATTTATTATTTATCTCCCTGGTCTCATTGATGGCCGGCGTGCTGAATTCCCTCGGCAAGTTTGCCGCCGCCGCCGCGACCCCGATCCTGCTGAACCTTTGTCTGATCGGCGCCATCCTGGGTCTCGCCAACTTCACCGAAACCCCCGGCCATGCGCTCGCCTGGGGCGTGGCGGCGGCGGGTTTGGTTCAGTGTATTTGGCTGTTTGCCGTCTGTGGCCGGGAAGGGGTGTGGATGCGCTTGCGGGCGCCCCGGCTGACCGCCGACGTTAAAGTCCTGTTGAAACGAATGGCGCCGGTCGCCATCGGCGCCGGTATTTATCAGATCAATTTGGTCATTGATACGGTGATCGCGTCGTTGCTGCCGGCGGGCTCGATTTCGTATCTGTTCTATGCCGACAGGGTTAATCAATTACCGCTGGGCGTGCTCGGCGTCGCCGTCGGCACGGCCTTATTGCCCTTGTTATCGCGTCAGGTCCGCGCCGGGGAAGCCGCCGCCGCCCTCGACAGCCAAAACCGGGCGTTGGAATTATCATTGCTGCTGACGTTGCCGGCCGCCATCGCCTTGATGGTGATTGCCGAGCCGGTGATCCGGGTGTTGTTCGAACGCGGCCAGTTCGGACCGCCGGAGACGTTGGCGACGGCGGCGGCGTTGTCCGTCTATGCCGTGGGGCTGCCGGCCTATGTCATGGTCAAGGCGTTGGCGCCCGGCTTCTTTGCCCGCGAGGACACGGCGACGCCGGTCAAAATATCGGTGTTCTGTCTGTTCGTTAATTTGGGGCTCAATCTTTTATTGATGGGTCCGTTTCTGCATGTCGGGATTGCGGCGGCGACGGTGGTCTCGAGCTGGCTCAACGTCGCGATCATGGCCGCCGTCCTTCACCGCCGTGGTCATTTGGTCCCGGACCGCCGCCTACGCGGACGCTGGTGGCGCATGGCCCTGGCGTCGGTCGGCATGGGGCTGGCGCTTGTTTGGGCGCTGGGGCCGTTGGCGGACGTCTTGGCCGGGACGACACCGGAACGCGCCCTTGGCTTGGCCGTTCTGGTGGCTGGCGGCATGGCGGTGTTCGGGGGCCTTGCCCTGGCGTTCGGCGCGGCGCGGGTGGCCGATTTAAAAGTCTTTATCGGGGCGGCGGGACACCCTAAAAAGCACGAATAATTGGGAGCGAATGTCGATGGAACGAATTTTTTCGGGCGCGCAGCCGACCGGCAATCTGCACTTGGGCAACTACCTGGGCGCGATCCGCAATTGGGTGCGCCTGCAGGATGAATACGAATGCCTGTTCTGCGTTGTCGACCTGCATGCGGTGACGGTCTGGCAGGACCCGGTCGAGCTAAAGACCTCAACCCGTCATGTCGCCGCCGCCATGCTGGCCGCCGGCATTGATGCCAAGCGCCACATCATCTTTAACCAAAGCCAGGTTCCCGGTCATGCGGAACTGGCCTGGATTTTTAACTGCGTGGCGCGTCTCGGCTGGCTGAACCGGATGACCCAGTTCAAGGAGAAGGCCGGCAAGAACAAGGAAAATGCCTCGGTCGGCCTGTACGCGTACCCGAATTTAATGGCCGCCGATATCCTGCTGTACAAAGGCACCCATGTCCCCGTTGGCGAGGATCAGAAACAGCATCTGGAACTGGTCCGCGACATCGCCCAGAAATTCAACAACGACTTCGGCGTCGATTTTTTCCCAATTGTCGAGCCACTGATCTTCGGCGCCGCCACCCGCGTTATGTCATTGCGGGACGGCTCATCAAAGATGAGCAAGTCGGACCCTTCTGACCTGTCGCGTATTAATATGACCGATGACGCCGATACCATCGTCAAAAAAATTCGCAAGGCCAAGACCGACCCGGACGAGCTGCCCGCCAGCCCGAACCAATTCGATGGCCGTCCGGAAGCCGCCAACCTGATGGGGATCTATGCGGCGCTGGCCGATCTGGAAATCGCCGAGGTCTGCAATAAATTCGGCGGCCTTCAATTCTCGAGGTTTAAACAGGACTTGGCCGATTTGGCGGTGGAGAAATTGGCCCCCATGCAGGACGAAATGCGCCGCTTGATGATTGATGAGTCCCATGTCGACGCCGTCATTACCGACGGTGTCCAGCGCGCCCGCGCCATCGCAGAACCGGTGCTGGCCGAGGTTCACGATATCGTCGGCTTTCTTCGTCCCAGAGCCGATTAGAAATAACTTGGCTAAATAGGCTTGATTCAAGGACCAGGGTGGCCCATTTAAAGGGTCTAGGACGCAGTTTTTGCGCAAAAGAGGTTTTAATAATGTTTATTCAAACGGAACGCACGCCCAATCCGGCGACACTGAAGTTCATGCCCGGTGTGCCGGTTATGAAATCGGGAACCGCTAATTTCACCGCCGCGGCCCTGGCGACGAATTCGCCGCTGGCGACCGGCCTTTTCGGTATCGAAGGGGTCACCGGCGTCTTTCTGGGGGCGGAATTCATCACCGCCACCAAATCCGACGACAAGGATTGGGAAATCATGAAGCCCCTGATCCTTGGCGCGATCATGGAACATTTTCAGTCGGGCAAGGCGGTGATTGAGGGCGAAGGCCCCGGCACCGACACCACCGATCCGTCGGCGCAAGGCCCTAGCGGCGGCATCGAGTCGAAGATCAAAGAGCTGATTGATACCCGGGTTCGCCCGGCCGTGGCCCAGGACGGCGGCGACATCGTCTTCAAAGGATTCGAGGACGGAGTCGTTTTTCTCCATATGCAGGGGGCCTGTGCGGGCTGTCCTTCGTCCACGGCGACATTAAAAAATGGTATCGAAAATATGCTTCGCCATTACATTCCGGAAGTGACGGAAGTGCGTGCCGTCGAGTAACCCCTTGTAGTCCCTATACTCTTTGAAGGTGTTTTCGGGCGTCGGCGCGACAGGCAACAAAAAAAGTCCTTAAAATTTAAATTGTACGGTGCAATATTGCCACACTGCCTTGCACAGAGGCTGGTGTTGGAGTCGGCGTTGTGCTAGAAGCTCCACCAACACTGCCGGCCAAATGGCTCCGTGATCTCTCGACTCGGGGGGAGAATGAACGGAATACCAATAATAATAATAAGAAAATATGAGATTTGTTTATGCAAATGAGGGGTTGAAGCGGCCCGGTGGTGTCGCTCAATTTATATCAGGTTATGAAGTTTCGCTTTGAACACGGCGCCTTGCTCGCTGTTGCCGGTCTGATTACAGGCCTGTTTTATTCTGTTGTCACCAATCCTATTGAAAATCAACCCTCGTCGCCGAAGGCGACGCTCCGCCTTGCGGTTTCCGTCGCTGTTCCAGTGCCGGCCTATGCGCCGATCCCGGCTGAGATTTTCCCCCACGAGATCGCGGCGCCGACGGCGAGTAAACGCGCCCTGAAGGCCGTAACGAACACGGTAAGGATGGCCGGCATCGATACGCTGATCGGTTTCTTCTCCGTGGAATCAGATGATCGCCAACATCGCTTGCAACGCCTGAAAACGACGGTGGCGCTGTCGGAGACATTCAATCAATTGGGCTATGATCTCGATCTTGTTCGTTCCGGCGAAGCCGCGGTGCCGCGTCTGTTCCTGGCCAGCCTGCCCAGTGACATCAAAAACATCCGTGAAGCCGGGCTCCGTAAGTCGCTTTTCTTTCAGACCCTTTTGCCGCTTGTCCTGCAAGCCAACGAGGAACTTCTGCGTGACCGTCAGCGGCTTTGGAAACTTCACTTCCAACAAAGCCTGGGTCAAAAACCGGGCCCGGCGGACCGGCTTTGGCTGATGGTAATGTCGGAACGCTACGGCGTGAAGAAAAACCTCATCGAAACGCTGTTGAAGCGTGTTGATATTATTCCCCCATCCCTGGCGTTGGCTCAGGCGGCCGAGGAAAGCGGTTGGGGCACGTCGCGTTTTGTGCGCGAGGGCAACGCGATGTTCGGACAATGGACGTTCTCCAAGACCGGAAACTTGGTCCCGACTGAGCGCGACGAAGATAAGAAGCACAAGATCAGGGCCTTTCCCAATCTTCTCGATTCGGTTCGCTCCTATGCGCTTAACCTCAACACCCATGCGGCCTACCGGGGGATGCGGAAAGTTCGCTCCGGCCTCAGACTCAACGGCGCGCCGTTGGACGGCCTGTTGTTGGTGGATAACCTGAAAAATTATTCCGCGCGGGGTGAAAAGTACGTGCAAGGCATCCGCGCCCTGATCGAAAGCAACAATCTGCACCGGTTTGATGACGCCCGGTTGCGCGATGGAAATTCCGGCCCACGCTCGCTTATCTAGATCTCTTTTATTACCGCAAATTCGTCGTCGCGGATGTAACCATCGGCTCGGAATTTTCTCTTTGTTTAAACGCAAATTCGTCGTCGCGGATGTAACCATCGGCTCGGGATTTGCTTTACTCCGGTCTGTAGAACTGGCGTCCGAACCAATGCCAGCGGCCCTTGTTTGTCGGGAGTGTGCAATTCACCCGGGTTCGGCCGGTGGGAAATGCTTGCTCTACCCTGATTTCAATTCGCCGTTCGCCAAGACGTTCCACCCTGGTTTTGCCGGCATTCGACGAAAAGCAGGTCAGCCGGCCCAGGGCCTTGGCGTCGCCCAAGAAAGAAAACCCCATGGCCGGAGGATTGATGGTGGTAATCAACGGGTCCGCGGGCGTGATATCGGCAACGGGGAGCGGAAGCGCGGCTATCACCAAACGAAACCGATCCATCCCGGCATAACTTTCATTCATGGCGAAGCGCGGTAAATCGAACAGGTTCGAGCCGCCATCAAAGGCGCCCGAGTGCTGCCCGAAACCGGCGATGTAACCGGCGTCTTTTGCCATCGTTTGGACGGCAAGACTGGATTCGCCGTAAGGGTAGGCAAAAAGCCGGGGCGGATTGCCCAACATTTCCTCAAAACGCTTTTTCGACCGTGCTATCTCGTCCAGGTTCCTGTCCCGGCCTGCATTCGGCATGTGCAGGTGTGATCCCGTATGGCCGCCGATGGTGACGCCGGCCAAAGCCATTTCCTTGATCTGGTCCCAATTCATAAAGCCGGACGTGGAGTTGTCGACGGGGTCGGTGGCGACGAACACCGTAAACGGAAACCCGGCTTTCTTGAGGCGCGGCCAAGCCTCGGTGAAAACGGAGAGGTAGGCATCGTCGATACTTATCCCCACGGTTCGGTCGGGAAGAGGGTTGCCGCGCTGAAGGGCGGCAATGATTTCGAGCAGCGGCAATACATTATATTGGCCCGACTTTAATTCCTGGAGATGGGCCTCGAATTGTTTGAGGGTGATATTGGTGGAGGGATATTTTGTCTCTCCGAAGCGATGATACATGACGACGACGGCGCCATTGGCGGCGGGGGTGAGGGGCGCGGCGATCACAGCGGTATGCGCGGAGAAAGCGGCTATAAAAATCAAAAGTACGGTTTGAAGTCTTCGTCCAAGGCCCATGAGGTCTCACATATTATTGACGTTGATCTGAATTTTTCACGCTTCCATGCCTGAACACAAGTGTCATACTGAAAACAGCAACCCATTCAACAATTCCCTTTCAGGAGACTCCGGTGACAGATGCCCTAACCCAAGAAGCCCTCGACCAGCTTTTCACCAAGGCCCGCACCCGTAATGGCTGGCTGGACAGGCCGGTGGCGGTGGATTTGCTCAAGGCCGTCTGGGACCTGGCCAAAATGGGCCCGACCAGCGCCAATTGCTGTCCGGCCCGGATTGTTTTCGTGGTTTCGGATGAAGCCAAGGCGCGTTTGAAGCCTCATTTACTTGAAGGAAACGTGAAAAAAATCATGGCCGCCCCGGTGACCGCTATCATCGGCCAGGATATGAAATTTTATGACCGGCTGGGCGTTCTGTTCCCCCACACCGACGCCCGGTCGTGGTTCGCCGGAAACCAGCCCTTGATTGAGACCACCGCCTTTCGCAATGCTACCTTGCAAGGGGCCTATTTGATGCTGGCCGCGCGTGCGCTGGGCCTCGATTGCGGGCCGATGTCGGGGTTCGATAACGCCGCCGTTGACGAGGAATTTTTTGCCGGAACGGAGGTTCGCTCCAACTTCCTTTGCAGTATCGGTTACGGCAGCGAGGAGGATCTGTTTCCGCGTAGCCCCCGGCCTGATTTCAATGAGGACTGTTCGGTGATCTAGAAAAGAGACTTAAGCAATGCTTGTTCTTGGGTTTGATACGGCGGCGTCCGCTTGCTCGGCCGCCCTTAGCGACGACGGGAAAATCATTGCGCGGCGCTTCGAAGCGATGGCGCGGGGCCAGGCGGAACACCTGATGGGAATGATCGCCGACGTTATGGAGGAGGCGGGAAAGGCTTATCAGGACCTTGATCTGTTGGCCGTGACCACGGGGCCGGGCTCATTCACCGGTCTTCGCATTGGCCTGGCCGCCGCCCGGGGGCTGGCCCTGGCAGGCGACCTGGCGTGTATGGGCGTCACCACTCTTGAGGTCGTTGCCGCCGGTGTTCAGGCGTCTGAGCGGGACGGCGCAACCCTATTAGTGGCGATCGAATCCAAGCGCGACGATATCTTTGTTCAGGTCTTTGCCGCCGGCCTTGCGCCGTTGTCCCCGCCCCAAGCGGTTTTGCCCGACGCCCTGGCGGCGGTGCTGGCCGGTGTATCGATCACGGGGGGGCGTGTTGTCATCGCCGGTGACGCCGGCCCGCGCGCCGTCGCCGCATTGGACGGGGCCGGGCTGGAGGTTGCTTTAAGCAATGCCCCCGAAGCGCCTGATGCCGGGACCCTGGCCGCCCTGGCGGCAAGCCGATGGTCTCCAGAGACACCGATCGAGCGGCCACGGCCGCTTTATTTGAGGCCTCCCGACGCGAAGGTCCCGAAAGACGGTGGTCGGCTCAGGCCCTGATCAAGGCGTCCTGGGCGTTTTATGCGGAATTTTCAAGACTCGGGGGCTTTTTTAAGAATGAGGCGGTGAATGCCGTCGGCGGGCTCCGTCGGGCTTTCCGGCACAAGGCTGATAACGCGGTGGCCGTGGTCGGTGACGGAACGGGGGACGTTTTCCAAAGGCTCCCGGCCCTTGAGCCGCACTTCAGCGATCTGCCCAGCCGACATGCTTTCGATCAGTAGTTTGGTTTTTACAAAAGTAAGAGGGCAGACTTCTCCTGTTATATCAATGAAGAAGTCTATTTCAGTATCCTTGTTGTCTTTTTTGTCGCTATTCATTGTTCTTACTTGCCCGGCGGGGGTTTATTTATTAGGCTAAAACAGTTCTTGATTGAATGATTTCTTAAAAAGAGCGCCTCCATAAGAGGCCGATAATTCCGAAAATCCCGTGGCAGGCCTGATTTTGTCCAGGGAATTTGTATCAGTGAGGAAAATCGCCCATGACCGATAAGCCTAATATAAGCGAATTGCTGGAGTTGACGACCGAAATCGTTTCCGCGCATGCGGGCAACAACAGTATCGCGCCCAGTGATTTGCCGCAATTGATTCAAGATGTTTACAAAACGCTTGCGGGTGTTGGCAGCTCATCCTTGATCCCCGAGCGCCCGCGTCCCGCGGTCGCGGTCAAAAAATCGATATCCGCCGATTTCATCATCTGTCTTGAAGATGGCAAAAAGCTAAAGATGCTCAAACGGCATCTGAAAACGGCCTATAACTTGACGCCTGATGAATATCGCAAACGTTGGGGGTTGCCGGCGGATTATCCAATGGTGGCGCCGAATTACGCCAAGCACCGCAGCAATTTGGCAAAGAAAATCGGGCTGGGCACGAAACCGCGCAAGCGCCGTCGCTAAGACATGATGCGTTCCGGTCCAGGGAGAGGCTATGCCGGAAAATAAAATCGAACGCCTTTGTGTTGAAAAGGGCATGAAAATGACCGAACAGCGCCGGGTGATTGCCCGGGTGTTGTCTTCGGCAGACGACCACCCCGACGTTGAAGAGGTCCACCGGCGGGCGAATGCGTTGGATTCGCGCATTTCTATCGCCACTGTTTACCGGACGGTACGCCTGTTCGAGGAGTCCAACATCCTTGAAAGGCATGATTTCGGCGATGGCCGGTCACGGTATGAAGAGGCCTCAACCGAGCACCACGACCATTTGATCGATATTCAGACCGGTAATGTTATCGAATTTCAAAATGAGGAAATCGAAGCCTTGCAGAAAAAAATCGCCAAGGCGCACGGAATGAAGCTTGTCGGCCACCGCCTGGAGCTTTATGGCGTTCCTTTGGATCGAAAAAAGTAAGCGTCGGCGATTGGCATAGTGTAGAGACATTTGGCAAAAAAACTTTATATCAAAACCTATGGCTGCCAGATGAACGTCTACGACTCGGGTCGTATGGCCGATGTTCTGGCGCCCTTGGGCTATGTCCAGGCCGATGCCCCCGATGACGCCGACATGGTGATCCTCAACACCTGTCATATCCGCGAAAAAGCGGCCGAAAAGGTGTATTCGGAACTGGGGCGTCTCAGACGCCTTAAAATAGCCAAGGAAGAAGGCGGCGGACGCATGATTTTGGCTGTGGCGGGGTGCGTCGCCCAGGCCGAGGGTGAAGAGATTCTGTCGCGCGCCCCTTATGTGGACATGGTCTTCGGACCGCAGACCTATCACCGCTTAGGTGAAATGGTGGCGCGCGCCGGACGCGCCGGGGATGTGGTGCTGGACACCGACTTCCCGGTCGAGCCCAAATTCGACTTCCTGCCGGCTCCGGTGTCATCGGCGAATTCCGCTAGGCCGGAGGGACATGCCGAAAGCGCTGCTTTTTTGACGGTCCAGGAAGGCTGTGACAAATTCTGCACGTTTTGTGTCGTTCCCTATACCCGTGGCGCCGAATATTCACGCCCCGCCGCTGCCGTGCTGGCCGAAGCCGGGCAGTTGGCGGCGATCGGCGTCCGCGAGATCACGCTGTTGGGTCAGAATGTGAATAATTACAAAGGCGCCGCTGCTGACGGGTCCTCAGGGGGAGATTGGGGCTTGGGCCGTTTGATTGCCGAGGTCGCGGCGATCGATGGGATCGAGCGTATTCGTTACTTGACCTCATACCCCGCCGACATGGATGAAGAATTGATCGCCGCGCATCGGGACGTCATTGCGCTAATGCCGTTTTTGCATCTGCCGGTACAATCCGGCTCGGATGTCGTTCTGAAGGCCATGAACCGGCGCCATAACGCCGATGACTACCGGCGTCTGGTTGATCGGTTGCGTGCGGTTCGGCCCGATATCGGGCTTTCATCCGATTTCATTGTCGGCTTTCCCGGCGAAACCGATGCGGATTTCGCCGAGACCATGAAGCTGGTGGAAGAGGTCGGGTTCATCCAGGCCTATTCCTTTAAATACAGTCCCCGGCCCGGAACCCCGGCGGCGGTGATGGAAAACCATGTCGCTGAGGATGTAAAGGGCGAACGTCTGGCGACCCTCCAGGGTCTGTTGAACGCGCAGCAATTGGCATTCAACCGGTCTTGCGTCGGCCAGGTGATGGCGGTGTTGCTTGATCGCCCCGGCCGACTGCCGGGCCAATTGGTCGGGCGCAGTCCCTACATGCAGGCGGTTCATATGGACGGCGAAGGGGGGGCAATGGGCGCCATCCAGGAACTTCTAATTATTGATGCCCACGCCAACAGTCTGACCGGCAACCCTGTCAGGGCGAATACCGGCGCCCCCGTCAGGGAAAATAAAAGGGCCAGCGCATGACGCCTCCGGTTAAATCCAAGATCAAATCCAAGGTAAAAACCGGGGCTGCCGCGACACCGGGGCGGATGACCTTCGACGATAATGGTCTGGTGATGGAGCTGTTCGGATCGCACCACCAAAATTTGGCGCGCATCGAACAAAAATTGGACGTTGCCATCAACGCCCGCGGCAACGAGCTGACGATCACCGGCGACGCCAGCGCCGTCACGGACACAAAAAAAGTTCTGAACGGCCTATATTCCAGCCTGGAGAATGGAAAAGAAATCACCGCCGAAGAGGTTGACGCGGTGCTTCGCATGGCGATCGCGCCCGGCGGTGATGTCAGCGACGCGGACCTGACCATCCGTACCAACAAACGCCACATTTCCCCGCGAACCCCGGTACAGGCCGATTATCTCAAGGCCATTGACCAGGCCGAACTGGTGTTCGGCGAAGGCCCCGCCGGCACCGGCAAGACCTATCTGGCGGTGGCGAAGGCGGTCGAGCGACTGATCAGCGGCTCCGTCGACCGTATCATCCTGTCGCGCCCGGCGGTTGAGGCGGGCGAACAACTCGGCTTCCTTCCCGGCGATATGCGCGACAAGGTCGACCCCTATCTGCGCCCCCTTTATGACGCGCTTCATGACATGATGCCCGAAGGCCAGGTGGCCAAGCGCATGGAAACAGGCGCTATCGAAGTAGCGCCTTTGGCCTTCATGCGCGGCCGCACCCTTTCCAATGCCTTCGTCATCCTGGACGAAGCGCAAAACACCACGGCCGTTCAAATGAAGATGTTTCTGACCCGGCTCGGCGAAAACTCATCCATGGTGATCACCGGTGATTTGAGCCAGGTCGACCTTCCCCATGGCACCCGTTCGGGCCTGAGGGACGCCATGGAAACTTTAGCCGGCGTGAAGAGTATCGCCTTTGTAAGATTTACGATTGCCGACGTTGTCCGCCACCCCTTAGTCGCCCGGATCGTTCGCGCCTATGGCGAAGTCGAAGCCCGGCGTAAATCAGGGGCCCAATATGAACACCTTGAGAGCGCCCCCCCATTCGTGAAGTCTGATGACGACGACTGAGCCGGTATCCCTGACTATTATGGCGACCCTGGACATCGGCGTTAACGTCACTTGCCCGCAGTGGGCGGCGGCATTGCCGACGGCGGCGACACTTTGCCTGGACGCCGCCGATGCCGCCTATCAAGCGGCGCTTGTGCCATCCAAGGCCAAAGACGATCCCGGCGCGGAGGTCAGTATCGTTCTCGCCGATGATGCCGTCATTCGGGAACTCAACCGTGATTTCAGAGGCCAGGACAAAGCGACCAACGTTCTGTCGTTTCCGTCTGCAGGACCGGATGAGCCGCCCGCCCCTCCCGGAGAGCCCAAATTGTTAGGCGACATTATCGTTGCGTTTGAAACCATCGCCGCCGAGGCCGAAAGCCAAGGCAAACCACTTGCGGATCATTTCTGTCACCTGATCGTCCATGGCATGCTTCACCTTCTCGGCTTTGATCATCAAACGGACGTCATGGCCAAGGCGATGGAAACGCTGGAAATCAAGGTTCTTGCCGGTCTCGATATTAGGAACCCGTATGAAGACGGCCCTGGTAAACATAGCAAGGGCGATGTTCAAAACCAATGAACGGCCACCCTTCAAATAGCACGGCTTCGGGAGAAACAGGGGATGCCGCCGGGCAGCGACATCTGGATGCGCTGCGCCGCCGCCTGTCCGGGTTGATGGGGTGGCGCCGCTGGGTGGCGCTTGCCGGGCTGGGCGTGTTGGCGGCAATGGCGCTGCCGCCTGTTTATTTTCTGGTGTTATTGATCCCGGCGTTCACCGGCCTGTTGTGGATCGTCGAGGACAGCCCCGGCGTGGCCCGGTCCTTTTCCGGCGGCTGGTGGTTTGGTTTCGGCCATTCGGCGGCGGGCCTGTCCTGGATCGGGTCGGCCTTTTTCGTCGATGCACCCCAATACGGCTGGATGGCGCCAATCGCGATTAGCGCCATGGCCGCGGGCATGGGCCTGTTCACGGGCGCCGCCTCCGCCTTGAGCCGCCTGGTTTTCGATAAAAGACCGTTGTCCGCGGTCGGCCGGGTCATTGTTTTCAGCGCCCTGTGGACACTGCTGGAATGGGTGCGCGGCTGGGCGTTGACCGGGTTTCCGTGGAATCTGATCGGAACGGTATGGGTGGTGTCGGATTCTATGATTCAACTTGCCGCCGTGACCGGGGTTTATGGGTTGAGCCTTTTGACCATCGCCGCCGCCGCGATGCCGGCGGTGCTGGCGGATCATGGCGCGTCGTCCCGCCGTCGCCGTCGTTGGGTTCCCGTGTTGGCGATATTCGCGGTTATCGGCGTCGTCTGGACCGGGGGCCAGGTGCGCTTGGCGTCCGCGTCCAGTGAAATCGTCGCCGGTGTGCAGCTCAGGTTGGTGCAGCCGAATATCCCACAAGCCTTGAAGTGGAAACCCGAATTGCGGCGCAGCCATGTGCAAAAGCAGTTGAAAATGAGTCTGGCGATGGCGCCTGCGGGTTCCCCGCCTGCCAAACCGCCGACCCACATTATCTGGGCGGAAGCATCGGTGCCTTATATCCTTACCGATACGCCCGGACTGACTCAGGTATTGGGCGCCGCCGCGCCGCCGGGCGGCCTCATCATCGTCGGCGCCCCACGGGCAACGCCGCGCGGCGTCACGCCAAGGCGGATTTGGAACAGCCTGCACGCCATTGATGGCAAGGGCCGGGTGACGGCAACCTATGACAAGCACCATTTGGTGCCGTTTGGAGAATACGTGCCGTTCCGCGATATCTTGCCCATCGAAAAATTAACGGCGGGACGACAGGATTTTTCGCCCGGCCCCGGAATTCGGACGGTTGTTTTTGACGGCTTGCCCCCGGTTTCGCCACTGATTTGCTATGAGGTCATTTTCCCCGGCAACGTCGCCGATCCGGAAAACCGCCCGCAATGGATTTTGAACCTCACCAATGACGGCTGGTTCGGACAATCGTTCGGGCCCTACCAGCATTTCGCCGCCGCCCGCTTGCGCGCCGTCGAAGAAGGCCTGCCCCTGGTCCGCGTCGCCAATACCGGAATTTCCGGGGTCATTGATGGGTATGGACGCACCGTTAAGAAGTTGGGATTGGGCCGAGAAGGGGTCATCGACAGCCCGCTTCCCGTCGCACTAGATGAGCGAACACCATTTTCCCGGTTCGGTGGCTGGATAACAGTTTTGTTGATGTTTTTCGCCTTGGCGGGGGGAATTCTGCTGGCACCTTCCAGGAATGGTGTGTGATAATAACGATAGCTTTTGAGGGGACAGTTTGCTTAGTTCGCTATTTTTACTTGCATACAATCGTATGCGAGTGCATAGTATCGATAAGATCAACGTGATTGTGAATACGGCGTACTTTCTCAGGTCGCGGCTAAGTCGGTGTTGTAAAAATCAAACTTAAAAACGGAAGCCCACGGAAAAAATGATAAAACCATCTCCTGCACAGAAATCTAAAGCCCGCGCCCGCCTAAAGAAGAAAAGGCGCTTGCCCCCGGGTGTTCCCAATCCTGTTGATATTCATGTCGGCGCCCGCGTCCGTTTGCGGCGCACGTTGCTGGGTCTCAGCCAGGAAAAACTTGGGGATGCGGTCGGCTTGACGTTCCAACAAATTCAAAAGTATGAACGCGGCGCCAACAGAATCGGCGCGTCCCGGTTGTTTCAGCTCTGCCATATTCTGGATGTGCCGGTCTCATTTTTCTTCGAAGAAATGCCTATGGGCCTCAAGACCACCGAAGGCCAGGTCGTCCGGGGATTGCGTGAGCAGGAACACAAGACGCTTGAGCTCGACCCCCTGGCCCGTCGAGAAACCCTGGAACTGGTTCGTGCGTACTACAAGATTGCCGATCCCAGAGTGCGCAAACGGTTGTTTGAGCTGACCAAGTCTCTGGCCAGAAGCGCCAGCTAGAATTAAGGCGGGTTCTGTTTTTCTGGGCCCGTCAAAATTCCTTGACGATCTCTGTAAAGCTTGCGACAAGGACAGCCTTCACCCATTTATAAAGGGTGAAGCGTGGAAGGATTTGGACTGCTTGACCACCACGAAAAAAATGGCGCTAAGTGGGCTCAAAAAGACTCTCGAATAATTGAAGCCCTCGGTCCAATTGGACAAAAACTGAGATCGAAGGGAACAATTGTGAGCAAAAAAAACTATCTTTTTACCAGCGAGTCTGTGTCCGAAGGCCACCCGGATAAAATTTCCGACCGGATTTCCGATGCCGTGGTCGATAAGTTTCTCGCTGCCGACCCGCTTTCCAGGGTCGCCGTGGAAACCCTATGCACCACCAACCGGGTCGTCCTGGCCGGTGAGGTCCGTGGCCCGGACTCGATCACTGCCGACGTCATGGAAGACATTGCCCGGCACGCCATCAAGGACATCGGCTACGAGCAGGATGCGTTCCATTGGGAAAAGGTCATTGTCGATGTTCATGTGCATTCCCAATCGGTAGATATCGCCCAGGGCGTCGATGCGGCGGGCAACAAGGATGAAGGCGCCGGAGATCAGGGTTTGATGTTCGGCTATGCCTGTATGGAAACCGATGTATTGATGCCAGCGCCGATCCATTTTTCCCACGCAATTTTGAAGTCCCTGGCCGAAGCCCGACATTCCGGCGCGCAAACGGGCTTAGGGCCGGATTCAAAAAGCCAGGTGACGTTGGAATATGTCGGCGGCATACCGGTCCGCGCCGCATCCGTCGTCGTTTCGACCCAGCATATTGAGGCGTTGAGCCAGGACGAAGTCCGCGAAATCGTCCGCCCGCACGTTGTTGATGTTCTGCCTGATGGCTGGATGTGTGATGAGCCGAAATTCTACGTCAATCCGACGGGACGGTTTGTCGTTGGTGGTCCGGACGGCGATACCGGGTTGACCGGCCGTAAGATCATCGTCGATACCTATGGTGGTGCGGCGCCGCATGGCGGCGGCGCCTTTTCCGGCAAGGACCCGACCAAGGTCGACCGCTCGGCAGCCTATGCCGCCCGCTACGTCGCCAAAAATGTGGTTGCCGCCGGATTGGCCGAATCCTGCACCATACAGGTTGCCTATGCCATCGGCGTCTCGAAGCCGCTGTCGGTGTACATCGACACCCACGGAACCGGAACGGTCGATGAAGAACAGTTGTCGGCGGTACTCCAGGAAATGGTCGATCTTTCGCCGCGCGGCATTCGTGAGCACCTGAAACTCAGCCGACCCATTTATGCCCGTACCTCCGCCTATGGCCACTTCGGCCGGGCGCCGGATGAAGACGGCGGGTTTTCGTGGGAACGCACCGATCTGGTCGATGACCTGAAGTCGGCCTTCGGGGCCAGTTGACCGGCGAAAAACAACATGAAGGGCCGCAGTTTTATGGCCGCCGGCACGGCCATAAGTTGCGCCCCAACCGTCAGGCCTTAATCAATGATCTGTTGCCGCGCCTGAGGGTGTCGTTGCCGGCAGGCGGTCAACCCTTGGACCTTGCGGCGACATTCGCGGCCCCCGTCAGCGACCTATGGCTTGAAGTCGGGTTCGGCGGCGGCGAACATCTTGCCGCCCAGGCCGCGGTTCACCCGGATATCGGGTTTATCGGGTGCGAGCCCTTCGTCAATGGCGTCGCCAATCTGTTGAGCCTGATCGAATGCGGCGGTCTCACCAATGTCCGTATTTTCGACGACGATGTGAGAAAGCTCTTTCCGGTCCTGGCGGACGCTTGTTTCGGAAGGATTGTTGCGTTGTTTACAGACCCGTGGCCGAAAAAAAAACACCATCGCCGCCGCTTTATCAGCGACGATACCGTGGCGCAGTTGGTCCGCCTGTTGAAGGACAATGGCGAAATTAGGCTGGCCAGCGACCATATGGGCTACGTCGACTGGATGTTGGATCACCTGACCGCCAGGGATGAGTTGACATGGCGCGCGCGCTCAAAGCACGATTGGTCCGCGCCGCCGTCTGATTGGGTTGAGACACGCTACGAAAGAAAGGCCAGGGCAAAGGGCAATCATCCGGCCTATCTCTGCTTGTCCCGGCGACCGCGCCCACCCGCGTGAAAACCATCAAAAACCATTGAACTTTAGAGGCCATCGGTATATATATTCCATACGTTCAGTCGTGAACGTACTCGTTTAGTCCGTAAAATTTGGTGGGATTGATGGGTGGGCCGGTGGCCCGCCTTTTGTTTTTGAGGAATTTCCTTAAGCAACCCCCGAAGCCAAGGGTGAGTGATCTGATGGATATGTCCCGACGCATCCAAGACCTGATTGAGCCGTCCGTGGACGATCTGGGTTTCGACATCGTTCGGGTGCAAATGTCCGGCAAGGAAGTGATGTTGATGCAGGTCATGGTGGAACGTAAGGATGGCCAAGGGTTGACGGTGGATGATTGTGCTTCCGTCAGCCGGGCGATTTCGACGCTTCTTGAAGTTGATGACCCGATCAAGGGGGCCTATACACTAGAGGTCTCGTCACCGGGCCTTGACCGGCCCCTGGTCAGGATTAAAGATTTCGAACGGTTCCTGGGGTTTCAGGCGAAGATTGAAATCAATCGGCCCCTGGATGGACGGCGCCGTTTCAAAGGCGAATTGCTGGGCGTTAAGGACGACATCGTAAGAATATTGGTGGACGGCGTTGAGGTGGGATTGCCTCATCCCGACATTCACCGGGCAAAATTACTCATGACCGACGATTTGATCGCGGCAGCGCAGGAGAGTTAAGAGACGATGAGCGAAAGCATGAATACAAGCGCCGCACAGACGCGGCCGGAATTAATTGAAGTGGCCGAAGCCGTTGCCCGCGACAAAGGGATTGATCGCGATGAGGTTCTTGAGGCGATGGAGCAAGCGATCCAAAAAGCCGGTCGCTCCAAATACGGCCATGAACACGACATTCGCGCCAACATAAACCGCTCGACGGGGGAAATAACCCTGGCCCGGTATGTGGAAGTCGTGGAGACCCCGGAAGAGGTCGAAAACGAAGCCACCCAGATTGATCTTAAAGCGGCCCAAAAAATACAAGCTGGTGCTGAAGCAGGCGATTACATGGTCGACGCCCTGCCGCCGATCGACTTCGGGCGCATCGCCGCCCAAACGGCCAAGCAAGTAATCGTGCAAAGGGTTCGCGACGCTGAGCGCAGCCGCCAATTTGCCGAATACAAAGGCCGCATCGGCGAGATCGTCAACGGCCTGGTCAAGAGAATCGAATACGGAAACGTCATTGTCGATTTAAACCGCGCCGAGGCGATCCTGCGCCGGGACGAATCGATTCCGCGCGAACACTTCAACACCGGCGACCGGCTGCGTTCCTACATTGTCGATGTCCGCGAAGAAGCTCGCGGCCCGCAAATTTTTCTGTCCCGCACCCATCCTCAGTTCATGGCAAAATTATTTGCTCAAGAGGTTCCGGAGATCTATGACGGCGTCATTGAAATCAAGGCGGTGGCCAGGGACCCCGGATCACGCGCCAAGATTGCGGTATTGTCTCACGATTCCAGCATTGACCCGGTCGGCCCGTGTATCGGCATGAGGGGGTCTCGGGTGCAGGCCGTTGTCGGCGAGCTCCAGGGAGAAAAAATCGACATCATCCAATGGTCGCCTGATCAAGCCTCCTTTATCGTCAATGCACTGGCGCCGGCGGAAGTCGCCAAGGTGGTTTTGGATGAAGAGACCAATCGTATCGAAGTGGTGGTTCCCGACGAACAGCTTTCCCTGGCGATCGGTCGCCGCGGCCAAAACGTGCGCCTGGCCTCGCAACTTTCGGGCTGGGACATCGACATTCTGACCGAAGCCCAAGAATCCGATCGCCGCAATACGGAGTTCAAGTCCCGCTCACGGATATTTGTGGACGCCTTGGACGTGGACGATGTTATTGCCCATCTTCTCGTCACTGAGGGTTTTTCCTCTGTCGAAGAAGTGGCCTTCGTCCCCGTCGAGGATATGGTCGGCATTGAGGGTTTCGATGAGGAAATCTCGGAAGAATTGCGGCAACGCGCCCGCGCCTACCTGGCGGCGAAGAACGAAGACCTGGCCAAGCGGCGCAAGGAACTGAAAGTCAGCGACGATCTGGCCGAAGTCGAAGGGGTGTCGCCGGAACTGTTGGTGGCGCTTGGTGAGAATGGCATCAAAACCCGCGACGACCTGGCCGATCTGGCGACGGACGAGCTGATGGAGTTCGCCCCGGCGGGAACGTTAAAAGAAGCCAAGGCCAACGAAATCATTATGGCCGCGCGCGCCCATTGGTTCGAAGATGAAACCCCGGCGGAGAGCGCCGAGGCGGAAGATGGCGTCAAGGAAGATGCCAAAGACGCCGAAGCGGTCGAGGAGGATAAAAAATAGGCGGACATCCTGAAAGCGTTCACGGCCCCGAAAAAGTGCCCGAAAAGCTTTCGGAAGGGGTGTCGCTGCTAAGAACCTGCATCGTTTCCGGCGCCCACAGGCCCAAGGATGAGATGTTGCGCTTTGTCGTCGGCCCTGATGGGGATCTGGTCCCCGATCTGGACGAGCGATTGCCGGGGCGGGGTTTATGGTTGAGTGGCGAGCGCGATATGGTAAATACAGCCTGCGATAAGGGGTTATTTGCCAGGGCCGCGCGCCGGAGTGTTAAGGTCCCCGCCGATTTGGCCGGTCATTTGGATGGCCTGATGGTGCGCCGGGGCCTGGATTTTCTGGGTTTGGCCCGGCGGGCCGGTGAGGTAGTCTCCGGGTTTGAAAAGGTACAGGCCCGGTTGCGTAAGAATAAGGGCGGCGTTTTGCTGCAAGCTGGCGATGGCGCCGATGATGGTCGCGGTAAGATCAAGGCGTTGGCGCAGGGGATGGCGCTGGTGGACATATTCTCCGCCGCCGAACTGGGCAAGGCATTAGGCCGGGATAATGCCGTCCATGTGGTGATTAATAAAGGCCGGTTGGCCGAACGCCTGATGCGGGAAGCTGGCCGGTTGAAGATATTTCGTGGGCTCTCCCGATAAGGTTGCCCCGGATAAAAAGCTGGGTGAATGAGAACGGGGTACGTAAGCGCCCTGAAAAGGATCGTTGAATAAATGGCTGAGACCGAAAATCAAAAAGAAGGCAAAAAGCTAGGCCTGTCCAGGCCGGGTAAGCTGGAGCTGAAAAAAACGGTTGAGACCGGACAGGTCCGCCAGAACTTTTCCCATGGCCGTTCCAGGATGGTTACCGTTGAGGTGCGTAAAAAACGCACCTTCGCCCCCGATGCCGGCGGCCATATGGCTGAAGTTCCCGCCGAAGAAACGCCCGTCGCCGAAAGGCAGATTCCGGAACAGGATGAACGTGGCCCCGATGTAGAGGTTGTGGCCGAGACCCCTGTCAGCGGTGCGCCGACCTTGACGAAAGAAGAAAAAGCGTCGCGCGCCCGTGCCCTTGAAGGGGCGAAATTGTCCGGAGAAGAAGAAAGGGCCGTGGCCCAGGTGCAGGCCAAAGACAATAAGGTCGCCGCGCCGGTGGCCGTGCGTGCCAAAGAAACCGCAGCACAGCAAGCGCTGCGCGAGAAACAGGAGAAAGCCGCTGCCTCCGCCGCTGCCGCCAAACTGGAAGCGATTGACGGCGGTGAAGCTGAAATCGAGAAGAAGGGCCGTGTCAAGCGCGCCCCGGACCGGGAAGGACAGCGCCCGCCGACGGTGCGCCGGACGGAACCCCGCCGCCGAGCCGGAAAATTAACCATCGCCGAAGCGCTTGGTGACAGCGAGGAAAGAACCCGTTCCCTGGCTTCCATCAAGCGCGCCCGGGAGAAGGAAAAGCAGAAGCAGCAAGCGCATCTTTCCGAGGGCAAGAAAATCATCCGCGACGTCATCATCCCGGAAACCATTACCGTTCAGGAACTGGCCAGCCGCATGGCCGAACGCGGTGTTGATGTTATCAAGGCGCTGATGCACATGGGCGTGATGTCGACAATGACCCAAATCGTTGATGCCGACACGGCGGAATTGGTGGTTGCGGAATTTGGGCACAATTTGAAACGCGTTTCCGCCGCCGATGTGGAATTAGGGCTCAAGGGTGAGGTTGACGAGGATGTGGCCCTGGTTTCGCGCCCGCCCGTGGTTACGGTGATGGGGCATGTCGATCACGGCAAAACGTCGCTTCTGGACGCCATCCGTTCCACCGATGTCGCGGCCCATGAAAAGGGCGGTATCACGCAGCATATCGGCGCCTATCAGGTGACCTTGTCATCCGGCGCGAAAATATCGTTTATCGATACGCCGGGCCATGCCGCCTTTTCGGAAATGCGCGCTCGGGGCGCCAATGTCACTGATATCGTTGTGCTTTGCGTTGCCGCCGATGACGGCATCATGCCGCAGACCATTGAAGCCATTGCCCATGCCAAGGCCGCGGGCGTGCCGATCATTGTCGCCATTAATAAGATCGACAAGGAAGGCGCCAACGCCGCACGGATCCGCACGGATCTTTTGCAGCATGAACTGGTGTTAGAGGAAATGGGCGGCGATGTTTTGGCCGTCGAGGTTTCCGCGACCAAGAAAATCAACCTGGCCAAACTGGAAGAAACCATCCTGCTACAGGCGGAATTGATGGACCTAAAGGCGAACCCCAACCGTTCGGCGGAAGGTGTCGTGATTGAGGCCAAGATGGAACAAGGCCGTGGTTCCGTGGCAACGGTCCTGGTTCAGCGCGGCACCCTCAGGGTCGGCGATATCTTCGTCGCTGGCGATGAATGGGGACGCGTACGGGCCCTTGTCGACGCCCATGGCGAGAACCTGAAAGAAGCCGGGCCTTCCATGCCGGTGGAAGTTTTAGGCCTTAACGGCACCCCGAGCGCCGGCGAAGAAGTCGCGGTTGTCGAAAGCGAAAGCCGGGCGCGGGAAGTCGTCGCATTCCGCCAAAACCGCGTGCGCGATGAAAAAGCCGTTGCGGGCGCCCGCGGCACCCTTGAAGAGATGTTCGAAAAGATCAAAGCAGGCAGTAATCTTCAAATGCTGCCGGTGGTTATCAAGACCGACGTGCAAGGTTCGTTGGAAGCGATTATCGGTGCCCTCAAAAATATGGCCACCGATGAGGTTAAGGCCCACGTTCTGCATTCGGGTGTCGGTGGCATCAACGAATCCGATGTGACCCTTGCCAATGCATCCGGCGCCGTGGTCATTGGCTTTAACGTTCGCGCCAATCCCCAGGCCCGCGAAATGGCGCGCCGGGACAATGTTGAAATCCGTTATTATTCGATCATCTACGATCTCCTCGACGAACTGAAGAAAATTCTTTCCGGGATGCTGGCCCCGACGATCAAGGAAAACCTCCTCGGTTATGCCCAAATCCGCGAGGTCTTCAACATTTCTAAGATCGGCAAGATCGCCGGCTGTATGGTTACCGAGGGCATGGTCCGCCGCGGCGCCAAGGTGCGGCTGGTGCGCGATGATGTGGTCATTCATGAGGGCGATCTGAGCCAGTTAAAGCGATTCAAGGATGACGCCAAGGAAGTCAAGGAAGGCACCGAATGCGGCATGGGCTTTGCCAATTTCCATGACCTTAAAGAGGGCGACCGGATCGAATGTTTTGAAACCGAGGAAATCGCCCGGTCGTTATAATCCAGGCTTTCGGCTGAAATCACCGCGTAATCGAGGACACCATGAAAAAAGGGGATGCCAAGGCCCCCAGCCAACGCCAGCTTCGGGTGGGCGAGGAAGTTCGCCATACCTTGGCGCAAATTCTTGGGCGCGGCGAAATCCGGGACCCCGGCCTGGGAGAGAACGCGATCACCGTCACCGAGGTTCGCATCAGCCCCGATCTTCGCAACGCCACGGCTTTCGTGATTCCGCTCGGCGGCGGCAATGTTCCTGAGGTGATTGATGCCCTTAACCGGGCGGCGCCGTTTGTGCGCCACAAGGTCGGCAAGGCGGTAAAGTTAAGGCGCCTGCCCAACCTTACGTTTATTGCCGATACCACCTTTGACGAAGCCGGGCGCATCGATGATCTATTGAGGGCCCCCGGCGTTTCCCGGGACCTTGTTGCCGGGCGCGGGGACGATACCGATGGCTCGTAAGCGCCGGGGGACGCCGATCCACGGCTGGCTGGTCATCGACAAGCCAGCCGGGATCAGCTCCAACGGCGTCGTCGGCCAGGTGCGGCGGATTACCGGCGCGGCTAAAGTCGGGCATGGCGGCACCCTGGACCCGCTGGCGACGGGGCTGCTTCCGTTGGCGCTGGGAGAGGCGACAAAAACCGTTTCCTACGTTATGGACGGGGCAAAAAAATACCGGTTTACCATTCGTTGGGGGGAAGCCCGCAACACCGATGACGCCGAGGGCACGGTCACCGGGACCAGTGACGTTCGCCCGACAAAAAAACAAATTGAAGCCGTCCTCGGTCGTTTCATCGGCGATATCGAACAGGTGCCGCCGGTGTTCTCGGCGATCAAGATTGATGGCCAACGGGCCTATGCGCTGGCCCGCGCCGATCAGGCGCCGGAAATGAAATCCAGGATCGTTCATATCGACGATTTAACGGTATCGGAGATGCCCGATGCGGACCATGCGGTGTTTGAAGTGGTCTCCGGCAAAGGCGCCTATATGCGCTCTTTGGCGCGGGATATTGCCGTTTCTTTGGGAACATTGGGGTATGTTTCGGCGTTACGGCGGGTGGCGGTCGGCCCGTTTGAAGAAAAGGATGCGATTTCACTGGATAAACTGGAATCGCTGGGGCATAGTGCGCCGCTCTTGGAGCGACTGCTTCCTATTGAGACCGTGCTGGACGACATCCCGGCACTGGCCCTGACGGAAATGGAGGCGAATAAGTTGCGACGAGGACAGGCCATTCCGGTTCTTCCGGTGGCCAATCGGTCTCCTTTAAAAAACATCAGTCAAGGCGACGTTGTTTGTGCCATGGCCGAAGGCAGACTGGTGGCGTTGGCTAAAATAAAAGGAGGGGAAATTCGTCCCTTCCGTGTCATGAACTTTTAATTTCGGAGTATACGATGTCGATAACCGCAGAGCGGAAGCAAGAACTCATCCAAGAGTTCGCGACGAAGAAAGACGACACGGGATCGCCCGAGGTCCAGGTTGCGATCCTGACGGAACGCATTTCCAACCTCACCGAACACTTGCAAACCCACAGTAAGGATTTTCATTCCCGCCGAGGCTTGCTGATGATGGTCGGCCAACGCCGCAGGCTGCTTGACTATGTAAAAAGAAAACAGGTCCAGCGGTACGAGGACTTGATCAAGCGTCTTAACCTGCGCCGGTAAAGGCAGTGCCTTTCAATATTAAGTATCGAAACGACCGGGACCCGTCCACGGGGACGGCCCCTTAATTGAGCGTGGGCATTGGGCCCATGCCTGTATGGATGTTGTATGACGAGCATGAGATGTTCGTAGGAAGGAAGAAAGAGGATGTTTAAGGAGTTTAAGAAAGAAATTGAATGGGGTGGCCGCACGCTAACCCTGGAGACGGGCAAAATCGCCCGCCAGGCCGACGGCGCCGTAATGGCAACGTACGGCGATACCAAGGTGCTGTGCACCGTGGTCGGCGAAGCGGTGCCGCGCCCGGGAATTGATTTTTTCCCATTGGCCGTTCATTACCAGGAAAAGGCCTTTGCCGCGGGTAAAATCCCCGGCGGTTTTTTCAAGCGCGAAGCCCGTCCCGCCGAAAAAGAAGTTTTAACGTCGCGTCTGATCGACCGGCCGATCCGGCCGTTGTTCGCCAAGGGGTTCAGCAATGAAACCCAGGTAATCTGTACGGTGGTGACGCACGATTTGGAAAATGACCCGGATATCGTTGCCTTGATCGGCACGTCCGCGGCGCTGACCATTTCCGGCCTGCCCTTCAAGGGCCCCATCGGCGGCGCCCGGGTCGGTTACATTGACGGCGAGTATGTGTTGAACCCGGTTCTCGATCAAATGCCTTCGACGCTCCTTAACCTGGTCGTCGCCGGCACCCGCGAAGGCGTGCTGATGGTCGAATCGGAAGCCCACGAATTATCCGAAGAGGTCATGCTGGGCGCCGTCATGTTCGGCCACAAAGGCATGCAGCCGGTGATTGATGCAATCATCGCCTTGGCCCAAGACTGCGCCAAGCCACCGCGCGATTTGCCGAGCGAACCGGAAGGCAAGGCGGCATTGGCCGCGAAGGTCAAGGCTGTCGGCGAAGAAGCTCTCCGCGCCGCGTACAAGGAAACCGCGAAAACCCCGCGTGTCGAAAAATTAAGCGCCGCGAAAGCCAAAATTAAGGAAGTTCTCGCTGCCGATGCCAGTCTCGACGCCGATTTGGTCGCCGATGTTTTAGGGGATCTTATCAAGAATCTTGAAAAAGACATTGTTCGTCATGACATCCTGAAGACCGGGCTACGTATCGATGGCCGCGACACCAAGACGGTGCGTCAAATCGAAGTTGAAACCGGTATCCTGCCCCGGACTCACGGCTCGGCTTTGTTTACCCGTGGCGAGACCCAAGCGCTGGTGACGACGACGCTCGGCACCGGACAGGACGAACAGATCATCGACGGTCTGGCCGAAGATTACCGCGAGCACTTTCTGCTGCATTACAACTTCCCGCCGTATTCGGTGGGCGAGGCCGGGCGTTTCGGCTTCACCGGGCGGCGCGAAGTCGGTCACGGCAAACTGGCGTGGCGGGCCATTCACCCGTTGCTGCCGTCGAAGGAAAACTTCCCCTATACCATGCGGGTGGTCTCCGAAATCACCGAGTCCAACGGGTCTTCGTCGATGGCAAGTGTCTGTGGCGCCTCGCTGGCGTTGATGGATGCGGGCGTGCCGTTGACCAGCCCGGTTGCCGGTATCGCCATGGGCCTGATCAAGGAAGGTGATGATTACGCTGTTTTGTCCGATATCCTTGGTGACGAGGATCATCTGGGCGATATGGACTTCAAGGTTGCCGGCACCGAAGGCGGCATTACGGCCCTGCAGATGGACATCAAGATCACTTCGATTACCGAAGAGATCATGAAAGTCGCCCTGGCGCAGGCCCGTGATGGCCGGATTCATATCCTCGGTGAAATGTCCAAGGGGCTAGATACGGCTCGCTCCTCGGTCAGTGACAACGCGCCGCGCATTACCACGTTGAAGATCAACAAGGATAAAATCCGCGAAGTGATCGGACCGGGTGGCAAGATGATCCGGGAAATCTGCGAAGTGACTGGCGCCAAGATCGACCTGGATGACGACGGCACCGTGAAAGTCGCCGCCGTTGATCAAAAGGCGGCGGATGCCGCCATCGCATGGATTCGTTCGATTACCGCGGAAGCCGAAGTCGGCGCCATTTATACCGGCAAAGTGGTCAAAACGATGGACTTCGGCGCTTTCGTCAACTTCATGGGCGCCAAGGATGGCCTGGTTCACATCTCGGAACTGGCGGCGGAGCGGGTCGGCAAGACCACCGATGTCGTCAACGTCGGCGACGAAGTGAAGGTCAAGTTGATCGGCATCGATGATCGGGGCAAGGTCAAGTTGTCCCTCAAAGCCGTCGACCAGAAAACCGGCGAGGACATCTCGGGGAAGTAATTTTCCCACGTTCTTGCGCTGTTACGCGCACGGTAATTAAGAAGGCGGCTCCTCGGGGCCGCCTTCTTAACGTTCGCAAAGACATAGTTTTCTATGGTTTTCCGCATATCCGGGATATATATATGCCATAATCTGCGGAGTTATAGCAGATTGTAAACAAAGGTTTTTAAATCCTTGGCTAAAAAAAAATCCAGTTATTCCTACGAAGAATTGCTGACCTGCGGGCGCGGCGAAATGTTCGGTCCCGGCAATGCCCAGTTGCCTTTACCGCCGATGCTGATGTTCGATCGCATCGTCGAGATATCCGATCAAGGCGGCGCTTATGGCAAAGGCCACATCATCGCCGAATTCGATATCAACCCCGACCTTTGGTTTTTTAAATGCCATTTCGAGGGCGACCCGGTCATGCCGGGCTGTTTGGGCCTGGATGCGCTTTGGCAATTGACCGGTTTTTTCCTGGGCTGGCGGGGCTCACCCGGCGCCGGCCGTGCGCTCGGCGTCGGCAAGGTGAAATTTTCAGGCCAAGTTTCCCCTGACGCCAAGCTGGTATCGTACTATATTGATATCAAGCGGGTGATGGAGCGCGGCAGCGCCATTTGCTTCGCCGACGGCGTTATGAAGATCGACGGGCAAGATGGTTATGCCGCCGAGGGCCTACGGGTTGTCCTGTTGCCCGGCGAGAGCTGACATTTAAAATAACGAGGCTTCCATGAGACGTGTAGTGGTAACCGGGATGGGTATCGTGTCACCCATCGGCAACAATCTGGCCGAGGTCACCGACAGCCTGCGCACCGGGCGTTCGGGCATCGTGTTTTGCGAGGACTATGCCGAGCGGGGCTTCCGGTCGCACGTTGCCGGCACCCCCCAGATCGACATGGATGACATGATTGATCGCAAGCTGCGGCGCTTCATGGGGGATGGGGCCGCTTACAATTACATCGCCATGCAAGAAGCCATTGCGGTCGCCGGCCTCAGCGAGGCCGAGGTTACCGACGAGCGGACCGGACTGGTCATGGGGTCGGGTGGCCCGTCAACCTCGGCGCTTGTCAACGCGGCCGATACGGCGCGCGACAAGGGGGCTAAACGTGTTGGTCCCTATGCGGTGCCTAAATCCATGTGTTCGACCAATTCCGCCAATCTTTCGACGGCGTTTCATATGCGCGGCCTTAGCTATTCTATTTCGTCGGCGTGTTCAACCAGCGCACATTGCATCGGCAATGGCACTGAGCTGATCCAATGGGGCAAGCAGGACATTGTGTTTGCCGGCGGTGGCGAGGAATTGCACTGGACGCTAACGGTCCTGTTTGATGCCATGGGCGCGCTTTCGTCTAAATACAACGACACCCCGGAACGCGCGTCACGGCCGTTCGATGTCAACCGGGACGGTTTTGTGATCGCCGCCGGTGCCGGGGTTGTGGTGCTTGAAGAAATGCAGCGCGCACAAGCCCGGGGCGCCAAGATTTACGGTGAAATCGTCGGTTACGGCGCCACATCCGACGGCGTCGATATGGTGGCGCCGTCTGGCGAGGGCGCGATGCGCTGCATGCGGATGGCGACCCAGGGACTCGGCAATACCAAGGTCGATTACATCAACGCCCACGGCACCTCGACGCCGGCAGGCGACATGGCTGAGCTTAAGGCGATCCAGGAAGTGTTCAGCGCCGACTCGCCGAAAATTTCCTCGACGAAGTCATTAACGGGACATTCGCAGGGCGCCACCGGCGCCCATGAGGCAATTTATTCGCTGCTCATGCTCAACAATGATTTTATCGCCGCCTCGGCCAACGTCGATAACCTCGACCCGGAGGCGGGCGACGCCGATATCGTTACCAAGCGCATCGACGATGCCGGCCTTAATTGCGTGCTGTCGAACAGCTTCGGATTCGGCGGCACCAACGCCAGTCTTACGTTCAAACGAGTCGAAAATTGACCGCCGCCTTGCGGTGGCCGGTTTCGGAGACGTAAGCGTGCCGGATACAAAAACACCGCACCCCGCTGCACTGATGGCCGGAAAAAAGGGCCTGGTCATGGGCGTCGCCAATGATCGGTCGATCGCCTGGGGGATCGCCGACGTCTTGAATCGGCACGGCGCCGAAATGGCGTTCACCTATCAGGGCGAAACCCTGGCCAAAAGGGTTAAGCCGCTGGCTGAAGGTATCGGCTCAACGATCGTGCTGCCCTGTGACGTCGAGGATGAGGCGAGCATGGATCGGGTCTTTGCCGAGATCGACAAACAATGGGGCAAGATGGACTTTCTTGTTCACGCCATCGCCTATTCCGACAAAGATGAATTAAAGGGCAAGTATCTGAATACCAGCCGCGCCAATTTTTCCCGGACGATGGAAATTTCCTGTTATTCGTTTACCGCCCTGGCGCGCCGCGCCGCGCCCTTGATGACGACAGGCGGCGCCATGGTGACGCTGACTTTTTCCGGGTCCGAACGGGTGGTGCCCAACTATAACGTCATGGGGGTGGCGAAGGCGGCGCTAGAAGCCAGCGTCAAATATATGGCCGTAGATCTGGGGCCGCAAAATATCCGTATTAACGCCATTTCCGCCGGTCCCATGCGGACGCTGGCCGGCAGCGCCATCGCCGGCGCCCGGCATATCTATCGATGGAGCGAGGATAACGCGCCCTTGCAACGAAGCGTCCAATTGGACGATGTCGGCGGCGCCGCGCTCTATCTGCTTTCCGATTTATCGAATAGCGTCACCGGGGAAATTCACCACGTGGATGCCGGTTTCAACGTCGTCGGCATGCCGGGTCCGAATAATTCCTGAAGTCACGGCGCTTTCTCCTTAAAAAAAGTATGGTCTTGCCCTGTGGGGTAGTTTAGAATTATTACTATTATTGCTGGAAAGGCCCAGGTCAGGTGCCATATAGGTGGGATGGATATGTCAAAATTCGATACCCCAAGACCCTTTAAACAGGTTCTAGACCGTTTGCGCGGCGCCGGACTTCGCCCTACGCGGCAGCGGTTGGCATTGGCCAAAATGTTGTTCGAGGGTCCGGACCGGCACGTGACCGCCGAGATTCTCCACGTCGAGGCGCAAGCCGCCACCATCCGGGTGTCGCTGGCGACGGTCTATAACACGCTGCATCAGTTCACGTCTGCCGGTCTGCTCCGGGAGATCGTCGTCGATTCGCAACGCTCATACTTCGACACCAACATTACCGACCATCATCACTTCTTCTTTGAAGGGACCAACCGGCTCGACGACATCCCCGGCGATCAGCTCATCGTTGCCTCGATGCCGCCGCCACCAGCCGGGACGACGGTGAAGCGCGTCGATATCGTTGTTCGGGTTGAATAGAATATTGTTTAAAACCAATAAGTTATGCAATTTATTAGAATAAGTAAAAAATTCTTGACTCCTTTAACATGTCGCCCCATAGTATGGGTCGTCGCTGGCGGGGATTGGCCCCTCCTGGGGCGGAGAATTGTTTGCTCATATTTGCAGAAGTAGAAGTAGAAGTAGAAGTAGAAGTAGAAGGAGACGACCATGACCGCACTAAAAGGATCCAAAACAGAAAAAAATCTGAAAGACGCTTTTGCCGGGGAAAGCCAGGCCAATCGCCGTTATTTGTATTTCGCTCAAAAGGCCGACATTGAAGGGTACAACGATGTCGCCGCCGTTTTCCGCTCGACCGCGGAAGGCGAAACCGGCCACGCCCACGGCCATCTCGAATACCTTGAGGAAACCGGCGATCCGGCTACCGGCCTGCCCATCGGCGGCACGTCTGACAACCTGAAGGCGTCCGTTGCCGGGGAAACCCACGAATACACGGACATGTATCCGGGCATGGCGAAGTCGGCGCGCGAAGAAGGCTTCGACGAAATCGCCGATTGGTTCGAAACGTTGGCCAAGGCTGAAAAATCCCACGCCGGACGCTTCCAGAAGGCCATCGACAGCCTGGGCAAATAGCCCCGAACTCACCGGACGTTATTAAGCGGCAAAAAAATATTAGGGGGGGCCGGTGACGGTCTCCCCTGTTTTTTGATTATTAAAGGATATTGGATCATGAGCGAAGGCAGCCTCGAAGCGCCGGTGCGCCACCCGATTCCGTGGCGGGACCCGGATTTCACTAATCCTGAAAAGCTGGATGAGGAACTGCGCCGAGTATTTGACATCTGTCACGGCTGCCGCCGGTGCTTCAACCTGTGTGACAGCTTTCCGCGCCTGTTTGACTTGATCGATGAATCCGCCACCGGCGAAATGGACAGCGTCGACAGCGCCGATTTCAAGCCGGTCATCGATGCCTGCACCCTTTGTGACATGTGCTTCATGGTCAAGTGCCCCTATGTGCCGCCGCACGAATTCAATCTCGATTTCCCGCACCTGATGCTGCGCGCCCGCGCCTTGGAGGCGAAGCAGGGCAAGGTGTCGTTCAAGGCCAAACAGCTGACGCAGACCGACCGCAACGGAAAACTTGGTTGCCGGGCATCGGGGTTGGCGAACTGGGCGTGCAGTTGCTCAAATTCCCTGACCCGGCCGCTAATGCAGGCGGTGCTGGATATTCATTCTGACGCCGCGCTGCCGAAATTCAGCGACAAACCCCTGGTCGAAAAAGCCAAAGACATTGCCCCGGTCGTCAACAAGGATGCGCCGGCGTTCGGGCGCAAGGCGGTGATCTACGCCACCTGTTTCGGAAATTACAACAACACCGCCATCGGCGAGGCCACCATCAAGGTGCTCGCCAAAAACGGCGTTGAGACTGAGGTCGTTTACCCCCGCTGTTGCGGTATGCCGCAGTTGGAACAGGGTGACATCCAGGCCGTCGCCGACAGCGCCGAAGCCACCGCCAAGGACTTGGGCGTTTGGATCGACAAGGGCTATGAGGTCATTGCGCTGGTGTCGTCATGCGCCTTGATGCTGAAGTTTGAATGGCCGCTGATCGTGCCCGAAAATGACGCCGTCAATCGGCTGAGTGCGGCAACCTCGGACATCAGCGAATATTTGGTCAAGATCGCCAAGACCGAAGGGCTGGCTGACGGAATGGCTCCCCTCGATGGCGGCGTCAGCGTTCATATCGCGTGCCACGCCCGGGCCCAAAACATGGGCCAGAAGGCGGCCGAGATGCTGCGGCTGGTGCCGGACACAAAACTTTCCGTGATGGAGCGATGCTCCGGGCATGGCGGATCATGGGGGGTGATGAAAGACAACTTCGACGTCGCCTTGAAGATCGGCAAGCCGGTCGCCCGCGATGTCAAAAAACAAAACCCCGGCCATGTTGTTTCCGAATGCCCGTTGGCGCGGGACCATATCCTGCAAGGGGTCGACCGTTTGGACGGCGATGCGCTTCAGACCAGCAGCGCCACCCACCCGATAGAACTCATCGCCCGCGCCTACGGCCTGTAAGGACTGTTCAAATGACCGCAAAACACGAAATCACCCGCGACGATCTTCTGGCCATGGACGATTACGTTGCAATCCGCCCGGAACGTAAACGGTTGATCACGGGCCTGAAAAAAAACCGCCGTATTTCCGTCGGCCCTGACGCCACGTTCTATTTCGAGTCCTATGACACCATGCTGCATCAGGTCCAAGAGATGTTGTATATCGAAAAAGGCGGTGATGATCAGATTGATGATGAGCTCGGCGCCTATAACCCGTTAATCCCGAACGGCCGCGAGCTGGTGGCCACCTTGATGTTCGAAATCGACGAGCCGGTGCGCCGGGAAAAGGTTCTGGCCGGTCTCGGCGGCGTCGAAAAAACGGTAACGATGACGTTGGGCGATGAAATTGTCACGGCAGTCCCGGAAGATGATGTTGATCGCACCAATGCCGACGGCAAAGCGTCGTCGATCCAGTTTTTGCACTTTCCGTTCACGGATCAACAGGTCGAAAAATTCCGAGATCCGGCAACAACGGTGACCTTGGGCATCGGCCACAATCAATACGGCCACATGGCGAACCTGCCCGACGCGGTCAAGAATGCGTTGGCCGCCGATTTTGACTGACGTCGGTTGACGGCTGACGCGCCCCCTTGCCAAATAAGGGCGGCCCGGCGCACAGTGCGGGCCGAATGAATACGCGAAAATCTATATTGGCCGACGGTATCCTGCCTTTCGACGCCCGCATATTTGATGGCCTTCCGGACCCCGTGTTCGCGGTCGATTTGGATTTGCAAGTGGTCGACGCCAACCAGGCAGCGAAAAATTTTCTCGGCGACAATGCTGTTGGCGCGATCCTGAATGACACGCTCGTTTCCAAGTCTGTCCTGGAAACGGTGAAAATGGTCCTCGACGGGACACCCATCCCACGCAGCGAAGTCGAGTTTCCTTCCCCGATCTCCAGAACTTTTGAGATGAACCTGTGGCGATTGCCTGGGCTGAAATCGAAAGGACCGGCCTGGGTCATCGTCGTGCTGCACGATATGACGGCGATGCGCCGGGCGGAACAGATGCGGGCTGATTTCGTCTCCAACGTCAGTCACGAAATGCGATCCCCGTTATCTTCCTTGCTGGGTTTTATCGAAACCCTTCGCGGTCCCGCCCGCGACGACAGTGAGGCCAGGGAACGGTTTTTGCGGATCATGGAAGATGAGGCCAAGCGCATGACGCGCCTGATCAACGACCTGTTGACGCTGTCAAAGGTGGAGTCAGACGAACATATTTTACCTGAGGGGAAAGTAAATTTGGGCGATCTGTTGACCCAAGTAGCAAACATTCTGTCGGTTCGGACCGAAGCCCGGAATATGAAAATAATGATCGAAAAATTACCGGAACCAACGGTTGCCAAGGGCAATGCCGATGAACTGGTGCAAGTGTTCCAGAATTTAATCGGTAACGCGATCAGCTATGGTCGTGAAGGCAGCATCGTTCGAGTCGAGGTGGCAAAGAATATTGTGCTACCCGGCGCCAAGGAACCCAGGGTTTCGGTAGCCATCATCAATCAGGGGGACGGCATCCCGGCGGAAGAGATTCCACGCCTAACGGAACGGTTCTATCGGGTCGACAAGGGCCGTTCGCGCTCCATGGGCGGCACCGGCTTGGGGCTAGCCATTGTTAAACACATCGTTGCCCACCATCGGGGCTACCTGGAAATTAAAAGCACGCTCGGCAAGGACACCCGCTTTACGGTTTATTTGCCCGCTGCTGAGGCCACCCGCCCCGCTTCTTAAGTGTCATAAAAAGTTCATATAACTGTCACAAAAGCGAAACCGTTTCCGCCTACTGTCCGGGTGCGAGCGGACGATAGCGTCCGCATTTTGGATGGATGTAGGAGAATAAATTGTTCACTTTAAAGAGGCCCCTTGCCTTTGCGGCCCTTGCCTTGATCGCCATGACGGGCCTTGCCGAGGCCCGCGACCAGATCAAAATCGTCGGTTCCTCGACGGTCTATCCCTTTGCCACCGTGGTCGCCGAAAAGTTCGGCAAAAGCACGGCGTTCAAGACGCCCGTGGTCGAGAGCACCGGTTCCGGCGGCGGCCTCAAGCTTTTCTGCGCCGGGGTCGGCGACCGGCACCCTGACATTGCCAACGCGTCCCGCCGGATCAAAAAATCCGAGGTTGAGCGCTGTGCCCAAAACGGTATCACCGACATTATCGAGGTCAAGGTCGGCTATGACGGCATCGTCCTGGCAAATTCCAAAAAGACCAACGTCCTTAGCCTGAGCCTCAAGGATGTTTATCTGGCGCTGGCCAAGGACGTTCCCGCCGGTGCCGGCAAGACGACCCCCAACCCCTACAAGACCTGGAAGGACGTCAATGCGTCGCTGCCGGCGACCAAGATCGAAGTCCTGGGGCCGCCGCCGACGTCGGGCACCCGCGACGCCTTCGTCGAACTGGCCATGGAAGGCGGCTGCAAGACCTTCGGCTGGATCAAGGCGCTGAAGAAGAAGGACACGAAGGCCTACAAGGCGCTTTGTCACACCATTCGCGAAGACGGCGCCTTTATCGAAGCCGGCGAGAATGATAACCTGATCGTCAAGAAGCTCGACGCCAATCCGAAAGCCTTCGGTATCTTCGGATACAGCTTCCTTGATCAGAACGCCGAACGGGTTCAGGGCAGCATTATCAACGGAAATTCGCCGACCTTCGAGAATATTTCCGATGGTAAATATCCGGTATCACGGCCGCTGTTCTTCTACGTCAAGAAGGATCACATCGGCAAAATCCCCGGCATCAAGGAATACATGGCCGAGTTCACCAGCGACAAAGCCTGGGGCGTGGAAGGATACCTGGCCGACAAGGGGCTGATCCCGATGTCCGAAAGTGAACGGGCAAAATGGAATGGAAAAGTAAAGACCCTTGCCAACCTCAATATGTAATCCAAGTCCCCCCCGAAGCGGCGCAGACAGAGGCCGGATGGACGCCACGGCTGCGTCGCAAAGACGGGTAATCGTGGAGCGATTGGTGATGGGGGTTCTCATTGCCTGCTCCACGGTAGCTGTTTTGACGACCATCGGGATCGTGTTGTCGCTGGTGTTCGAATCGCTACAGTTCTTCCGGATGGTTCCGGTTACGGATTTTCTGTTCGGCATTCACTGGTCGCCGCAGATGGCGATCCGGGCCGATCAGGTCGGCGCCAGCGGCGGCTTCGGGGCGATTCCCCTTCTGGCCGGCACCTTTCTCATCAGCGCCATTGCGCTGACGGTATCCGGTCCGGTCGGATTGTATTCGGCAATTTATATCGCCGAATACGCATCGCCCCGGTTCCGCGCCGTGGTCAAGCCCCTGCTTGAGGTTCTCGCCGGTATTCCAACGGTGGTGTACGGCTTTTTCGCCGCCCTGTTCGTGGCCCCGCTTTTGCGCGCCGGGGGCGAGAGCATCGGCCTCGCGGTGTCGTCGGAAAGTGCGCTGGCGGCGGGGTTGGTGATGGGGGTGATGACCATTCCCTTTGTCTCCTCGATTGCCGATGACGCCATCACCGCCGTTCCCAATGCGTTGAAAGAAGGCGCGCTTGGCGTCGGCGCGACGCGCTCTGAAATGATCCGCCAGGTCGTTCTGCCTGCCGCCCTGCCGGGAATCGCCGGCGGCATGTTGCTGGCGACGTCCCGGGTCATCGGGGAAACCATGATTGTCGTCATGGCCGCGGGCCTGACCGCCAACCTGACCCTGAACCCGTTGGAAGCGGTGACCACCGTCACCGTGCAGATTGTCACGCTGCTGACAGGCGACCAGGAGTTTGACAGCGCAAAAACCCTGTCGGCCTTTGCCCTGGGGCTTTTGCTATTCATTGTGACGCTGATCCTGAACGTGATCGCGCTTCGTATCGTTAAGACCTATCGGGAACAATATGAGTGAGATAGCGGAAAAAAAGCTCCGGATGGCCGCCATTCGGAAAAAACGCCACCGCGCCGAAACACGTTTCCGCCTGTTCGGCATGGCGGCGGTCAGCGTCGGGTTGATTTTTCTGGCAGTGCTGTTCGCGGTGGTTCTGTTTTCCGGCCTCAGCGCCTTTAAACAGACGGTGATCCATCTGGACATCCCCGTTGAAGCCAGCGGCGACAATTATCAGGCGATGGTGAAATTATCGCTCCGCAACGCCTTCCAAGACGTTACATCCCGCCGTCACAAACGTGAACTCTATGCCCTGGTCAGCTCGGGCGCGGCCTATCAATTGAAAGATAGGGTTCAGGCGGCCCCGGTCTTGCGCGGCACGATGGTTTCCATATGGGTTACGGCATCGGCGGACGTAGATATGGCGATTAAGGGTGAGACGCCCCGACTGACAGACCGCCAGTTGGCTTGGGTCGATGATCTCAAAACAAAAGAACGGCTGAAAACGCAATTCAATTGGAGGTTTTTCACGGGCGGCGATTCCCGCGAACCGGAATTGGCAGGGATCGCGGTGGCGACCCTGGGGTCGTTGTTCAGCGTGTTCGTTTGCTTGGCGCTTTCTTTCCCGCTCGGCGTGTTAACGGCGGTGTACCTGGAAGAATTCGCGCCCCGTACCCGCTGGACCGATTTTATCGAGGTTAACATCAACAATCTGGCGGCGGTTCCATCCATCGTGTTCGGGCTGTTGGGCCTGGCCGTGTTTCTCAATGCCTTCGGCCTGCCGCGCTCGGCGCCGTTGGTCGGCGGCATGGTCTTGGCGCTGATGACGCTGCCGACGATCATCATTACCGGTCGGGCGGCGCTGAAGGCGGTGCCGCCGTCTATTCGCGAAGCCGCGCTGGCGGTCGGCGCAAGCCCGTTGCAGGCGGTCTTCCACCATGTGCTGCCCTTGGCCATGCCGGGGGTGCTGACCGGCACCATCATCGGCACCGCGCGGGCGCTTGGCGAAACGGCGCCACTCCTGATGATCGGCATGGTCGCCTTCGTCGTCGACTTGCCGGAAACCATTCTTTCCCCGGCCACGGCGTTGCCGGTGCAGGTGTTTCTGTGGGCCGATAGCCCGGAGCGTGGCTTCGAGGAACGAACCATTGCGGCAATCCTGATTTTGCTGCTGTTCACCTGCCTGATGAATTTGACCGCGGTGCTGTTGCGTAAAAAATATGAAATCCGCTGGTAATGGAGAATAAAAAAATGCCTGCGTCCGCCATGGAAAATACACAGCCGAAAGTCCATATTCTCGATAGCGCCAAACCCGCCGCCAAGATGACGATCGAGCACTTGACGGTTTTTTACGGCGATAAGCCGGCGTTGCATGACGTTAACCTCAAAATAGGAAGCAACCGGGTGACCGCCCTGATCGGCCCGTCCGGTTGCGGAAAATCGACCTTCATCCGCTGCCTCAATCGCATGAACGACGTTATCCCCGGCTGCCGAATTGAAGGCCGGGTAAAATTGGATGATGAAGATGTTTACGCGCCGGGCCAGGATGTGGTCAATCTCCGGACCCGGATCGGCATGGTGTTTCAAAAACCCAATCCATTTCCGAAATCCATTTATGACAATGTCGCCTATGGCCCGAAAATTCACGGCATGTGCGAAACCAAAGAGGAACGCGACGCCATCGTGCTCAGAAGTTTGGATCGGGCGGGGTTGCTGGACGAAGTGCGTGACCGGCTGCGGGCGCCAGGCACCAGCCTGTCGGGTGGCCAGCAACAACGCCTGTGCATTGCGCGCGCCATCGCCGTCGAGCCGGACGTCATTTTGATGGACGAGCCGTGTTCCGCCCTCGATCCCATCGCCACTGCCCGCATCGAAGAATTGATCACGGAGTTGAAGGAACATTACACCATTGTTATTGTCACGCATTCAATGCAACAGGCTGCGCGCCTTTCGCAGAAAACCGCGTATTTCCACCTTGGGCGTCTTGTTGAGGAAGGCGATACGGAGACCGTTTTTGCCGACCCCCAAGACGAACGGACCCGGGATTATGTCATGGGGCGTATAGGATAGGACCGACCGAACAATGACCGCCCTTATCCTCATTGTCGAAGATGAGACTCCGCAGGCGGAGATGCTTCGCTACAACCTGGAAAGTGAAGGGTTCAGAACCGTCATTGCGTCGACCGGCGAAGAAGCATTTCAACATATGGATGTCGAAGTGCCGGATTTGGCGGTGGTCGACTGGATGCTGCCGGAATGGTCCGGCATCGAGATCTGCCGGGCGCTCCGCGCCAGACCAGAGACCCAACAACTGCCGATCATCATGTTGACGGCGCGTGGCGAGGAAGGGGACCGCGTTCTTGGGCTGGAAGCCGGCGCCGACGATTATGTCATCAAACCGTATTCACCGCGTGAAATGGTGGCCAGAGTGAAGGCGCTGCTCAGGCGCTCAAACCAACAAACGACCAGCCGAAATCTGGAATATGCCGGTATCGTCCTCGATAAGGAGACATTCAAAGTTACCCGCGATGGCGTCCTCGTCAGCCTGGGGCCGACATCATTGAAGCTCCTGGAGGCGCTGATGGAGCGCCCGGGCCGGGTTTATTCCCGTGAACGGCTGCTCAGCCGGATCTGGGGCGGTAATGTTTTTGTCGAGCCGCGTACCGTCGATGTCCATATTCGCCGGTTGCGAAAGGCCCTTAGCCTTGACGGCGGGAAAGATATCATCCGCACGGTGCGGGGGGCCGGGTATGCCCTCGATGCCGAATAATCCTTGGCGGCAATTATTTCATCACTTCGTTTTTAAGCACGCCCCAGAAATCAACGCGCCTTAGCCACCCCTTTTTGCCGGCGACATCCACCCGGCACCATCCGTTTAGATCGGGACACGATAGCAACTTGCCGATGACCCCTTCCTCAAGGGTGGCGACCGGGGGGCTTTTGGCATCGGCCTTGTGCCGCACGGTGCGGGGGTTTCCGGTGATAATGAGGGTCCTGAGCCCGCTGACCATGCTTTGATGGACCCAGCCCTGGGTTCCCTGCCAATCACGCACTTTCCGCCAGGTCCCGTATTCGGCGATGATTTCCACCGGCAGGTTTTGGCGCAAGTAGACCCAGTCGACAGGATATTGAACGCCGGGGCCGGTGCGCAGGTTAACTTCACTCGCGCGCAGGCTGACATACCGGGGCAACGGCAGTCCGGTGCCCGTCGTCGCGGCCCGAAGGCCGGGGGCGGCAGTGCCGATCAGCACAACCGCGCAGAGGAAAACATGAAAACGAAAACGGGACATAAATAATACAGTTCTAGGGAACAAAAAGCCGAAGAGTGGGCTATTATAAACAGTCCTGGACGGTTCGGACAGTTGTTCCGTTGCCTCTTGGACTCTGGACAACCAGGGCCTAGATTGTTAGGCCTGACGGCGGGAACACAAGGGACGATGATGGCCAAGAAAAAATATCGGGTGGTGGTCACGCGCAAGTTGCCGGACGCCACTGAAACACGAATGATGGAATTGTTTGACGTTGTGCTGAACGTCACAGACACGCCGATGTCCCATGACCAGTTGGTCGAGGCCGTACAGACCGCCGATATTCTGGTGCCGACCGTTACCGATTCCATCGGTGCCGACCTTCTTGATCAGGCCGGCAAGCGATTCAAGCTAATCGCAAATTACGGTACTGGTGTTGATCACATCGACCTGAGCAAAGCCAAGGCGTGCGGAATTGCCATCACCAATACGCCCGATGTTCTGACCGAGGACACCGCCGATATGACCATGGCGTTGATTTTGGCCGTGCCGCGCCGGCTGGTCGAAGGCGAAAAAACCATGCGTGACGGCGTTTGGAAGGGCTGGTCGCCGACGTGGATGCTGGGCCACCGCATCTTCGGCAAACGCCTAGGGATCATCGGCATGGGCCGAATCGGCCAGGCCGTGGCGCGGCGTGCCAAGGGGTTCGGTCTGTCGGTCCATTACCATAACCGGAACCGCGTCCATGACGAGATCGAGTCCGAGCTTGAGGCGACCTATTGGGAAAGCCTGGATCAAATGCTGGCCCGCATGGATATCATTTCCGTCAATTGTCCGCACACGCCGGCGACCTTTCATTTGCTGTCCGCCCGGCGCTTGAAGCTGTTGCAGCCGCACGCCGTTATCGTCAACACGGCCAGGGGTGAGATCATCGATGAAGCCGCCCTGACCAAGGTGCTGGCGGCCGGTGAGATCGCCGGTGCCGGGCTTGACGTTTTTGAGCACGAACCGGCCATCAATCCGAAGTTGCTGGCCCTGGATAATGTCATTTTGCTGCCGCATATGAGCTCCGCCACCTTCGAGGGCCGGATCGATATGGGCAATAAAGTGGTGCTCAATATCCAAAGCTTTATCGACGGTCACACGCCGCCGGATCGGGTCATCGGCGATTAGGGTATTTGTTTTAGGCGCAAATTCGTCGTCGCAAATGTGTCCATTTGCTCGGGATTTGCTCTAGGCTCCAAGCGAGCCCCATCCAGGTGAACCGCATGAACGACCTGCCCTATGCACTGCCGATTCCCTACCGCGAGCCCTTACGCGCGTTCGCCGCCTTTGCCGATGCGTCGGCAACGGCGTTTCTGGACAGCGCCGCGGTAATCGGTGGTCGGGGCCGCTATGCCTATATCGCCGCCGATCCGTTCCGGGTGCTGAGCGGGGCTGAAACAGGCAATCCTTTCGATGCCCTGGAGGCCGAGCTAAAACAGTTTCGGATGCGGAATGACCCAGCCTTGCCCCCCTTCCAAGGCGGCGCCGTCGGTTATCTGAGTTACGAGCTGGGCCGTCACCTGGAACGCCTGCCTGCGCCTGTCGGCCCCGGTCTCGACGTTTCCGACGTCGGCTTAGGCCTATATGACACCATCGCCGCCTTCGACACCCGGACCGGCCAGGCCTGGATCATCGCCTGTGACACCGAGACACCGGGGCGGCGCTCGCCGGAACACCGGGCCGAGGCCATGGCGGCGCGGATCAAGGCCGCGCCGGAACCCGGCCCCGTCGATTGGGGCCCGGTGGCAACCTGGACGCCGGAACTGACGCGGCCGGAATTTGAGGACATGGTGTCCAGGGTAATCGACTACATCCATGCCGGCGACATCTTTCAGGCCAACCTGACGCAGCGGCTGTTGAGCATCATGCCCAAGGGGCTGGACCCGTTCATGTTGTACCGGCGGTTGCGGGCGTTGTCGCCGGCGCCCTTTTCCGCCTTTGTAGCCGCGCCTGACGGCACCAAGATCCTGTCGGCGTCACCGGAACGCTTCCTCAGTCTCGACGGCAGCGGCCTTGCCGTGACCCGACCGATCAAAGGAACCCGGCCCCGTGGCAGAACGCCCGGCGAGGACGAGGCGATGGCCAAGGAATTGATCTCGAGCGAAAAGGACCAGGCCGAAAACCTGATGATCGTGGATCTTATGCGCAATGACCTGAGCCGGGTTTGCCGCCTGGGCAGCGTCAAGGTCAGCGAACTGGCCGGACTGGAGAGCTTCGCCAACGTCCATCATCTGGTCTCCGAAGTGCGCGGCACCTTGTTTCCCAATCTCGGCCCGGTGGATCTGCTGCGCGCCACGTTCCCCGGCGGATCAATCACCGGTGCGCCCAAAATCCGTGCCATGGAAATTATCAACGAACTGGAACCGGCGCGGCGCGGGCCGTATTGCGGCGCCATCGCCTGGATCGGTTTTGACGGCGCCATGGATTCTTCCATCGTCATCCGCACCCTGGTCATCAAGGACGGCCAGGTTGCGGCGCAGGCCGGTGGCGGCATCGTCGCCGATTCCGACCCGGCGGCGGAATATGATGAATCCATGGACAAGGTCTGGGCGCTTCTGCAAAGCCTTGATCCCGGCGAACGGATAAGGGAACAGGCGCGGTGAAGGTCTTTTGGGGCGGTCAACTGGTGGCGGCGGACGACGCCCGTGTTGACCCCGCTGATCGCGGCCTAACCCTGGGCGACGGCTTGTTCGAGACCATTGCCGTCAGGGACGGTCGGGCGGAGCGCGTAAACGCCCATCTGACCCGGCTTAGGAACAGCGCCGCCATCATCGGCCTGAAGATGGCCATGGGCGATCAGGAATTGTCCGCCGCCATTCAGGGCGTTATCGAGGCCAATGGCATTGGCGAAGGTGTCCTCAGGCTGACCCTGACCCGGGGGCCGTCGCCAAGGGGATTGTTGCCAATGGGCCCGGCGCGGCCAAGCCTGCTGATCACCGGCAGCGTCCAGGACTTGACGCCGACCAACGCGGCAACCGCCGTGATTGCCACGGTGACCAGACGCAACGAGCATTCACCGCTTTCCGGCATCAAGACCATTGGCTTTCTGGATGCCATTTTGGCGGCCAGGGAAGCATCCCAGCGGGGCTGTGATGACGCGCTGTTGCTGAACACCGCCGGCAATCTTGCCGAAGCGACGATTGCCAATCTTTTCGTGGTGATCGACGGGGTGGCGGTGACGCCGCCGGTTGACGACGGCGCCCTTCCCGGCGTCATGCGGGCCGATGTCATCACCGGCCTGATGGCGGCGGAACGGACGCTGGCCCCTGCCGATCTGGCCAACGCCAGCGAAGCGTTCCTGACCAATAGTCTTGGGATCAGGCCGCTGGTGATGGTCGATGCTGTGCCGATCGGCGACGGCAAACCGGGGCCGGTGACGGCAAAAGCCCAAAAAATCGTCTAGCAGGTTGCTGAAAAAGTGGATTTGCGGCAACAATCCTTCGACTCGCCCGCTTGCGCGCAAGGCTCAGGATGAGGAATTTCAATAGCTTATCCCTCGCGCTGAGGAGGACCGGAGGTCCGTCTCGAAGACTCACTCAACCAAATCATGGGTTTTTCAGCAGCCTCCTAGTGGTCTCCGCCTAACGGATAAGTCCGTTTAGGGATTCCCAACGGCGCGCGGATTTGCGAGTCTGGCGCATGCGCACTGGAATTTCCCTC
>JAQBYB010000001.1 GCA_027624235.1 Pseudomonadota bacterium | reverse complement strand
CGCTTAACGCCCGCCCCGGATACGCGTCGCCGACGCGGATAAACTGTCCTGATAACCGGGACCACTTCATTTGCCTGTTGATAGGTGTGGTCGTCAACGCCCCAGAGATGACAGCAAGACCAGCCCTTTCGTCCGTCTGATCGCAATCCCAGGGCTAAAGTCAAAGCCTTGTTGGCGTGAACATTGCCCTCGGATTTATGGGAACTGATACCCGTTTGCTTATTCATATTCATTTGTGGCTCGGACCAATTGGTCTTGTAGAAAAGAGCCTGTCGAGCGTGTTCCGGATACCATACTGGGAGAAGATTAAACGTTTCGACGTCTACCCATTTTGCCGTGCGTTCGATCAACCGCATGACCTCGCCGAAACTCAATTCAGCCATTAAGGCATCAGTGCCTTCGGGTAGAGAAGCAATCGACATCAATATTTCCCATTTGAATTACGTGTATTTGATGCCGATCTTAACCTATAGAAATTTGTTTGACTGCTCTTTCCAAGAAATTGGAAACGATTCTTGTATTATCTTTAGAGTTAATGGTTGGGGCTGGCGTCCATCCAGGATCATCTCAACGATGTCCGGTGCTAGCAGCGTCAGGCAGTAGGAATATCTCCAGAAGTTCCGGTAGGAGCAAAGCGAGGCCGTTGCTTCCGTCCCACCGTCAACGGCTCGGCATGCTGCTGCATCAGGGCCCGCCGGCGTGGATGTTGTGGTTCGGTGTCGAGCCCGTCGTTACGGAGGTGCTGCGCGACCGGATGGAGCGTAGCTTCTCCACCCCGCCCAAGTTAGTCTGAACGGTTCTCTATCGCCGCCAGCCACACTGTCAGCGCGATGCCTGCCCCGGCGCTGGCCAGCATCAGCCACAGCACCCCGTTCCAGGCGCCCATTGCGGCAACCACGGCGGCGACGGCGGGGGGACCGAAGAAATTACCGATGTTGGAACCCTGCAACAGTAATCCATTGGTGGCGCCGAACTGTTGCGGCGTCGGCGTATGGACGGGGACAGACGCGAACATGGCCGCCGGCAAGATCCCGGCAATGTGTGAGAACACCAACACCAACACATACCGCGTCATATCGGTCAGGCTGTCCGAAAAAATACCAATCGCACAAAGCCCCATGGCGAAATGGGCGAAACCGATCAGGTAGCGCCGCCGGACGCCATGATGCAACAGCCAGCTTCCCAATAAATTGCCGGGCACATTGACCACCACCACCAGCCCGCCCAGCAACGCCGCGGTCGAAACGGGCAGGGCGCGTTGCTCAAACAGAAAGCTCGGCAGCCACACTATCATCGAACCCCACTGGGTTGCGAAGACGCAGAAATTCAAGGCCATCAGCAACGGTCCGGGCCGCCCGAAAATCAGTTTAAGGCTACCGACATAAGAATGGCGCGGTTGGGCGGGTGCTTCGGGCGGCGTTGGCGGCGCCGGTTTCGCCAATAACGCCGCCACCAAACCAACGGTTATAACCGACCAGAACACCCACAGCCCCCGCCACCCGAATGGCGCCATGATCAGCGGTGAAATAAACATCGAAAACGCCATGCCGGCCGGCACCCATATGCTCCAAATGCCGAGCACCACCTGGCGGTGGCGGTGGAAAATAGACGTCACGATCAAAGACGGCGCCGACACCGCCACCGAAATAAAGCCGACCCCTTCAAAAAAACGGCTGACCAGCAACAACCAAGGCCCATCGGCAACCGACCCCACCGCCCCGCTGAGCGCCATGATCAGCAGACCGATGATGAGCAGCCTGCGGTGGCCGATGCGATCCGCCGTCATCCCGGCGGCCATGCCGCTGGCCATGGCCATGGCGGCGATGATGGAAACGGTCCACCCCGCCTGAACGATACTCAGGTTCAATTCACCGCGCAGCAACGGCAGCGCGGGAGGTGCTTTGCCGACATGGGCGGCCGCCGTGATTCCAGCCAAAATCGCCAGCGCCACCATCGGCCAGTCGGATTTCTGCGGTTCCAGAGTCACGCTGAGCGATCACTGAGCCCGCGCAAGCGGGCCTCGGCAATGGTATGGGTGGGGCGGGCTTCGCCGTTTAAGGCGGGCGCGGCAAAATCACCATGGATGGCGTCAAAGGCGGCCAGACCGCGCGCGTGGGTGTCGCCGTAGCCCTTCATCAACCGGGGTCTCCCATCAGCAATCGGATTATTTCAGAACGTGCGGCAACGCCAATGTCAGCGTCGGGAACAAAATCAACAGTATGATGCGGACTAAATCCGACGCCAGAAACGGCAATACGCCGATGAATGTTTCCTTCAGTTTGACGCCCTTGGCCATGGAATTAATGACAAAGACGTTGAGCCCCACCGGTGGCGTGATCAGGCCCACTTCGACGACGATCAACACGATGATGCCGAACCACATTTTTAGATCGTCTTCGGGCAGGCCGAAATCAAGGCCGGCGATGATCGGCCAGAACACGGGCACGGTCAGCAGGATCATGGCCAGGCTGTCCATGACACACCCGAGCAATAAGTAGAACACCAGGATCAGCATCAAAATCACCATCGGCGAAAGCGTGCTGGCGCCGATGACCTCGGCCAGTTCCAGAGGCATTCGAGAAAGGCCCAGGAAGGCATTAAAAAAATCGGCGCCGAGCAGAATCAGGAAGATCATTGCCGTCGATGATGCGGTGCCCGCCAGGCAATCAATAAAGCCCTGCCAGCGCAGGCCGCCCCGCCACACGGCGATGATGCCGGTGCCGAAGGCGCCGACGGCGGCGCCCTCGGTCGGGGTGAAGACACCCACATAAATACCGCCGATGACGACCACGAAGATCAGCAACACCGGCCAGGTTTCGATCAGCGCAAGTATCCGTTTGGCCCGCCCCGAACGCGGGCCGACAGGTCCGGCTTCGGGTTTGATCCGCACGTAAAGGAAAATGGTGATGATGTAGCCCGCCGCCGCCATCAGGCCAGGGATGAGGGCGGCCTGAAACATGGTGACGATGTTGGCTTCGACGGAAATGGCGAAAATCACCAGCACCACCGACGGCGGGATCAGGATGCCGAGCGTACCGCCCGCCGCCAGCGCCCCGGTCGCCAGCGCGCCGGAATAATTGTAGCGGCGCAGCTCCGGCAGGGCGACCTGGCCCATGGTCGCCGCGGTCGCCAGCGATGACCCGCAAATGGCGCCGAACCCGGCACAGCCGCCAATCGCCGCCATGGCGACGCCGCCCCGGCGGTGGCCGAGGAAGGTGTTGGCGGCGTTAAATAGCGCCTTGGAAAGCCCGGCCTTGCCGGCGAACTGGCTCATCAGCAGGAACATCGGGATGACCGAAAGATCATAGGAGGCAAACCGCCAATAGGGCGCCGTTTTGGCGTAATTGATCAGCGGCAAAATTCCGGCGATGGCGGCGTATCCCCCCATACCGACCAGCAGCATGGCCACGGCAACGGGAATGCGTAGCGCCAAAAGGCTGAGCAAGACGGCGAGACCGGAAAGCGCGATTTCGAAACTTGTCACCGGAACGTTCTCACCAGATCCTGCACCGCCGTATAGATACAGTTCAGCGTCAACAGGGCGTAGGCAAGTATCATGAAGGGGAAGGCCCACCACAACGGCAGGGCCAGAATGTAGGTGGTGTCGCCAAATTTATGGACATCAAAACCGCCCAGATACATGCGCCAGGTCAGCATCCCGGAAATGGCCGCCAGAATAAGGCTGCCGATAACGTCAAGGAAGCTTTGCACCCGGCGCGGCGCCCACGACATAAACAAATCGACAATGACGTTGCCGCGTTTCAGATGGCAATAGGGCAGAAACAGCGTCACCGCGATGGCCGTGCCCATGGCCACCATTTCGAAATCCCCGAAGATGGGTTTGGAGATAAGCCACCGCCCTAACACGCTGACCACCACCATGGCGGCGATGGCGACCATCAGAAAACCACCAGCCAGGGCGATCAGGTAGGAACACCGGAATAGAACGCGACCGATGGGATGATCGGGACGATCCTCGATTTCCGTGGTTTCAGTGGTGTCGGACATTCCATGCCTTTGGTCGAAAGCCTGAATTCATGCCTCGGCGACCGGGGCACCGCAGCCTTCGAACCCTAGCACACCCGCCCTTGCGAAATTCGTTCCGTGGACACAGAATTACCCCTGTGTCCACGAGGTACTTCGGATTACTTCGAGTACTTGGCAATCAGCGCGCGGGCTTCCTTCACCAGCGCCACACCATCGATGCCTTTGGAAGAGACATCTTTGATCCAGCGTTCGGTGACGGGGCCTTCGGTCATGGCCCGAAGCTTGGCCACCTCGGCCGGGGGAAGTTTGAAAATCTCGCCGGAAGCGGCCGCCTTGGCCATCCCCGGTTTTTCCGCGGCATCCCAGATTTCGCCGATCCACTTGGCGATATGCTTGCCGGAGTTGTTGTCGATGACTTTTCTGAGATCAGCCGGCAGAGAATCGTATTTCTTTTTGTTCATGGCGATCATGAAGGTCGTCGTGTTGATCCGCGTCGTCTTCGGGTCGTCAAGAACGATGTGATAGTTGACCAGCTGGTCGAGTTTCAACGGTCCAACGATCTCAAAGGGAACCAGAACCGAATCGACAATTCCCTTGGACAGCAATTCCGGAATCTTCGGCACCGGCGCGCCGATGGGCACCGCGCCCATGGCTTCGATCAACCAGGCGCCGGTCCGCGTCGGGGTGCGGATTTTGGTGCCCTTGATGTCGGCCACGGTACGGATCGGCTTGCGGGAATGGAAAAGCTGACCGGCATGGACGTGCATGGCGATGATCTTGTAGGCCTTGAAGTCTTCCGGGTGGTTGTCAGCGAATTCGTTGATCGCCAGCGTCGTCGCAACCGTGCTGGAATGCATGAACGGCAGTTCGAACACTTCGGTGCGGGTGAACAGACCCGGCGTGTACCCCGGCAACGTCCAGACAATGTCGACGATGCCGTCACGGGCCTGGCCGGCCAACTGCGGCGGGGCGCCGCCCAGCTGCATGGACGGATAGATATCGATTTTGAGGCGACCGCCCGAGTCCTTCATTACCTTGTTGGCCCACGGCACCAGCATATTCTTATGCGCGCTCGACACCGGCGGCAGCAGATGATGCAACTTGAGTGTGATGACTTCCGCCTTGGCTGTGCCGGCGATGCCAACCATCAGGCCGCTCATTAGCCCTAGGGCCAATACGCCAAAGACGGCGGTTTTTAAAGATTTCAACATGGTATGCCTCCCAAATATGGTTTGTGTGTCCCTGTCCGCGACGCTTCGGCGTCGCCTTTGTTATTAGGAGCCTACGTTATGGCACCCGAAGGGATTTGTTCAATGAATAATGGCTATGGCGATTATTGACCAAACAAATCCAACAACGCCTACGTCCCCATAAAAAGTAGACGTTTACCCCCAAATCTCGCGTGCCGTCTCGACAATCAGGCCGAGCTTGGCGAACTGATCGTCCTCGGTCAGCTCGTTGCCTTCTTCGGTGCTGGAAAAACCGCACTGCGGGCTCAGCGCCATCTGGTCGATATCCATATATTTCGACGCCTCGTCGATACGGGTTTTGAGTTCGTCCTTGGTTTCCATTTCCGGCGATTTGGAGGTGACCAGCCCCAGCACCACGGTCTTGCCCTTGGGCACAAAGCGCAATGGCGCGAAATCACCGGAACGCTCGTCATCGTATTCAAGGAAGTAGCCATCGACATTAAGCTCGTTGAACAGCACTTCGGCGACCGGCTCATAGCCGCCTTCGGCGACCCAGGCGCTTTTGAAATTGCCGCGGCAAAGGTGGATGCATACCGTCATATCGTCGGGTCTGCTGGAAATGGCGTCATTGATGATGCGGGCGTACAGGCGCGGCAGCGCGTCCGGGTCTTCACCGATTTCCCTGGTTTTTTCGCGCATGGCGGGATCACAAAGATAGGCCAGGTTGGTGTCGTCCAGTTGCAGGTATTTGCAGTCGGCCTTGCCCAGCGCCGTGATTTCCTCGCGATAGGCGCGCGCCAGGTCCGAGAAAAACTCTTCGATATCGGGATAGACTTCCGAACTGATGCCCTGGCGGCCACTGCGGAAATGCAGCATCGTCGGCGATGGGATGCACAGCTTCGGCGTCTTGGTGACGAGGCTGGAATGGTAGGCGAAGTCGTCCACCGCGATCTGACGAATACGCTCCAGCTTGCCGACGATCTCCATTTTCGGCGGCGCAAATTCCAATTCGCCTTCGGTGGTTTTGAATTTCATGGGATAGCCGCTTTTGACGACGACGCCCTTGAGGTGCTCAAGAAAATCAATATGAAACAGGGCGCGGCGGAATTCGCCGTCGGTAATCGCTTCCAGCCCGACGTCTTCCTGACGGGCGATGATTTTTTTGATCTCGACGTCTTCGATCTCGCGCAACTCCTCAGACGTCAGGTCACCGGCCTTGCGCTTGGCGCGGGCCTCTTTGATCGCCAGTGGGCGCAGCAGTGAGCCGACATGATCGGCTCTAAACGGTGGTTTTCCGGTGGCGGCCATTGATATTTCTCCCCGTATCCACTGCCAAGAGGAATGCCAAGGGTAATAATCGCGTAAAAGGGTCGTTTAGCCAAGGCTACGGCAGGTACATAAATTTGTTTAATGAATAAATTTTATGGATAGTATTGAAGAAATGAATATCCAGTCAGGACAACAATGAACCTTCTGAACGTCGACCTCAACCTTTTGAAAGTGCTGCATGCACTGGTCGAGGAACGCAATGTGACCCGCGCCGGGAAGCGCATCGGCCGCAGCCAGCCGGCCATGAGCAATGCGCTTAACCGGCTGCGCGCCATGTTCGACGACCCCTTGCTGGTGCGCGGCGCCGGTGGGTTGCAGCTAACACCGCGCGCCGAGGCATTGAAGGATCCGGTCGCCGCCATCCTGGATAATATCGAAGATTGCCTGATCACCAATGTCGAGTTTGACCCCGCCACGGCGCGCGGCCTGTACCGGATCGCGGCGCCCGATTACATCAGCCTGCCGGTCATGCCAAAATTAACGGCGCACCTTGCCAGGCTTGCCCCCGACATGGACCTTCACGTCATTACCGAAGACCGCGAACTGGCGCTGGCGGCGCTGGATGCCAACCGCACCGACATCGCGCTTGGCAATTTTACAGAAACCAAGAAGTCTGTTCGCCATGAATACCTGTTTGATGAGGACTTCGTCTGCCTGTTCCGCAAAGGCCATCCGGCGTTAAAAGGAAATCTCACCCTCGACGCGCTGCTGGACTATCCGCATCTGCTGGTCAGCGCATCGGGGGAACGCGCCGGCATCTTCGATGACATCCTGGCGCGGGTCGGCGCCAAACGCCGTATCGCGGTATCCGTGTCGCACTTTTTGCTGGCGCCGTATCTGTTGGAAGAAAGCGATATGGCCGGGGTGTTCACGCGGCAGGTATCCGCCATGCTGCGCCGTTCGTTCAAGCTGGTGGAAAAGAAAATCCCTATTGAACTGGCCAGTTTCGAGGCGTCCATGGCGTGGCACCATCGAAGCGACCGCGACCCGGCCATGACCTGGCTGAGGGCGCGGATCAAACAGCTTTTCGCCGAGCACAAACCGCCCACCTAAATTTGAGGTTTAATCTTCGGACTTGATATAACGAAGCCCTTGTTCTTCGAGCCGTGGCCGCATGTTATAAAGATCAAGGCCCAGCTCACCGGCGGCCAGCTTGGCGCGCTTCATTTCCTCATTCTCGATGCGTTTTTTAGCCGCCTCCAGCACGGCTTCGACACGCGCCCTCGGCACCACGACAACGCCGTCCTCATCGGCGATGACGGCGTCGCCCGGATGCACCAGCGCTCCGGCGCAAACCACCGGCACGTTAACCGAGCCTAACGTCTCCTTAACCGTGCCCTTGGCCGAAATGCATTTCGACCAGACCGGAAAATCCATTTCCCTGAGGTCGGCAACGTCGCGCACCCCGGCGTCGATGGCCAGTCCGCGAACGCCGCGCGCCTTGAATGATGTCGCCAGCAGGTCGCCGAACATGCCGTCGCCGTTATCCGCCGTGCACGCCAGCACCAGAAAGTCGCCGGGCTGACACTGTTCAACGGCGACATGCAGCATCCAGTTGTCGCCGGGCTGGGCCAGAATGGTGACGGCGGTGCCGGCGACGCGCTTCGGGAAAATCGGCCGCATATAGGGCTGCATCAGACCGACCCTGCCTTGCGCTTCATGCACCGTTGCGCTGCCCATTTTTGCCAAGCCATCGACGATATCGAGGGGCGCGCGCGGTATGCCGGTGTGGCAAACGCCAAGATCAAAAGTCATAAAAGCGATTCCTTACAGTTCATCGACGGTTTGCGGATATATCGCCTGGAAGCCTTCGGCGTGGGTGGCGGCCCGTCCGCCGGCCTGACCGCCGGAATTGCGGCGGAAATGATTGCCGCGGTTTTCGGCGACGTTTTCATAGAAATGCCACAGATGTTCCTGGCCCCGCATGCACTGAATGGCGGCCCATTTCTGCTCCCAGACCTCGGAAATATCCAAAAACACGTTCGGCTTCCATTGCATTTGTTCGGTCTGGTGCGGCTCAAACAGGTATAACTGCGGCGCGCCCAATACCTTTTCGCCGGGGTTGTGGCCCCAGGCCTGGGCGATCATGCGGCATTCCATGGCGACATTGGTGGCGTACATGTGGTCGGTGTTATAGGGATCGTACAGCGAGTGGCTCAACATAAAGGTCGGCTGCACCTTGCGGATGATATCGACCAACTCGAATTTTTTGTCCTTGTCCAGCTCCAGCGGGTAGTCGCCGCAATCCATGAACTGGATGTCATGGGCGCCGAGCACCTTGGCCGCGGCTTCGGCTTCCTTGCGGCGGTCGGCCTTGACCTGTTCCAGGGTGCAGCCGCCTTGCTTCCACAGCTTCGCCGATTCACCGCGTTCCCCGTATGACAGGCAGACGATGGTGACGTCATAGCCCTTGTTTTGATGGAGCGCGACGGCGCCGGCGCAACGCCAGACGAAATCCGCCGCATGGGCGCTGATGACAAGGGCTGTTTTATTGTTGCTCATGATTGTCTTTTCCTATGTACCGAAACCGTAAAGCCGGTCGGGATTATCGACCAGCAGTTTCTGCTGGCCCTCCTTGGTCGGCGCGATCAGGGGGATCAGGTCGACCAGATCGCCGTCATTGGGCATGTGCTTCTTGATGTTAGGGTGCGGCCAGTCGGTGCCCCATAACGTCCGGTCCGGGGCGACATCAATGACCGCCTGGGCGAACGGCACCGCGGACGTAAACGGCGGGCCTTCCGACGCGATGCGCTCCGCGCCGCAGACCTTGATCCAGCAATTTTCCAGCTTGGCCACTTCCAACAGGTTTTTGAAGGGCTGTTGCGCCAAGCCGTTGACGGTCGGCACCCGACCCATGTGGTCGATGATGAACGGCACCGGAAGCTTGAGCAGCATAGCCATGAATTTCAGAAGGTCCTCGGCATCGAAATGCAACACCACATGCCATCCCAACGGACGAACGCGTTCAACGATGCTATGGAATTCGTCCATATCCGCCACCCCGCCCAGATGACGGACGAAATTGAAACGACAGCCGCGCACCCCACCGTCGTTGAGTTTTTGAAAATCGTCATCGCTGAAGCGGTCATCGACGTTGGCGACGCCGCGATACTGGCCGTCACTTTGCGCGATGGCGTCCAGGATCACGGTGTTGTCGGTGCCGTGGCAGCTGGCGTTGACGAGCACGGCGCGGTCCAGCCCCAATATCTTTTTCAGGGCCTTGAACTGGGCAAGGCCGGCATCCGGCGGTGTGTAGCTGCGATCCGGCGCAAACGGGTATTCAGCCGCCGGCCCGAAGATATGGCAATGCGCGTCACAGGCATTCGCCGGCGGAATGAAATCCGGCGTCCGCGGGTTGGGGTCCGGCGCCATGCACAGGGGCGGTTCGGTGGTTTTTACGGCGTCTTCCATTATTCGACTGGCTCCAACAGCATCACGCCCGCCCCGGTATTGGAAATCGGCGCGTGGTAATTGGAATGCAGCAGCTTGACCTTGTCGCCCAAGGCGCCGCGCATGGTCAGCCACATAATCAGCTCGACGCCTTCCGAGCCGGCTTCGCGGATAAAATCGGTCGTCGTCAGCGCCGTCAGTTCTTGCTGGCGGTCGATGATTTTATCCATAAAGTCGAGGTCGAACCGCTTGTTGATGAACCCGGCGCGTTCGCCCTGCAACTGGTGCGACATCCCGCCGGTGCCGAAGACGACCACCTTCAGGTCTTCGTCATAAGAACGGATGGCGTTGCCGATCGACACGCCAAGGTCATAACAGCGTTTCGCCGACGGGACCGGGTGCTGGACGGTGTTGATGGCGACCGGAACAACCTTGACCGGCCATTCCTCGGCATCGGGCCAGATTACCTGAAGCGGCACGACCAGGCCGTGATCGACCTTCATTTCCTGGCACATGGTCAGGTCGAACTCGTCTTTATTCAGCGCCTCGATAATATGCCACGACAATTCCGGGTCGCCGGGGACCGGCGGCATGGTCTTCAGGCCCCAGCCTTCATCGGCGTTGTCGTAATGATGGGCGGCGCCAATGGCAAAGGTCGACACCTGGTCGAGGAAAAAATTGAGGCCGTGATCGTTATAGATCGAAATGACGACATCGGGTTTGACCTTTTCCATCCATTCGCGGACGGGGACATAGCCATCGAAGAACGGCTTCCAATACGGATCATCGAACAAACGCTTGGTCGTGGCGATGCCGACGGCGGGGATATGCGACGACGTAATGCCGCCCACGAGCGTTGCCATCAGACGACCTCCTGTCCTTGGCGGAGCAGCATGTCCTTGAATTCCTCGACCGTGATGCCGCGCATCTGCGCGCCGATGTCCTGCATGTTCAGGTTATAGGCGCCGATCAGCTTGGCCATGTAATAGATGTTGCCGCCGAGACGCAGCATCGCCAGCGCATCGAGGTCTTTGACCGCTTTGGTCTGTTCGTCGGACATATCGAATTTCTTGCAGTAGCCTTCGACGTCCTGGCGGAGCGCCTCCCGGTTGTCTTCATCGTTGAGCGTCATGCACATCTTGTTCAGGGGCCAGCCCATCACGGCGCGGCGTCCGTCGAACACATAGGTACCGGGAATATCGTCGTAGTCCTTCTTGCTCCAACTCATGGCGAAGGCATCCTTCCTGATCGCGATTTTTTATGGTTCGAGAATAGAGCCATCCATAACATTGGTGAAATGGATAAATCTGATTTTTTTCATTGGGCTGGTGAATTATAGGCCATCCCAGACATCGCCCGGCACATACACTTCGCCGGAAAACAGTTTGCGCGTGGTCCGCAACAAGGCGGCGCGTTGAACGTCGGCGACGCCGTCTTTGATGCCGACATCCAGCTCGACCGTGAACTCGCCGCTGGGATGTTCGATGGCCAGACGCTTGGGCGTGCCGCCCGGCACAATCGCGACCTTGGCCGCCGGTGAGCCCTCAAACAGGCACGCCGTGCCCACCGTCACCGCCGCCAGCACGCCGATGGAGGCATGGCAAATGCGCGGGATGAAGCTGCGCGTGGTGATCGCCCCGCCGTTTTTTGGCGGCGCCACCATAATCATTTTCGGGATCACCTTTTCGCTGACATCGTCCAGCCCCATCAATTTTCCGGCGGGCAGGCGGATGCGTTCCAGCCGCGCCTTCAGCTCATCATTGGCATTAAGCTCGTCGCGGCTTTCATAGCCGGTAACGCCGACATCGGCGGCGCGGAACAAGACCACCGGCATGCCGTTGTCGATGCAAGTGACCTCAACCCCGTCCACCGTATCCACCACATTGCCGGTCGGCAGCAAGACACCGCAGACGGAGCCGGCGACATCAAGGAAGTTGAGGATGATCGGCGCCGATGTGCCCGGCGCTCCGTCTATGCGCGCATCGCCGTCGTACTCGACGACACCGCCGGGCGTCCGCACGGTGGCCTCGGCGATCATGCCGGTGTTGACGGTGTGGATGCGCACGACCGTTTCCGGGTCTTTGGCGGCGAATAATCCCTGTTCAATGGCAAACGGCCCGACGCCGGCCAGCATGTTGCCGCAGTTGGGCGTGGTGTCGACCAATGCCTTGTCCACCGAAACCTGGGCGAACAAAAAATCGATATCGGCATCGTCGCGGTCCGAACGGCTGACGATGGCGACTTTGCTGGTCAGCGGGTCGGCGCCGCCGATGCCGTCAATCTGGCGCACATCGGGCGAGCCCATCAGGCTCAGCAGCACCTTATCGCGGGTTTGGGTGTCGGCGGGCAGGTTCGACTTTAAAAAATACGGCCCCTTCGACGTGCCGCCGCGCATCATGACGGCGGGGATAGCGGTTTGCTTCATGGGTTTCCCTTTTTGGCGGCGCGGGCCTTGAGGATGGCCTCGGCCAGCACCCGGTAATCTTCGGGCGGTTGGCCATCAAATTCGTCGAGCAGGTTCAAGTCCGCGACCTGTTGCTGACGTTCGGCGGTGGCTGCCGCCATCACGCCCTCGATGCCTAAGTCATCCATGGTTTTGGCGACTTCGCGCATTTCCTCGGCGCGGCGACGGCCATGGCGGACCATCCGCTCCAGCATATAGCCGGATCGCTTTTCCCAATTCATGCCGGGAAAGCTGCCTTCCAGAGAGGCCAGGATTTTGTCGTCAATGCCTTCGCGCACGGCGGCGACAATGCATTCCGAAACCAGGGCCTCGATCCCCTTAATCATGACCGAACGCACCATCTTGAGGGTGGACGCATCGCCGACCCGGTCCGAGACGATTTCGAATTTCATCTCAAGCCGTTGCAGCAGCTCTTCCACCCGTGTCGCCCCCGGCCCGCCGATCAGCAGCGGCGTCTTGTGCATGGCCGGATACACCGGCGCCATCACCGCCATATCAACATAATCGGCGCCGGTGGCGGAAATCATTTCGGCGGACTGGCGCTTTTTTGACGGCGCGCACGAGTTGATGTCTAGGTACAGTTGTCCGGGGCCGAGTGCCGGAACGGCGGAGCGCGCCGCCTCCACCGATGCCGCGGCGGTGACCGCCGACATCACCACATCGGCGCCGGTGACGGCATCGGCGGCGGTCTCGGCGCCGTTGACATGATGGCGAAGGTAATCCGCCATCTTCGCGGTGCGCGTCGCCTCCATGTCGGTCTTGATGTCGTAGGCGCTGACCTCGATATCGGCAACCGTACGCCAGCCTTTGACGAAGGCCTGGGCGGCCTCGCCGAAACCGATAAAGGCGAAGCGTTCAGGGAACTTGGAATGTTGATCTGACATTCTTAAAGGGTAGGGCATCCCTAATAATGAGTTCAATGAATAAACATGATGGCAATGATTGAATTGGTGAATTATTGCGACAGAGGTTAAGGTGAAGGTTGGCCTAATAATAATGAAGACGTTGAGCCATGAGCACCTTCCAATGGCAGGATTCCTACAGCGTCGGCATTGATGCGATTGACGCCCAACATAAAATTCTGATCGATCTGATCGACAATCTTGGCAAGGTCGAAAGTGGAAACGGCGACCTGCGTGACGTGATGGACAAGCTGGATTGGTACGTGCGCAAGCATTTCTCGCTGGAAGAATCGATGATGCGGGATGGGAACTACCCTGACTTGGAAGCCCACATGGCCGAGCACCGGGATTTCGAGAAGTGGCTAGCTTCCGCCCAGTCGCATATGGCCACCGGCGGGTTGGATATGGGCATCCTGGCGAATACCATCAACGACCACTTACAAGAATGGCTGCAACATCACATCTTGGTGGTGGATATGAATTACAAGGGCAAGCTCGGCGGCTAAGTTTATTCGAACGGCAAGCCGACATAGTTTTCGGCGAGCGATGTCAGGGCCGCCTTGGAATTCAGCAGATAATCCAATTCCGCTTCCTGCAAGCGTAAGGAAAATCCGCCATCGTTTTCGGGCAGGCGGTGCAGCAATTGCGTCATCCACCAGGAGAACCGCTCCGCCTTCCACACCCGCGCCAGCGCCTTGACCGGATAGGCCTTGAGCCCGTCCTCAGCCCCGGACTTGTAATAGTCGATCAAGCCCCTGGACAGAAAGTAAATGTCCGAGGCGGCGGAATTCAGGCCCTTGGCGCCGGTCGGCGGCACGATGTGCCCGGCGTCGCCGGCCAAAAACAGCCGCCCGTAGTTCATGGTGTCGCAGACGAAGCTTCTTAACGGTGCAATGCTTTTTTCGGTCGAAGGTCCGGTGACCAGGGCGGCGGCGGCGTCTTTCGGCAGGCGGCTTTTTAGCTCCTCCCAGAACACATCGTCCGGCCATTCTTGCAACGGCGTGTCCACCGGCACGTCTATATAGTAGCGGCTGACGTGGTCGGACCGCAGCGAACACAACGCGAAGCCGCGTTCATGGTTGCTGTAGATTAATTCATCGGACACCGGCGGCGTATCCGCCAGCACGCCCAACCAGCCGACCGGATAGACCTTTTCATAGGTCACCAGCGCCTCGGTGGGGATGCTCTGTCGGCTGACCCCGTGATAGCCGTCGCAGCCGGCGATAAAATCGCAATCGACGTGGAAATTTTCGCCATCCATGGTATAGGTGACGTGGGGCGTATCGCGGTCAATATCGTGTAACTGCACGTTTTTGGCCTCGGTGATGGTGACGCCGTCCATGGCGTCACGGGCTTCAAACAGATCGTGCTGAATTTCGGTCTGGCCGTAGATCATCACCGTATGGCCGCCGGTCAGGCCGCTCAGGTCGATGCGGTGGCGGACGCCGCGATAGGCAATGTCGAAGCCGTCATGGACCTGGCCTTCCTTGTCCAGGCGCGCCCCGATGCCGGCACCGCGCATCAGGTCGCAAAAGCCGGTTTCCAGAACGCCGGCGCGGATGCGGCCCAGGACGTGTTCGCGGGTGTGCCTTTCAAGCACCACCGTATCAACACCGGCGCGGTGCAGAAGCTGCGCCAACAACAACCCCGATGGCCCGGCGCCGATAATGCAGACTTGGGTTTTCATTCGCGTCGATCCTCGGAATTTTTTGGACTTTCAGAACATTATAGGAAAAGCTAAACGTTCAGCAAATAACCGCAAATCCAGATAGGGAGATCACGCCGCATGGCTCGCATGGACCCTTTGAACAAAGAAGATGTTCCGGAACTGGAAGATTTCTTCGCCATTTTCGAACAGCGCATGGGCTTTCTGCCCAACAGCCTGCTGACGATGGCGCACCGACCGGAACTGGTGCAGGCGTTCGCCGGGCTGGGCAAGGTGATCTATACCCCGACCGACAACCTGCCCTTGAGACTGCGCAATATGATCGCTCACATCGCCAGCCGGGCGTCGGGGTGCCTGTATTGCGTCGCGCACACGGGTTCCAACACCTTGAAGCCGGGCTCGGACCTGGAGGCTGAGTCGTTGGAGAAGTTGTGGGAATATGAGACCAGCGATCATTTCAGTGAGCGCGAACGCGCCGCACTGCGGTTCGCCCAAGCTGCCGCCGTTGTCCCCAACGCCGTCAAGGATGAACACTTCCAGGACCTGCGCCAGTATTTCAGCGAGTTGGATATTGTCGACATCCTCAGCATCATTTCGTATTTCGGCTATCTCAACCGTTGGAACGATTCCATGGCAACGACGCTGGAGCCGATACCCACCGCTATCGGTGACACACACTTGGGCGCAGGCGGATGGACCCCCGGAAAGCACAAATAATGCTGAACGCATTGACCCCTGTGATAAAAAAAATCACGGATTTAAATTCTGGAATAGGCGACGAAGCGCTTATACCCTGAGTAGGGAGGCCGCCGCCCGGTGGCGGTGCCATAAGGAGTTGCGAGCCATGAAAATCTGTGTTGCCGGCGCCTATGGCGCCTTCGGGACGAAACATCTTGAAGGCATCGATGCCATTGATGGCGTTGAGGTTGTCTCGGTCATGGGCCGCGACGCCGCCAAGGTGGAAGCCCTCGCCAAGAATCGCGGCATCGGCCATTGGAGCACGGATTTAGCCGAAAATCTGGCCCGAGACGACATCGAGGCGGTGATCCTGGCGACGCCGACGCAGGTCCACGCCGCCCAGGCGATCCAGTGCCTGAAGGCCGGCAAGCATGTCCTGGTCGAAATCCCGATGGCCGACACCCTCGCCGATGCCAAGGAAGTGCTTCGAGTTCAAAAGGAAACCGGCCTGATTGCCATGGCCGGGCACACCCGGCGCTTTAACCCCAGCCACCAGTGGGTTCGCAATAAAATCGAGGCCGCTGAGTTGACCATCCAACAGATGGATGTGCAGACCTATTTCTTCCGCCGCTCCAATTTGAACGCCAAGGGCGAAGCGCGCACCTGGACCGATCATCTGCTGTGGCACCACGCCTGTCACACGGTCGATCTGTTCCAGTATCAAACCGGCGAGGTGCCCAGCCAGATGCACGCCCTGCAGGGGCCGGTCCACCCTGAGTTGGGCATCGCCATGGATTTGAGCATCGGCATGAAGGTGGATTCCGGCGCGATCCTTACGCTGTCGCTGTCGTTCAATAACGACGGTCCGTTCGGCACCTTCTTCCGCTACATCTGCGACAACGGCACCTACATCGCCAGCTACGACGACCTGTTCGACGGCAACCATGAACCGATCGACCTGTCCGGCGTCGCGGTTTCCAACAATGGTATCGAGCTGACGGACCGCGAATTTTTCTCGGCGATCCAGGAAGGCCGCGAGCCTAACTCCAGCGTCGCCCAGGCGCTGCCGACGATGGCAACATTGGACCGGCTGGAGCAGCTGCTCGGATAAAACCGCGTCTATGGCTGGCGTTTCGCCGCCTGCACGGTGGTTTCCAGGCGATTGAGAAAAACCGAACGGTCGGATTTGCTGAATGGTTTTGGGCCGCCGGTGATCTCGCCGCTGTCGCGTAAATCCTGCATCAGGTCGCGGTTGGCCAGGGCCATGCCGATGCCGTCGTTCGTAAACGCATCACCATTGGGTTTGAGGGCGAACGCGTCCCTCTCAAGGCAGCGCGCCGCCAGCGGGATGTCGCTGGTGATGCAGATGTCGGCTATTTGAATGTGGTCGGCGATCCAGTCGTCGGCGGCGTCCGGCCCCTGTTCGACAATGACCAGTTCGACCAGCGGGCTTTGGCTGGGGCGAATGCCGCCATCGCTGACCATATAGATTTTAAGATCATGGCGGCTGGCGACGCGCAAGACCTCATCCTTGACCGGACAGGCATCCGCATCGACGTAAATTTCTACCATGAAGGCGCTACCGCCAAACGCCCCGGGCATCGAAGATTGGCTTGCCCGCAAGGCGGTCTCGATCGACTTCTTTGAAGGCCTTGTGGTCGACCAGCAGGACGATGATCTCGGCGCCGTTGAGCGCGTCGTCGAGGGTCGCCAGGGTGACGCCGTCAAGGCTATCCAGTTCGGGTGGCAGGGCGTCAATATGAGGCTCGACCGCCAGCACCCTATGGCCGGCCTGGGCCAGGTCCTGGACCACGGTGATGGCGGGGCTTTGGCGCAGGTCGTCGATGTCGGCCTTATAGGCTAGGCCCAGGCACGCGATCACCGGGGACGCCATCTCGGCGGCGGCCTTGATGATTTTCCCGGCCAGGTGATGCGGCTTGGCGTCGTTGACCTTGCGCGCGGCCTGGATCAAGTCGCTGTCGTCGGGCGCCGAGTCGACGATGAACCAGGGGTCGACGGCGATGCAATGGCCGCCGACGCCGGGACCGGGTTGCAGGATGTTGACGCGCGGGTGGTGGTTGGCCAGCCGGATGGCCTCCCACGCATCGATGCCGAGCTTGTCGGCAATCACCGACAGCTCATTGGCGAAGGCGATATTGACGTCCCGATAAGCGTTTTCCGACAGCTTCACCAGTTCCGCCGTCGCCGCCGTCGTCAGCAAACATTCGCCTTCGACGGCAATGGCGTACAACGCCGCCGTGCGTTTCCCGCATTCCGGCGTGAGGCCGCCGATGACGCGGTCATTTTTGGCCAGCTCGGCGATAACGCGGCCGGGCAGCACCCGTTCCGGGCTGTGGGCGATGTGGATGTCGGGGGCTTCAGTGTCATGGGGAAAAGACAATTTTGGGCACAATGCCGCCAGCCGCACGGATACGGCTTCGGTCGCGCCGACCGGCACCGTTGATTCGACGACGATCAGATCACCCGCCTTCAACACCGGCGCCAGACTTTCCGCCGCCGCCATCAGGTAGCCGAGATCGGGCTTGTGGTCGTCGGTGAACGGTGTCGGCACGGCGATGATAAAGGCGTCCGCCGCCTCGGGCGTGGTGGCGGCGCGCAGGGCGCCTTTGGAAACCGCGTCCTGGACGATCTTGCCCAGGTCCGGCTCGACGATATGAATCTCGCCCCGGTTGATCATCTCGACGACGCCGGCGTTGGTGTCGATGCCGACGACATTAAGGCCCCGGCTGGCGAAGATCGCCGCCGTCGGCAGCCCGACATAACCGAGCCCGATCACCGCTAGGGTTTTGATAGGGGTTTTGAATTTCTGTTCAGCCACCGGACAACGCCTCGACAATGCGCTTTGCCGCGTTTCCGTCGCCGTACGGATTATGCGCCCGGCTCATGGCGTCATAGGCCCCGGCATCGTCCAGCAGTCGTTCGCATTCGGTGACGATGGTGGTGGCATTGGCGCCGACCAGCTTGACCGTGCCGGCGTCGACGGCTTCCGGGCGCTCCGTCACGTCGCGCATGACCAGCACCGGCTTGCCCAGCGACGGCGCCTCTTCCTGGATGCCGCCGGAATCGGTGAGAATCAGGTAGGCCCGGCTCATCAGATAAACGAACGGCAGATAGTCCAACGGCTCAATCAGGTGGATGTTGGCATGACCGCCCAAGATTCGGTGGACCGGCTCCATGACGTTGGGATTGAGGTGAACGGGGTAGACGATTTCGACATCATCGCGCTTGGCCAGATCGCCCAACGCGGCGCAGATGGCCTCAAACCCGGCGCCGAAGTTTTCACGCCGGTGGCCGGTGACCAGGATCATCTTGCGGCCCTGATCCAAATGCTTGAACAGGTCGGCTTGTTGCCGGGCCAGGCCGTCGTCGTCCTTGAGCCGCTTTGTCACCGATAGCAACGCGTCGATGACGGTGTTGCCGGTCACGGTGATGCGGTCGTCAGCGATGCCCTCGGCGATCAAATTGGCGCGCGCGGTCTCTGTCGGCGCGAAAAACATATCGGCGATGGCATCGGTCAGCTTGCGGTTCATCTCTTCCGGGTAGGGCGCATAGACGTCGCCGGTGCGCAAGCCGGCCTCAACATGGCCGACGGGAATTTTTTGATAGTAGGCCGCCAAGGAGGCGGCGAACGTGGTCGTGGTGTCGCCATGGACCAGGATCCGGTCGGGCTTGAAATCCTCAAGCACGCCGATCATACCGGTGAGAACGGAATTGGTGATATGGGCCAGATCCTGGCCGCCGCGCATGATGTCGAGATCGTAATCCGGCGTAATCGCGAACAGATTCAGCACCTGATCGAGCATAACGCGGTGTTGGGCGGTGACGCAGACACCGGATTGGATGTCCGGCGCCGCCACCAATGCCTCGATGACAGGGGCCATCTTGATGGCCTCCGGCCGGGTTCCGAAAACGCTTAATACGCGCATAGCGATGTGTAATTCCAATTACTTTTATAGGTGATGGGATATAGGGCGCGGCCCTCTTTCGCAAGAACGGCTTTGTCTTGGCGGGGGGGAATGTTTAAAGTGGAGACCATGGCTTCATCAGTATTCTCAAGAATTTCCCTTGCCGCCGCCGTTGCCGTTATGGGGCTGGCTGTTTCGGTGGGGCTCGCGGCTGCTGAATTGTTGCCGCACCGGGCGATCTATTCGTTGTCCCTGGGCGAGACCCAGGAACCGGGCCAATACCTCGGCGTCGGCGGGGCGGTGCAGACGACGCTGGAAAAGACGTGTGACGCCTGGATCACGGCGGAACAGGTCAATATGGATGTGACCACCCAGTCCGGCGACAACCTGAAACAGAAACTCGCCTATACCGGATGGGAATCCCTGGACGGCAAGCGATATCGTTTTGCGGCGCGCTCGGTCACCAATGGCGATGACAAAAGATACAAGGGCGTCGCCCACGTTGATTCGAAGAAACCCGGCGAGGCGGTTTATTCCCAGCCAAATAAAATCACCATGAAACTGCCGCCGGGAACCCAGTTTTATTGGGGGCTGACAGCGTGGTTGATTAAACAGGCGCGGGCCGGGGAATCGAGGGCCGAAGCGGTGGTCTTCGACGGCACCGACGAAGAAGGCCCGCAACGGGCCGTCGCTTTTATCATCCCGTTGGTGAAGCAGGCGGCTAAAAATAAATTGGGACCACTCCTGGACCGGCCGGGCTGGACCATGCGGATCGCCTTTTACCCCCTCGACAGCCGCGCCGCCGAGCCCCAATACGAGGTCCAGGCCGTGGTCCTGGATAACGGCGTGACGCCAAAAGTGAAAATGGTGTTCTCGTCCTTCACGGCGATTCAAACCCTGGAAAAGATCGAAGCCCTGACCTCGCCAAAATGCTGAGGTTGATCTGACCCACGGGCAGGTCCCAGAAGGGCCGGGCCGCTTCGGTCATGGCCTGTTCACGGGTAATGCCGATATCAGCCAGTTGAGTGTCCGATAACCGTGCCAACCGGCGGCGTTGGCGAATAACACCCAGCACGTGGCGCACCAGGGAGAGACCGTGCATCGGGTGAGAGATCCGGCGAAACCGGGGGGCGTAGGCAATGGCGTTGGTCTGGGACTGCATATCGGGCTCCTGTGACTTTCGAATAACGGGATCGCATTGATTTCGCGTCCAGAATTAGTCGTTTCTATTGCATAAGAGAAACGAATGTTTATTATGGCTTGGATAAGGTTTTGTTATTAACTTAAATCGCCTGGAAAATCATCATGGCCCGCAATATCGACCCCGCCCTGCTTCGCGCCTTCGTCGCCGTCGCCGAGACCGGCGGCATGACCCGCGCCGGTCAGATGCTGAACCTGACCCAGGCGGCGATCAGTCAACAGGTGAAGCGGCTGGAAGAATTGTTTCAGGTGAAATTGTTCGAGCGTGACAAGCGCACCGTCCATCTGACAACGGCTGGCGAGCGCCTGTTGCCGTTGGCGCAACGCATGTTGGAAACCAACGATCAGGTCTGGGGCGCGATGACGTCGCCCGACTTCGAAGGCGAGGTCCGTATCGGGGTGCCCCACGACATCATCAAGGCCTTCATGCCGCCGATTTTAAAAAGCTTCAACCGGACCTGGCCCCGCATCAACGTCATTATTTTGCCCTTGGCGAGCCCACCCCTTCTTGCGGCACTGGCGGCGGGCGAGATTGACCTGACCCTGACCACGGAACGCCATGTCGGCGAGGGCGGCGAGTTGCTGATGGCGGACTCCCTGGTCTGGGTCGGCGCCACCGATTGCCGGGCCTACAAAAGCGATCCGTTGCCGATTGCCTTCGGTGATAAAAAGTGCGCGTTTCGCGCCTCCGCGATCAAGGCCCTGACCGACGCCGACCGTGAGTGGCAAGCGTGCTTCGATGCAGGCAGCATGCTTTCCATCTATGCCGCCCTGGAAGCGGACCTCGCCATTGCGCCCTTGCTGGCCTCAACAATCCCGGATGGCCTGGCGGTGCTGCCGCCGGGTTTTGGGCTGCCCGCCTTGCCGAATTTCGGGATTAACATGTATCTGCCGAAAGGCGGCGGCTCCGACATCGGCTGCGAACTGGCCAGTCACATCCGCAAACAATTCCAGGCCCGCCACCAACGGGTGGCATAAAGGTTCTGAAGTTTTATTCCCCAGACCATTGCCAGGGCCGTCGCGACACAATCTCCCGATCCCGGGAGACAGTTGATGGCGGGACGCGCCCTTGCTGATCTACAGTCCTCGCCGACGACGATTTTGCAGCGGAGGAAATGGTCACCGTGAAGGGCCGCGACGCGCCGTTAACCATTCGGCGTCTGAAGGCCTGAATGGCCGGGGTCGCGATGTAGCCCGGCTCTGTTGTCACAACTCCCTGTAAGGGTTAGAGTTTCCACTGTTTAGGATTCACGGCAGGACGGTCGGTTAATGCGCAGCGGATCGATGAAACGCGTTTTGAAAATTCCGCCGGTCGGCTTCGCCGCTGTTGTCCTGGCGGTGATCGTTCTTGCCGCGTCGCCGAACCCGACGCGCGCCGCCGAAACCGGATTCATCGGCATGCAGGTTCAGGGCATGTCCGAGCAAATCGCCAAAGCCCTTAATCTGAAATCGGCGGACGGGGTTCTGGTTCGCGACATCGTTCTGGGCGGCGCCTCTGACAAGGCCGGCTTCAGGCGCGGCGACCTGATCCTTGCCTTCGCCGGCAAAAAAATCGACACCTTCGACGCCATGGTGAAGGCGGCCGGGGACACCAAGCCCGGCCAGACGGTCAAGGTCGCCATCCTGCGCCAAGGCAAACCGATGACGCTGTCGCTGACCTTGGACAATTGGACGGCGCCATGGCTGATTAAGAATAGCGCCGTCGCCAGCCTTCCTGTCTCCGGCTTGACGCTGGCGTCGCTGACCACGAAATTACGCAAGGGCTTCGGCCTGCGTTGGGGCTCCGTCGGCATTGTTGTAACGTTGGTTGACCCCGACCGCACCGACATCGGGCTTCGGCGCGGCGACTTGATCATTCAGGTTAATCAAAAAGACGTTTGGCTGCCTGATCAGTTAATCGCCGAATACCAGGCGGCAAAGAAGGATGGGCGCAAGGAGCTGCTGTTGTTGGTCGAACGGGTGAACGGTTATCAGTTTATGACGTTTACGGTCCGCTAAGCGGCGGAATTCCCCTGAATTCTCAGCTTCCGCGGGCCTTGGATATAACCGCCCGCAACGCTTGCAGATCAACGGCGCCGCGAATGACTTCATCACCAATGATAAAGGCTGGCGTGCCGTTGATGTCCAACGCCTTGGCCAGTTCGAAGTTTCTGGCGATCAGCTCGTCGATCTTGGGGTTTGCCATGGCCTTCTTCAGCGCCTTGGCGTCGTAGCCAGCCTTGGTCGCGAATTCCATGACCCGGCTTTCCGGCAAGCCCCCCTTGGAGTCCATCATTAACCGGTGAAAGGCTTCGTATTTTGTTTTGTCAACGGCCCATGCCGCCAACCCCGCCTTCGACGCGGTCATGGAATCGGGGCCCAGGATCGGGAATTCCTTGTACACAAAACGGATATTCTTATCGCTGCTGATAATTTTCTGGAGGTCCGGGAACGCCCGTTTGCAGTAGCCGCACCGGTAATCGAAAAATTCGACGATGGTGACGTCGCCTTTGACATTGGCGCCGACGGGGGTGTCCGGGTCGTTCAATAACTCTTTCTGGAATTTGACCAGATTCGCCTTTGCCCGCTGTTCCCCTTCGCGTTGTTCGCGTTCGCGCATGCTTTGAATGGCCTCGATGATGATTTCGGGATTTTTCATCAGCAAGTCGCGGACAACACCCTCGATGGATTTCTTTTCCTCAGGCGACATCACCGATTTGGTCTGCGCATGGGATTGGGCGACGCCGAAGGCAAACAAGATGGCAGCGATCAAGACGGTAAAAACTTGGCGGCGGATGGGGAAAAGGATCATTTGATTATCATACCAGTTGTTTTGACGGGGGACACTAAAGCGGCGGCATCATGCGTTTTTTAAGGCCGCTTGTACAGGGATCCGTGCAGATCAATTCTTCACTCTATCGTGACAGGCGGAGACCGGAAATATAGGCCGCCGTCGGTTTTCTCGCCGGTGCGGCGGCGATGCCGATGAAGGTGATCTTGGCCTTGCCGGCATCGTCCCCCGGCCAGGCGCGGCGGTAAATGTCGGAAAGATCGACGGTTTCAAACCACCAGGAATCGGTATTTTCGGAGCCGCCACGGGGCGTATATTGCGCCGCCGCCTGCCGCCCGACGGTCGTTTTCGGTATGCTAATAGCGCCCCGTTGCAACGCTGACAGGCCCCAGACGATGACGACGGCCCGATCATGCGGCGGAAGCCCCGCGCGATCTATATCCTGGCTGCCCGCCTGGGATTGGGATTGAGGATTTCCGCCCAAAAAGCCGATGGCCAACCGGACCGGATGGACGTCCTTGTCATGGGCGGCCATGTTCCAGGCCCAACTCAGATAAGGCGTCGCCAGCAGCGAAGCCTGGGTCGGTTTCACGGCGATGAAACTTTGCTTGCCGTTGATCACCTTCTGGGCCGGCACGCCGTCCCGGGTGACGACGCTTAACTGACCCTGGGCGATATTCCCAACACGCACCCAATCGAGCGGCAGGGCATTGGGCTCAAACGCCGGGACCGGCCCCAACACATCCATGGTGCCGACAGGCGCGGTGGAAACGTGAGGCTGGGCGCAGCCAACAACAAGCGCCACCAGCGATATGGAAAAAGCCTGGAAAAGCTTTCCGGGACATGAAAGTCGTAATATCAAGGATCGTCCTTTATTTTTTCTTGATCCGCGCGGCAGTAAGAATGTCCTGGGCTTGAAGCCATTCGCGCGATCCCTCGGGGAATAAACGCTCGGCAAGGCCGCCGTGATAACGGGCAATGGACTTCTTGCCCAGCAGCAACGCTTCTTCAGCCAGGGCCAGGGAACTGTGGCCCTTATCGCCTTGGCGTCCGTAGCCAATGGCCAGTTGGCGCCAGCTGAAGGGCGATTCCGGGTCTTCGATAATGGCGGCGCGTATATTTGCGATGGCTTCGTTCAGCAAGGCCGGGTCATTCAATTCCAACTGGACACGGCCCAGGTCGCGCCTCAGCAGTGGGTTGTTGGGCAACAGGGAAACGGCGGTCTGATAGGGTTTTATCGCGCCCCTGGCATCGCCGCCTTCGAAGGTTATTTGCCCCTTCATTTCCCAGAAATACGGGTCAAGGGGAACCTCGGCAATTAACTCGTCCATCAACCGAATCGCTTTGCCGAAGTCGGAATTACGGAAATACCCGATCGCCCTGGCATATCGGGCCGCCTGGCTGGTGTCGCTGTTCTTGTAAATTCTGAGGGTATGCCCCAGCGGCATGAAGTAGCCGATGATCTTGGCCCGCGCACGCTGGTACAGAACCTCAAGATTTTGAGAAACGGCTGTTCCCGAGTGGGGGGAATTGGCGACGTGGTTGGCGATGGTCGAGACCCGGTCGCGGGTCAGAGGATGGGTTCGCACGTAAGGGTCTTGTCGCGCCGTCACCAGCAATTCCTGTTCACCCAATTTCTGCATGAAACCAAGCAGCCCCTTGGCGGACTGCGAAGTCGCATCCAGGTATTTCAACGCCGCTTGATCGGCGGCCGATTCCTGGGTGCGTGAATATTTAAGAAAGTTCGATGTTGATATTCCCTGTCCGGCGGCGATGATCATGGTGCCAACATCGCCACGCCCGGCAACGATGGCGGTAACACCCAGAAGCATGGACAGGATCGCCGTCGCCGAGCTTTGTTGCAGGACATCATGGATACGGGCCAAATGTCCGCCGGAGATATGACCGGTTTCATGGGCGATCACGCCGATGATCTGTCCGGCGTTGTCGGCTTGGGTGATCAGGCCGGTATTGATAAAAAGCCTTTGCCCACCGGCAACGAAAGCGTTAAGGGAGTCGTCTAGGACCAAGTGAATTTTAACCGCCCTTTCGTCAAGGTTTGCGGCGCGGAAAACTGGCGCTGCGAATTGGCGGATGGTATTTTCAATCTCGGCGTCGCGGACCAGGGAGACTTTTTGGGCATGGGCCGGTTCCGCACCGGCCATCAGGACGACGGAAAACAGAAAAACCGTGGCTATTTTTACAATATGTTTCAACAAATCCTTTAACTTCCGCATTGGGCGGCGCGTGCCGGTGCTGTCCGGGCCAGGGGGAAAACGTAGTCTTGAGCGGGGGTGGCGTCAAATTGCGCTGTTGGTTTTGATGATGGCGGTGAGCGCATGTGACTCTAACCCGTTGAAGGGGCTTAACCCTCTTGATAGGCTGAACCCGTTTGGGGCGGGCAAAGAGGAAGCCAACCGGGGAACCATTGGCTATATCCAGGGTTTTTTGGGTGGCGTCGCCGTGGATGAGCCCCGGGCGGCGTTGATCGGTCGCGACATCCTTTCCTCCGGCGGCAGCGCCGCTGACGTGGCGGTGGCCGTATCCTTTGCGCTTTCCGTGACCAAGCCGTCCTCGGCCAGTCTTGGTGGCGGCGGCATTTGCGTGGTTCATGATGTCCAAAAAAACGTCACTGAAACCCTGGATTTTTTACCTCGGGCGCCATCCGGCTTTCCACCATCGGCGGTTCAGCCGGTTGCCATTCCCGGTACCATCCGCGGGCTTGCCGTATTGCACTCCAAATACGGAAAACTGGCGTGGACGAAATTGGTGACGCCGGCGGAAACCCTGGCCCGTTTCGGCAATCAAATATCGCGCGCTTTTGCCTATGACCTAAATCGGTTGTCCCCGGCGGCGATGGCGGACCCAGAATTCCGAAAGGTGTTCGGCCAGGAGAAGGGCGGCGAATTTGTCCGGGAAGGGGACTACTTAAAGCAGTTGGACTTGTCCGCGGTGATAGGAAGGCTAAGGGGGCGCGGTGCCGGTGATTTCTATACAGGCCTCCTGGGGCGCCAGTTTGTCACCGCTGTCGCCAGAGCCGGAGGCGCCATTAACATCAAGGATTTGCGTGCGTACAAACCGCTTTGGCGACCGACTCTGAAGATTCCCTATATCAAGAATGTCACCATCCATTTTCCCATCATGCCCGGGCCGTCAGGTGTTTTGTCGGCGCAGGTGATGGGGATGCTGATTGAAGATAATAATTGGGAAGATTACGCCCCGCCCGAACGCAACCATCTTATGGCCGAGCTTTCGGGACGGGCTTATTCCGCCCAAGGTCGCTGGCTTAAGAGCGATGGCTCGACAGCCGCCCCGCCCGAAAGCCTGGTTTCCAAGGATGTGGTCAAGAGCCTGATGGAGGGCTTTCAAAACGATCGCCATACCGCATTGCCAAACGCCGGCACCGGACCAGCCCAGACTCTCGATAATAACGTCGGCACCAGCTTCGTTGCCGTTGATAACGAGGGCTCGGCCGTCGTTTGCGCCCTCACCCTCAATAATCCATTTGGCGTCGGCCGCATCGCCCAGGGGATGGGCATCATTCTCGCGGCCTTGCCGGCGCCGCTTGGCCGCGGCCTCGATTCCCTGGGGGTGATGTTGGGGGTCAATAATATTCACAATATCTTTTACTATGGCGCCGCCGGCACCGGCAGCATCGCCGTTCCGGAGATCCTGGCCAGTGTCGCCATGGGCGCGGTTCAGCCCAAGGCCGGGGAAGGCTTGGGAACGGCGATTGCGGCCAAGCGCGTCTACAACGGTGGCGATCCCGACGTGACCTATTATGAACAGGGCCTTGCCGACGGCAATGTCTCGGCGCTTGGGAAACTGGGCCATCGGTTGGCCCCGGTCTCGGGAATGGGTTTGGTGAATGCGATTTATTGCCCCACCGGCGTTCCCAATAAGGACGGAATGTTGTGTTCCATCCAGACCGATCCCAGAGGCTTCGGTCTTGCCTCCGGGGCCGAATAGGCCCGTGGTTCTCAAAGTCGCCAAGCGCGGCGCCATCCCGCCGTTCATTGTCATGGACGTCATGCGCGCTGCAAATGAGCGCGAGGCGCAAGGCGAAGACGTGCTGCATCTGGAAGTCGGCCAACCGGGGACCAGCGCCCCAGGGCCGGTTCTGGACGCCGCCAAGGATGCGTTGTCGTCCGACCTTCTTGGCTATACCGACGCCCTTGGGCTTTGGGACCTGAGGCACAGGATTGCCCGGCACTATCAAGAGTTTTATGGCGTTTCAGTTGAGGCGGGCCGGATCGTCGTCACCACCGGCTCGTCAGGGGGGTTCGTGTTGGCGTTCCTGTCGGCCTTCGAGGCCGGTGATCGGGTTGCCTTGGCCAGCCCCGGCTATCCCGCCTACCGCAATATTCTGAACGCCCTTGGGGTCGAAGTGGTGGACCTTGAAACAGGGCCTGAGACGAATTTCCAGCCGACCCCGGAATTGCTTGACCGGGCCGCTCGTGGCTCGCCCAAGCCGCTGGACGGTTTGATCATCGCCAGCCCGTCGAATCCGACGGGGACCATGATCCATGCCGCCGAGCTCAAAGACCTTGTCGAATATTGCCGGGACAAAGGCATTCGCCTTATCTCTGACGAAATCTACCACGGCATTACCTATGGCGAGGCGGCCGAAACGGTGCTTGCGCATATGGACGATGCGGTTGTTATTAACAGTTTTTCGAAATATTTTTCGATGACCGGCTGGCGTCTTGGCTGGATGGTGGTGCCGCGGGATTTGCTGCGATCTATTGAATGCCTGGCCCAAAATCTGTTTATCTCGCCGCCGACATTATCGCAGCGCGCGTGCCTAAAGGTTTTCGATTGCCGCGACGAATTAGATGCCAATGTTGCCCACTACGGCGAAAACCGTGCATTGCTGTTGGAGCGGCTTCCCAAGGCGGGGTTCGATAAGTTGGCGTCGGCAGATGGCGCCTTTTACATCTATGCCGACATCGCCGACCTGACCAACGACAGCCAGGATTTCTGCGCACGCATGCTGGCTGGAACCGGGGTCGCGGCAACGCCCGGCGTCGATTTTGACCCCGGGCGCGGTCATCGCTATATGCGTTTTTCCTTTGCCGGACAGCTCGCGGTTATGGCCGAGGCGGCGGACCGCCTCGGACGTTGGAACCGGTAAGGCCAGCCCCTGGCCTTGCTTTAAGATAAGCTCCACCACCCCTTGCGTGCCGGCTTTTCCGCTTTCTTGTCGTCGGCCTCTGTGTCAACGCTGACGGCATCGGTATTAACGGTTTCGGGGGCCACCGCCGGCTTTTGTTCAACCGCGACTTCAATCGGAATTTCAACCTTGGGCTTGGCGGCACGCCGGGGTTTTCTCGCTGGCTTATCGGCTTTTTTCTTTACCGGGGTCTCGGTGTCCGCAGTGGCTTCTTTTTGATTCGCCGCGGCGGCTTTTTCGTCATCGTTTGCCGGGTGCTCTGGGGCCGCTTCCATGCTGTCGGTCGTCGGCGAGGAATCCGGTGACGCCGGTGACCGATCGCCAGCGGTTACCAGGGGTGTTTCCCCGGCAGGCTTGCGGCCCCGGTGGCGACCGCCGCGGCGGCCGCGGCGGCGCTTGGCGCGCTCTGGAGGATTTTTCCCATCGTCGTTCGTCGGCAATTCCGTCGGCATTTTCATCGATGTGTCCATCGATGTGTCCGTCGGCGCCTCGGCGGCTTCTTCGGTCACGGTATTTGTGGTTTCGGCGGTATATTCAGCGCCTTCACTACCACCCCGCCGCCGCCGTCCACGTCGCCTACGCCGCTTGACGCCATCTTCGCCGGCACCCTGATTCTGTTCCGGGCGGTTGGGGGCGACATCCTGGCCCTTGACGTCGTCTCGGGGCCTGGTGTCGTCTCGGGGCCTAGTGTCGTCTTGAGCCTTGGCGTCACCCTTGCCCCGTTCAATGCGATAGCCGGGGGGGATTAAGGAATCGTCGTTTTCCAGTGTTACCGATAACTGGTACTTCGTTTCGATTTCACTCAAGCTATCGCGGTGATGGTTGATAAGATAGAGAGCGATGCTTGTCGGAACAAAAACGGTGATCTCCTTCGACCTTTTCTGCATGCCTTCGTCCTCGATGGCGCGCAGCAGATGAACCGTGGCAGAATCCGTTGAGCGGCGGACGCCGGTGCCCTGGCAATATGGACAGGGGTCGGAACTGGTTTCGATCAAACTTGGCCGCATTCTTTGTCGTGACAGCTCCATAAGGCCGAAGGGGCTGATGCGGCCGATCTGAATCCGGGCGCGGTCAGTGCGCATGGCATCTTTGAGGCGGCGTTCCACCTTAATCTTGTTGCGGGTTTCATCCATGTCTATGTAGTCGATGACGATCAAGCCGGACAAATCACGAAGCTTGAGTTGGCGGGCGATTTCGTCGGATGCCTCAATGTTGGTTTTCACCGCGGTTTCCTCGATGTTGCGTCCACGCGTCGCGCGCCCCGAATTAACATCGATGGAAACAAGCGCCTCGGTCGGGTTGATGACGATGTAGCCACCCGAACTCAATTGCACTTGAGGGGAATGCATCGCGTCCAGCTGTTCTTCCACCTGGAAGAATTGAAACAGTTGCTTGTCGGTTTCCTTGAAGGGTTGAACCCGCTTGGTATGGCTGGGAATCAAAAGCTTCATGAAGTCCTTGGCGGCGCGGTAACTGGCATCGCCGGAGATGATGATTTCATCGATGTCTTTGTCGTAGAGATCCCGGATTGAGCGCTTGATTAAGTTGCCTTCCTCATGAACCAGACAAGGCGCCATGGATTCCAAGGTCACCTCGCGCACTAATTCCCAAACCCGCATCAGGTATTCGTAATCGCGTTTGATCTCGGCTTTCGAGCGTGTCTGTCCAGCGGTTCTTACAATCACCGCCATGACGCCGGGAATGTCGAGGTCGTTGAGGATTGTCTTGAGTCGTTTGCGGTCGGGGCTATTTGCAATCTTGCGTGAGATGCCGCCGCCTCTGGCGGTGTTCGGCATTAAGACGCAATACCGTCCCGCCAGCGATAAATAGGTCGTCAAGGCGGCGCCTTTGGTGCCTCGTTCTTCCTTCACCACTTGGATCAGCAGAATTTGGCGGCGCTTGATGACTTCCTGGATTTTGTAATGGCGCTTGAGTACCGACGGGCGCCGGGCCTCTACTTCCTCGATGTCATCCCCGCCCAGGGTTTCGACGGCAGGGGCATCATCGGATGAGGAAGCTTCTTCGTCGTCGCCGACGTTTAAGTTTTCGGCCTCGGATTCCGCGACCTGTTGTTCCGCGACCAGCGCTTCGCGGTCGGCGACGGGAATCTGGTAATAATCGGGGTGGATTTCGCTAAAGGCGAGGAACCCGTGGCGGTTTCCGCCATAATCTACAAACGCGGCCTGCAGGGACGGCTCAACCCTGGTTACCTTCGCAAGATAGATGTTGCCTCTAAGCTGCCTTCGGGATTCGACCTCAACGTCGAAATCTTCCAGGTGGTGTCCGGTAACGATCGCGACCCGGGTCTCCTCCGGGTGCGATGCATCGATAAGCATTCTTTTGGTAGCCATTATTTATAAAACTCCGATGCACGCCTTGTCCGGCAAGGTTGTCCCAAAAATGGGAGTTGCCGGGGCAAAGGGTGCGTGTTCGTGAAACGCCGGCGGCGCATGCGAACGGGTCCACCACCGCGATGGGCGGGTGGTTTGGATAATCCGATCGCGCTGCTCTATCCGGCATGAAAAAGTCCATATGTTATGAGGGAACGCCCTCACTCGCTGTCTATATACGCTCGGAAACAGAGGATTACCAGAAATTAGGTTTGGTATTTCGGTGTCCGGGGGTCTCAAAACCTTTGTGATATAACCGTCCTTTGGGGGCCAGCATCGAAAAAAAACCAAATTGGCTGACCCGGAAAGAGTATGGTGTTAACATAAAGGTAGGTTTTTGGTTCGACAATGATCTTGTTTAACACCGTAAGATCTGGTGGCAAGGGGGCTGGAAGTAGGGTTGCAGTTTATCCGCCCCTGATATAGATCATGTATTTGGGGGTCAGTGTGCCTGTGTTGTACCAAATGTTGAATACTGTTCTGGGTTTCCGCCGAACCCTGGCCGTACTGATATTGGCGCTTGGGCTGTGTCTTCCGGCAACGGTCGAGGCCGCGAAAACGGTCGTCACCGATATTCGCGTCGGCGTTCAGGGCGACGCCACGCGCATTGTTTTCGAGGTCACCAACCAAGTCGGCTTCAACGTCTTTACCCTTAATGATCCATACCGGGTTGTTGTTGATTTGCCGGAGGTCGGCTGGCGGCTTCCGCCGAGGCCATTGCCGAGCGCCACCGGTGTTTTTAAAAAATTACGCTATGGTCTTTTCAAACCGGGAAATTCCCGCGTCGTTCTGGATGTCAGAACCCCGGCGGCGATCAGCAAGGCGTTTATCCTGATCCCCGGCGGCGATCAGGGCTACCGTCTGGTTCTGGACCTGGCGCCAACCACGCATCAGGCTTTTATGCGCGATGCCGGCAAGACGCCGGTCCATGTTACCGCGGTTCAACTGGAATCAAAACCGGCACCTCTTGCCTCCACGCGACCGGTATTCAACCCCGGCCCGTCGGCCCTGGCGCCGCCAGCAAATATAGCGGCGCCGCCAGCAAATATAGCGGCGCCGCCAGCAAATATAGCGGCGCCGCCAGCAACACCGAAAGCCCCGAAAATGGTTTTGGTTAAGGGACCGGTTTCGGCCCCCGAACAGGCTTCGCCCTTCCGTTTGGCGCCGCGTAAACCGGAACCGAAACACCGCGGCAAAAAATATGTCGTGATGATCGACCCCGGCCACGGTGGCGTCGATCCCGGCACCATCGGTGTTTCCGGCATCTATGAAAAACACATCACCTTGGCCATGGCCCGCGAACTCAAGCGACAGCTTGAACAAACAGGGCGGTTCGAGGTTCAGCTAACCCATGACAGGGATATTTTTGTCCGGCTTCGCGACCGGGTTCGGATGGCGCGCGACGCCAAGGCCGATCTGTTTATCTCCATTCACGCGGATTCGGTCAGGAACATCGCCATCAAGGGTCCGGCGATTTACACGCTTTCGGAAAAATCATCCGATAAGGAAGCCCAGGAATTGGCGGAGAAGGAAAACAAGGCGGACCTGATCGCCGGCGTCGACCTGACCTTTGAGACACCGGAAGTCACTAATATCCTGATCGATTTGGCGCAGCGGGAATCCATGAACCAGTCGTCTCGTTTTGCGACGATGCTGATCAAGGATCTGAAGCGTAAGACGACGGTGCTCCGCAATACCCACCGATTCGCCGGCTTTGCGGTGTTGAAAGCGCCGGACATCCCCTCGGTGCTGCTGGAAATAGGTTTTTTGTCCAACCCAGAAGACGAACGGGCGCTGCGTTCCAGTGGCTACCGCGCCCGCTTGGCGTCGGCGGTGACCAAGGCCGTCAGCGAATTTTTTGTTCTTATCGAGGAAGCGACTCGAAAATAAGCGGCCATACCCTCGCCATATTTACCTCTTATAGTGTGTCGGGTCGATCCGTCGACATGTGGTAGAATTGTTTGATGCTCCGAGTCCTTCTGACCATTTTTGGAATTTTACTGGTTGTTGCCGTTGTCGGCGCCGGCGGTGTTCTATTTATCTTCCAAAACTACGGCCGTGGCCTTCCCGAATACCGCCAACTCGCTGATTATGAACCGCCGGTCATGACCAGGGTATACGGGGGTGATGGGCGGCTGTTGGCTGAATACGCGACTGAAAAGAGGGTTTTTGTGCCGATCAAGGCGATGCCGAGGCGCGTCGTCCAATCGTTTCTCGCCGCCGAGGACAAGAATTTCTACCTCCACCCCGGCGTCGATGTTTTCAGTGTCATTCGCGCGGCGCTCACCAATGTTCGGAACCTGGGAAGGTCAAAACGTCCGGTCGGCGCCTCGACGATCACCCAGCAGGTGGCCAAGAACTTCCTGTTGACCAACGAAGTGTCGTGGCAAAGAAAGATCAAGGAAGCGATTTTAGCGTTTCGGATTGAACGCGCGCTCAGCAAGGACAGGATTCTGGAGTTGTACCTGAATGAGATTTATCTGGGGTTCGGTTCGTACGGCGTGGCGGCGGCGGCGCTCAACTATTTCGATAAATCCATGGATGAGCTGAGCATCGACGAGGCGGCCTTCCTGGCGGCCCTGCCGAAGGCGCCCAATAACTATAATCCCCTGAAAAAGCCGGAGGCGGCCAAGGCGCGTCGCGACTGGGTCATCGGCCGCCTGCAGGCCGACGGCCTTATCACCCAGGCCGAAGCGGAACAGGCGATGGCGCTGCCCCTGGAGGTGCGGCAGCGCTCGGCCACCGAATACATCACGGCTGAATATTTTGCCGAGGAAGTCCGCCGCCAGCTGGACACCCGATATGGCGAGAAAAAACTGTACAAGGGCGGTCTGTCGGTGCGCACGACCATGGATCCCAGGCTGCAGGCGATCGCCGACAAGGTTCTTCGCGATGGGCTGGAGACATATGACCGCCGCCACGGATGGCGCGGGCCGGTTGCCCGATTGGCAGAGGGAACCCGGCTTGATATCAAGATCGAATGGCAGCGCGCGCTGGCCAAAATTCCTGCCGTTAAGGGGATCGGCGCCCACCTGTTGGCCGTCGTTGTTGGGCTTCGCCCGGACGATGCCCTGATCGGCTTAGCAGATGGCGCCAATGGGCGTATCCCGCTGGCTGAAATGACGTGGGCGCGGCCCTGGCTGGAGAATCAAAATCGCGGCGCCAAGGTGACCAGCCCGGCCGACGTCCTGGTTCCCGGCGATGTCATCATCGTTGATCCCATCATCGCCAATGCGAAGGGAGTCGCCTATCCGGCGGGGACCTACGCTCTCAGGCAATTGCCCGACATCGATGGTTCCATCGTCGCCTTGGATCCCCATACGGGCCGTATTCTGGCGATGTCCGGGGGCTATTCGTACGAGCGCAGCCAGTTCAACCGTGCCACCCAGGCGATGCGGCAACCGGGCTCAGCGTTCAAGCCGTTTGTTTATCTGGCGGCGCTGGATCACGGCTATACGCCTTCGACCCTGATCCTGGATGCGCCTTTTGTAATCGACCAGGGACCGGGGTTGCCGAAATGGCGGCCCGCTAACTACACCAAACAATTCTACGGCCCGTCGACGATGCGGTTGGGCCTCGAAAAATCACGCAACCTGATGACCGTGCGCCTGGCTCAGACGATTGGCATGGAGACCGTCTCGGAATACGCCCAGCGATTTGGGGTCGTCGATTTATTGCCGGAAACATTGTCGATGGCGTTGGGCTCAGGCGAAACCACGTTGCTGAGAATCACCACCGCGTATGCGATGTTGGTCAACGGCGGCAAACTCATCACGCCGACCTTGATTGACCGGATACAGGATCGCCACGGAGAGACCATTTTCCGCCACGACCGGCGTAATTGCGTCAACTGCCGGGCCACCTTCTGGACCCGCCAGGAAACGCCGGTGATCGCCGACACCCGTAAACCGGTGACCAAACCCGGCAGCGCCTATCAGGTGGTCAGCATGTTGATGGGCGTCGTCGAGCGGGGAACCGGGCGGCGGATCAGCACCGTCGGCAAGCCGTTGGCCGGAAAAACCGGAACCACCAATGCGGATAAGGACACCTGGTTCATCGGTTTTTCGCCGGATTTGGCGGTCGGCGTTTTTGTCGGCTTCGACACGCCCAAGACGCTGGGCCGCCAGGAAACCGGGTCCAGTGTGGCGGCGCCGTTGTTTCGCGACTTCATGGCCGCGGCGCTAGAAAAAAAGAAAGCGATTCCGTTCCGTATTCCGCCGGGCATTCGCCTGGTGCGGGTGAATGCGTCAACTGGCGAGCTGGCGCGGCTCGGGGATAAGAATGTCATTCTTGAGGCCTTTATGCCGGGCACGGTGCCGACCGGACGCACCGAAGTCCTCGAAGGCGAAAGCTGGTCCGCCGAGGGCGACGAGCGGCAACCGGCAACGGGGACCGGCGGTCTGTATTGACGCCTAACTGTGGACTTGTTCGAAGCCACAATCCCGACTACAAACCGGCCATGACCGGGTCTTAGGAGCACTCCCCCATGCGCGCGGAAATCGAAACAATGGCTTCCGAAATCAAGCAGTCTCTGGAACTGCTGAGGAGGCATCTTTGACTATGACAGCGCCCAAAGCCGTCTCGACGAACTAAACGCCCTCAGCGAAGCCGCCGGTTTCTGGAACAACGCCGAAAAAGCGCAAGCAATGATGCGCGAGCGGACGCGGCTGGAATCGAGCCTTGCCGAAATTCATGGGCTGCAAAGCGGCCTCGCCGATAATCTGGAACTGCTGGAACTGGCCGAGGCCGAAGCCGACCAAGCGGTCGCCGAAGAGGCGGAAACGGCGCTCAGGGACGTTCAGGCGCGCGCCGCCAAGGCGGAATTGCAGACCCTGCTGTCCGGTGAGGCCGACGCCAACGATTGTTATCTGGAAATCCATGCCGGCGCCGGCGGCACCGAGGCCCAGGACTGGGCGGAAATGCTTCTGCGCATGTATACGCGCTGGGCCGAGGCCCATGGCCACACGGTCGAATGGCTGGAAGCCAGCGCCGGGGAAGAAGCCGGGTTGAAATCAGCGACCATTAGAATCGCCGGACATAACGCCTATGGCTGGATGAAGACCGAAAGCGGCGTTCACCGGCTGGTGCGGATATCGCCCTATGACTCGTCGTCGCGCCGCCACACGTCATTCGCGTCGGCCTGGATTTATCCGGCCATCGATGATGAAATCGACATCGCCATCGATGACAAGGACCTGCGCGTCGATACCTACCGCGCGTCCGGCGCCGGCGGCCAGCACGTCAACAAAACCGACAGCGCCATCCGCCTGACCCACCTGCCGACAAACATCGTCGTGCAATGCCAAAGCAGCCGGTCGCAGCATAAAAACCGCGCCACCGCCATGAATATGCTGAAAGCGCGGCTGTATGAGAAGGAACTGAGCGACCGCGAGGCCAAGGCGGAATCCGAACGCGGCGAGAAGACCGACATCGGCTGGGGCCACCAGATCCGGTCCTACGTCATGCAGCCCTATCAGTTGGTCAAGGACACCCGCACCAATGTCGAGACCTCCAACGTCCAGGCCGTCATGGACGGCGACCTCGACGATTTCATGGCCGCCGCGCTGGCGGCGCGGGTGAAGAAGGATGGGGGGTAGGGGTAGGGTAAATCCTGACCACTTGCGGGGCGAGGGATGTTAATTGGGGGACAGTATACTTATTTAAGGATGTTAATTGGGGGACAGTATACTTATTTAAGGATGTTAATTGGGGGACAGTATACTTATTTAACAAAAAATATAATTAAATCAGTATGTTAAACTTAAAATAAGTATACTGTCCCCAAATTAATCCTGTCCCCCAATTAATCCTAATTTCCCCTCTCCCTCCCGGCGTTTCGGCTTGCGTCCTGCCCGGCCTGGTTTAAGCCGACGGCCAAGCGTCGTCTCCAGCCGTTCGACGAAGTCCGCGCCGCCCCATGGCCGACCGGTGCGCTGGTGCTGGCGCAGGGATACCAATTCCGGTTCGCTGGACTCCTGACCCAGGAACGCCAGCCAGTCGCCGAACCGTTCCAGCATCGGCGCGGTTAGAACGAGGCCATCGTCGCGGCCCTCGACATGGGCGCGGGCGCTGGACCAGGGCCAATCGGCGGCGGCCTCGGCCAGCCGGGCGCGGACCGGGTTCAGTTCGACGTAGCGGACCGCCGTCGCCAAATGGTTTTCGTCCATGGGGAATGAGTGAAACCGCTCCTGCCAAAGATGCCCGCGCCAGCCTTCGCGGAAATTGATTTGGCGGGTGTAGCGGCGATGGGTTTCGCCGAGCGCCTGGCGCAGGCCGTCCTCGTGGGCGGGAACCATGATCAGGTGCACGTGGTTGGGCATCAGGCAATAGGCCCACACCGAGACCCCCGCCTGGGCGCAATGGTCGGCCAGCAGATCGCGGTAGAGCCTGCAATCATCGGCGCTGAAAAAGGTTTCCATCCGCCGGTTGCCCCGTTGGGTGACGTGATGGGCGATGCCGGGAACGACGACGCGGGCTATTCTTGCCATGGGGATACACTAACGGGAGTCCGATATCGGGGGAAGAAATAAGTATACTGTCCCCCAATTGATCCTGTCCCCCAATTGATCACATCGGCCCTAAATTGTTTTAGATCAACATGTTAGGTCGAAAAAGGCGGCCAAAACCGACGACATCAGGACGACATCAGGACGACATCAGGGCGACTTCCGCCCGCCGCCTACTGAATGATAAATTCCTTGAACCGAAGCGACTGAATTCTGGCCGGCGCGATCATGGTGTTGATGATGTTGGCGGTGGCCGCACGGTTTATCCGCCTTGCCAGGCCTTGCCGTGCGGGCTTACCTTATCAATCGCCCTAAATAAAATGGGTGTTATCAATTAACAGGTTGAGAGACCACCAGGGAGATTGAGTTATGAAGGTAGTATTTAAGTATGGCCTGCGGGCCGGTCTGGCCGCTGCGCTGGCATTGGTGATCGGCGCCGGTTCGGCGTTCGCGGCGTCGTGGGATATGCCGACGCCTTATCCGGATGCAACGTTCCACACCGTCAACATCAATAAATTCGCCGAAGACGTGAAAGCGGCGACCAACGGCGATCTGACGATCAAGGTTCACAGCGCCGGGTCGCTGTTCAAGCACAAGCAAATCAAGCAGGCCGTCCGTTCAGGCCAGGTTCCCATCGGGGAGCTCTTCATGGGGCTGTTGGCCAACGAAGACCCGGTGTTCGCCATGGACACGCTGCCGTTCCTGGCCAGCAATTACGGTGAGGCGACGAAATTGTGGGCGGCAACCAAGCCAAAGATCGATGCCCTGTTGGATAAACAGGGGTTGATGGTTTTGTTCTCGGTGCCGTGGCCGCCACAGGGCTTGTACGCCAAGAAGCTGATCGATAAGGCCAGCGATCTGAAGGGCATTAAATTCCGTGCTTACAACGCCTCGACCACCCGCTTGGCCGAACTGTCCGGTGCGGTGCCGACCCAGATCGAGGTCGCCGATTTGGCCCAGGCATTTGCGACGGGTCGTATTGAGGCGATGATTACGTCGCCCTCGACGGGCGTCAGCGGTAAGGCCTGGGATTATCTGTCCCACTTTCATCACACCCAGGCATGGATTCCGAAAAACGTCGTCGTTATTAACAAGGCGGCGCTCGCGAAACTCAGCCCGGCGACGCAAAAGGCCGTTCTGGCCGCCGCCGCAAAAGCCGAGAAACGCGGCTGGGACATGAGCAAGGCGGAAACCGATTCGAAAATTGCCGAGCTCAAGAAAAACGGCGTGACCATCGTCACCCCCAGCGCCGCCCTGATGGGCTCGCTGAAAAAAATCGGCGCGACGATGAGCGCCGAATGGGCGGCGAAGGCCGGCGACGAAGGCCAAATGCTGCTGAAAGCCTACAAGTAGTAGATATCTCGGACGGGCCAGCGTCTTAAACTGGCGCTGGCCCTGCCTTGAGGATTATGGTGCGCCGCGCGCTCGACACGCTGTATCGACTGAGTGGAGGGCTCGCCGCTTTTTTCCTGGCGGCGATCTGCGCCATCGTTATTGCCCAGGTCGGCGCCAATATCATCGACACGATCTCCTTGGCGGTGTTGGGCGAACCGGTCGGGCTGGTGGTTTCGTCCTATGCTGAATTCACCGGTTTTTTCCTGGTCGCGGCCTCGTTTCTGGCGTTGGCCAACACGCTTCGCGCCGGCAGTCATATTCGGGTATCGCTGCTAATCAAAGGGCTTGGCCCCGCCCCCAGGCGCTGGGCTGAATTGTGGTGCACGGCGGTCGGACTGGCGTTTAGCGCCTATTTTGCCTGGCACGCGGTTTGGATGGTTATCGATTCCTACAGGTTCAACGACGTTTCGGCGGGGATTGTGCCGGTGTCGTTATGGATACCTCAATCGGCCATGGCGATCGGGTTGATCGTTTTGGCCATCGCCCTTGCCGACGAATTCGTCACCGTGCTGAGAGGCCGCCTGCCGGATTATGCGAAAGGCGATGAAGGAGAGCTAAGCGCCCCCGTGAACAAGGAAAGCCCTTAGCCATGGAGCCGATCTATCTGACGGCGTTGCTGGTCGTTGTGTTGGTTGCCTTGCTGGCCAGCGGCTTGTGGGTCGCCTTGTCGTTGTTGGCGGCGGGCATGGTCGGCATGGTTTTCTTCACCGATGCGCCGGTCGGCTCGGTGCTGGCGACGACCGTCTGGGGCGCCAGTAATTCCTGGGCCCTTGCCGCCTTGCCGCTATTTATCTGGATGGGTGAAATATTATTCCGATCCCGGTTGTCCGAAGACATGTTCACCGGCCTGGCGCCCTGGATGAACGGCCTTCCAGGGCGGCTGTTGCATGTCAATGTTTTAGGCTGCGGTATTTTTGCCGCCGTTTCAGGATCCTCGGCAGCGACGGCGGCGACCATCGGCAAGATGGCGATCCCGGAATTGAAAAAGCGCGGGTACGACGAAAACATGATTATTGGCACCCTTGCCGGTTCGGGGACGCTCGGGCTTTTGATCCCGCCGTCGATCATCCTCATCGTTTACGGTGTCGCCATTGAGGAATCGATCGCCCGGTTGTTCGTGGCGGGTATTTTCCCCGGCCTGGTCCTGATCGGCATGTTTATGGGCTATATCGCCGTCTGGGCATTATTTAACCGCCACCGGATGCCGGCCAAGGATCCCCCCATTCCCCTCTGGGAGCGGATCAAGTTGACCCGGAGCCTGATCCCCGTGACCCTGCTGATCGTCGGCATCATCGGCTCCATTTTTGCCGGTTGGGCATCGCCGACGGACGCCGCCTCGGTCGGCGTGGTGCTGTCCCTGGGGTTCTCCTGGTTGTCCGGGTCGTTGGACCGGGAAACCTTCGTGGCCGCCTTAATGGGGGCAATGCGAACGTCGTGCATGATCGCCTTCATCCTGGCGGGCGCCGCGTTCCTGACCATCGCCATGGGGTTCACGGGCATTCCCCGATTGCTTGCCGAATGGATCGGGACGTATCAGCTAACGCCGAGTCAATTGTTGCTGGCGCTAACGGTCTTTTTTATCGTGCTGGGATGTTTTCTCGATGGTATTTCCGTTGTCGTGCTGACGACATCGGTGATCCAGCCGATGATCGAACAGGCCGGGATCGACCGCATCTGGTTCGGGATATTTCTGGTCATCGTCGTCGAAATGGCGCAAATCACTCCGCCCGTCGGTTTTAACCTGTTCGTCCTTCAGGGATTGACGGGGCGCAATATCCTGGAAGTCGCGCGCGCCGCTGTGCCGTTCTTTTTTCTGCTTCTCGGGGCCGTTGGCCTGATCGTCGTTTTCCCGGAAATCGTGACGTACCTTCCCGACCGCATGGCGTCATAAGTAGAAGCCATGAAATTATTGGCGTTCCTGGGCAAGCATGCGACCAAGTTCATTGCCGCCAGCATTTTTCTGGCTTTGGCGGTGCCCGGGCTGGCGTCGGAAATGCGTCCGTTGTTGGCGCCGGCGGTCTGGGGGCTATTGTTTCTTGCCCTATTGCGGACAGACTGGGACTCCATCGGCGGCCATGTGAGACGGCTTCATGTTACCGCCGTTTCCGTGGCCTGGCTTTTGGTTCTGTCTCCGGTGGTTTTGTGGGCGTTTTTCAAAGTGCTGGGCGTTATGGGACCCGGGATTGCCTCGGCGCTGATTTTAATGGCGGCGGCGCCACCGTTGATGTCGACGCCGGCATTGGCGATGATCATTGGACTGGATGGGGCGTTTGCGCTTGTGGTGATGATCGCGTCGACGTTTTTGAGTCCCTTCATTCTTCCGGTGTTGACGTTGGGGTTGCTCGGCCTCGATCTGGAAATTTCCTCCTTAACGCTTTCGCTCCGGTTGCTGGGGCTCATTACCTCGGCTCTTCTCGCCGCGTTTATTGTCCGCAAGGTGTTGACACCGGCACGGCTTGCGACCGCTACGGCGTCTGTTGACGGATTGGTGGTGTTGATGATGTTGGTGTTTGCCGTGGCCATTATGGACGGCGTCACCGCCAGACTGATCGATGCGCCCGGTCATTTTTTCAAAATTCTGGTGATCGCCTTTGCCGCCTATGCGTTGTTTCAGCTCATCACGTCAAAAATTTTTGCTTGGATGGGACGTTTTCAAGCCCTCACCCTGGGGTTTGTTTCCGGCAACCGCAACATGGGTCTATTGCTGGCGGTGTTACCGGCGGGGCTGCACCCGGACATTGTTCTGTATATTGCCTTGGCGCAGTTTCCGATCTACCTCTTTCCACTGGTGTGGAAGCCACTTTATGGAAGGTTGCAACCGCCTACTGAATGATAAATTCCTTGAACAGAAGCGACTCAATTCTGGCCGGCGCGATCTTGTTGTTGATGATGTTGGCGGCGGCCGCACGGAATCTGTCCGATCCTTTCTTGCCGACCATGTCCTGGCGTTCAAAATCACGGAGATAGGTCGCCACCGCGTCGTTTATTCTAAGCTGCATGGCCTCCAGGCGCGGCAGGTCCTTGGAGCCGATCTCAACGACCATCACCACCCTCAGCAGAGGGGATCGACAGGCGCCGGTTTTTAAGTCGGCCTTAATCATCGGCAGTTCATGGCGGATGGGAACGCCCAAGTCGATGGAGGCGATCTTGGAACTGCTTTTTATGCCGAGAAGTGAGTCAAAAACGCCGAAGAAATACGCCCCGCCACTAGCGCCGAGCACCACCACCACCAAGGCGACGGCGATCAGGGCGATGCGCCTGCCTTTGGTGACCCGGAGGTCATCCCCGGCGTCTTCCACTTGTTCCGAGTACTCTTCGGCTTCGGCATTTTTGTCTTCGGGGATTTCTTCGCTCATGGCGTTCTCCATCTTATTCTGGCGGAACCGGGTTCAAGAGGGTAACGCAGTTTACTAGGCTGCGGGAAGTCCTCTGGCGGCCTTGCCGAAATACTACGCGCTCAAGGGCCGATAAAATTCTTCACCGAAACCGGCCCGCGTTCTGGCGACGTCGTTGAAAGGCGGCTTCAATCGGCCATTGAAGTTCCGGCGGGTGAGGGCGTGAAAGGTCGCCACCGGGTCTATATTCCGGCGTTCGCAAAGAAACCGGAACCACCGCACCCCGGCGGCGACATGGGGTATTTCCTCATTGCCGATACGCTCGAGGATAGTGGCGGTGGCGTCGTCGCCGCCGGCCCTGAACCGCCGCACCGCTACCGGCGTGGTATCAAGCCCGCGGGCTTCCAACACCATCGGCACCAGGGCCAATCGCGCCAACAAATCATCAGCGGTGGTTTCGGCTGCTTCCCACAACCCGTCGTGGGCGGGATGATCGCCGTAGGCCGCATCAAGGTCTTGGAGCCGCCGGTTGAGAAGGTCAAAATGTTCGGCTTCGTCGCGGGCGACCCGAACCCAATCGTCGAAGAAGGCGCGTGGCATATTCTCATCGGTGAAGCGGGCGACGATATCCCAGGCAAGGTCAATGGCGTTCAGTTCGATATGGGCGATGGCGTGGATGAAGGCGATGCGGCCCTCGGCACCGCCCGGTTTGCGCTTCGGCATGTCGCGGGGCGGGCGCAGTTGGGGGCTTGGTGGGCGGCTCGGTCGGTCCGGGGGCTGTGCCTGGCCGATGACGGTAAGGCGACCATCGGCCCAGGCGGCGGCGAACCGGCGGCTCCAGTCAACCTTGGCCGCCGGGCTCGGCTCACCCAGGACAACACAGGCGGCTTCTGTCAGCGTATCAGGTCGGGAAGACAAGGGAGACGTCACAAGGCTTTGACGGCTTCCAGGACGGCGTCGGCGTGGCCTTTAACTTTGACCCTGTGCCAAATCTCGCGAATGACACCCTTGGCGTCGATCAGGAACGTCGCCCGCTCAATCCCCATGTACTCGCGGCCATAAAGTTTCTTCTGTATCCAGACTCCATAAGCGTCGCACAGCGTGCCGTCGACATCGGCGACCAAGGCGAATGGCAGCGATTGTTTGGCTTTGAAGGTGTCATGCCGTTTGACGGTGTCTTTAGACGCGCCGACGATGACGGCGCCGGATGTATCAAAGGCCTTGATGTGGTCGCGAAAATCCTGGGCTTCGGTGGTGCAGCCGGGCGTCGAATCCTTGGGGTAAAAATAGAGCACGACCTTTTTACCCTTGAGGCTGCTGAGCTTGAGCATGCCATCGCCGTCGGTTGGCAGATTAAAATCGGGGGCCTTGTCGCCGATGGTAAGCATCATTCGCTGGCATCCTTAAATTTAGGTTCCGTTTTCGGTGGCGGCAGTGCCGCCGCCGGGTCTTCTATGAGGTTCTTAAAAAGGCCGTAAACCGTCTCCGTCCTGGCTTCAATAGATTTCCTAAGGGCGGCGAAATCGGCGGGTTGAAAGGGGTCGCCGCCGGCGACCATGACCAGGTCTTTCTTTAGGGCGGACGAGATTTCTTCCTCGCGTTTAGACGTGATTTCGCCATCGATGGTCAGTGATAATAAGCCCTGCAATCCCTGCCACAAATCCAGGGCATCGGTCAGGCTTCGCCCGTTATCGGCATCCAGGAGTTTGGCCTCCATCAGCGCGCTCAAGGTTCCCCGGGTGCCGAGGCCGAGAATTTTCGGATGGGCGTGGGCGTATTTCAGGGTCAGGTATTGGGTGATGAATTCGATATCGACAAGACCGCCACGAAGGTGCTTCAAGGCCCAAATGCATTCGGTGTGGTTTTCATCATCCAGGCGCTGGCGCATGGCGGCGACATCTCGCAGCAGGTCGTCTTCGTCACGGGGTGCCGACAGAATGGCGCGGATCGTCTCGGTGATGCGTTGGCAAAGGTCATCTGGACCCAGCAACGCCCTGGCCCGGGTCAACGCCATGCGCTCCCACGTCCAGGCCGCGTCGTTGTGATATTGGATAAATCCTTCCAGGGTGGAGGCGATGGGGCCTTTGGCGCCGGACGGACGCAGCCGCATATCGACCTCATAGAGTAGGCCTTCCGAGGTCAACGCCGTCAGCGCATTGATCAGCCGTTGGCTAAGCCTGGCGAAATACCGAAGCGAGTCGAGCGGGCGTTCGCCGTCTGATGGTTGGCTGTCGCCCTCGGGCGTTGCATAAATAAAAACTAGGTCGAGATCGGACGACGCGCTCATTTCACGGCTACCGAGTTTGCCGAGCGCCAGGACCGCCATACCGGCGCCGGGGATACGCCCGTGTTGACGGACGAATTCATCTTCGACGACAGGATAAAGGCCAGACAGCGCGGCCTCGGCGATGTTGGAAAAGGCTAAGCCCGCATCACCGGGTTGAATGGCCCCCCGCAGGCACTGCACACCAATTTGAAAGCGGCGGTCGTGGTTCCAGCGGCGGCTGATGTCGAGCTTTTGTTCTAAATTATCGGTGCGCCCGAGAAGCCCGTTCAATTCTTCCTGCAAGGCCTTCCGGGCTGGCGGCGGGTCGAAAAAATCCTGGGTCAGAACACTGTCCAGGACGGCGGGGCGGTTGCTTAGGTGCTCGGCCAGACGCGGCGCTTTGCCCAGGATCTCGGCGACCAGATCCAGCAATTGCGGATTGGCGTGGAACATTGAAAAAAGCTGCACCCCGGATGGAAGTCGCGACAGAAAATTGTCGAAGCGGAGAAACACAACATCCGGGGCCGAGGTCGATCCGATCGCCTTCAACAGCACCGGCATCAATTCGGTTAGAATTTCCCTTGCCCGGGTGCTGCGGGTGGCCCGGTAACGGCCGTGGTGCCAGCCCCGCACCGTCTGATCGACGATCTTCGGATTGCCGTAACCCAATCCCCGAATGGTTGTCAGGGTCTCCGGGTCCGGATCGCCGCCAGTAAACACCAGATTGCCGGCGTCGGTGAGGGCGTCATCAGCACCAAGGGAAGGGGCGTTATCGAATAATTCTCCGTAATGAGTCTGAACAGCATTCAGGTGGCGAGTCAGGTCGTCGGCAAAATCTGCGGTGCCGGGGTAGCCCATAAAAACGGCGATCTTTTCCAGTTCAATGGGATCGTCTGGCAGGCTCTGGGTCTGTTCATCGTTGACCATCTGCAGGCGGTGTTCCAGCCGGCGCAGAAATTCATAGGCGCTGATGAGTTCGTCGGCGACGTCCCTCTTGCAATGGCCGCTTGCCACCAAGGCGGTCAACGTCTCCGTGGTCATGGAGGAACGCAGGGTTGCGTCCCGCCCACCCCAGATCAATTGCTGGGTTTGGGCAAAAAATTCGATTTCACGGATGCCGCCGCGCCCCAGCTTAATATTATGCCCGGCGACGGCGATGGTGGCGCCGCCCCGGTGGGCGTGAATTTGACGTTTAATGGAGTGAATGTCCTGGATCGCCGCGAAATCAAGATTCTTGCGCCAAACGTAGGGCGTCAATTGCTTCAGGAAGGCGTGTCCGGCGTCGATGTCACCGGCGACCGGGCGCGCCTTGATCATCGCCGCCCGCTCCCAGTTCTGACCCAGAGTTTCGTAATAAGTTTCCGCCGCCATCACCGACAAGGCGATGGGCGTCACCCCAGGGTCGGGACGAAGGCGCAGATCGGTGCGGAAAACGTATCCATCGGTAGTGCGCTCATCCATCAGGCGCACCAATTTTTTTGTCAGGCGAACGAAATGGTTTTGCAGGCCGCCGGGGTCTTGGGTGTCGATTTTTACCGGGTCGTAGAGGACGATCAAATCAATGTCGCTTGAATAATTGAGCTCTCGCCCGCCCAGTTTTCCCATGGCGAGAATAACCAGGCCGGAGTCCTGTTCGGGGTTTTCAGGGTTGGTAAGCGAAAACGCCCCTTGTGCGGCGGCTTCCCGAAGGACATGGGCCGCGGTTAGGCTGAGCGCCGTCTCGGCAAAATCCGAAAGGGCGCCGGTGATTTTCTCCAGCGGCCAGAGTCCGGCGATGTCAGCCAAAGCCACCGTCAACGCCATTTCCCGTTTGGCGACCCGGAGCAATCGGGATAAGGCTTCATCATCCAGGCGGGCGGGGTGGTGTTGGTTCAAGCCTTCGATAATGGCTTCGAAGGTCTTGGCGGGATCCATGGTCAGAAGTTTGTGCGTGAAGCCGGGATCCCGGAGAATCGAATCGGTCAGAAACGGGCTGTTGCCGAAAATTGCCGTAAGGGTTTTACGGGCGAGGGGGTCGGTGGCGGATTGTTCGGCAAAATCGGTGAGTCCGGCGGTTTCCGCGGCTTCCAACCAACGTTCCAGCCCCAGCGCCGCCTTCTCGGCGGACGCTGGCTCCGGAAGCGCGCATTTAGTGTTTAGAAAGGTGAAATCATGCATAATGACCGCCTCCGGACAACCGCAGACTGAGGGAATCTGTGGGTTCGGTCAAGACAGGCTGAGTTTTAAATTTCAGAGGAAAACCTTTGATCAGGCGCACGTTTCGGGGAATCGTCCAATTAGTTGGCGGATTAGGCGCGGGCTTGGCCATCATGTTAATGGTGGCGGCTTGGCAGTTGTCCTCGGGTCCAATCTCGTTGGGCTTTCTGTCTGCCCACATTCAAAACGCCATCAATGCCGGGCAGCAAAATTTCCAACTAACCATGAAGGACACCATTCTGACCTGGGCGGGGTGGGACAGGACCCTGGATATCCGCGTGCTTGAGGTCAAGGTCTTGAGGCCGGACGGTTCTTTGGTCGGTAGTGTGCCCGAGGTGTCCTTTTCACTGAGCGGCCAGGCCCTGATCAGTGGCTTGTTGGCGCCCAGGAGCATCGAGTTGTTCGGCCCGCGGTTGCGGGTTAGCCGGGGTCTGGGCGGTGACATCGGCATCGGCTTTATGGACACCGAAGCGCAGTCGAAGGATTTTGCGCTCAGACTCCTTGATCAGCTTCTGGCGAAGCCGGACAAGGGCAACCCCATGAGCTACCTGACCCGGCTAGAGGTTGTTAACGCTGAGATTACCCTGGACGACCAGTTGTTGGGAAAATCCTGGGTGACGCAGTCCGCCAATGTTCGGCTGCGCCGTGACGCAGTCGGCCTGTTCGGAGACATCAACCTTGCGCTGGGCATCGATGGTCGGGAATCAAAATTTTCGACGACCGTAGGCTATCAATCCGCTGCTCGGCGTCTCGATATGACGGTTAATTTTTCCGAGGTCTCGCCGGCGGTTTTTTCGTCGTTGTATTACGAACTGGGGCCGCTTCGTGCCCTGGCGTTGCCGTTGAAGGGCACGGTGACGGTAGGGATGTCCCTGGACGGTATTATCGAGGCGGCCAAATTCGATCTGTCGGGCGGGCGCGGCGTGCTTAATTTGCCCAGCCCCTTCGAACAATCGCTGCCCGTTAACGGGGTGTCGCTGAAAGGGATCTATGAAGGTGGCGAGGACCGACTCGACATCGCAGAAATCAACATCGACCTTGGCCCTAAGGGCTTTGTGGCGCTACCGGCGCCCATCGGCCACCGGATGCCGGTGGCGTCGCTCAAACTCAAAGGCCGATACCTGGGAAAAACCCAGCGCCTTGAGATTACCAATGTTGAAGCCGATCTCAGAGGCCCCACGGCAAAGGCCAGCGCGGTGGTGGACGGCTTTAACGGCATTGGTGATCTTGCCGCCGCCAAAATGTCTATCGATTTCAAAGGCTCGATCGAAGGCATGGCCGTCGATCAGCTTGACCGGTACTGGCCGGCGGCATTGGGTAAGGACACGCACCGCTGGGTGGTGGCGCATTTTTCCGACGGCGTTCTTCATCAGGCTCGCGCCGAAATGCAACTTTGGTTTGAAAACGGCACCTTCGAATTGGTATCGCTGGACGGTGATATGGATGTCAGCGGCGTCAGTGTCGATTACCTGCCGCCCATGCCAAAGATCCGAAATGCCGCCGCATATATGAAGTTCGATGAAAAAGAATTCAACATCTTCATCTCCAAAGGGGAATCCGAAGCCCTGAAAATTACCGACGCCGCGGTTCTGATTTCCGGTCTTGATGGATACGATCAAATCGCCGACGTCACCGTCGGCATCGAAGGGGCCTTCGGGGACAAGTTGGCATACCTGAATAACGATCCGTTGCGGTACGCCAAGGCGATCGGAGTCGACCCGGCCACGGCCAAGGGAAAGGCGAAAACCGAGCTGAAGCTGAATTTTATTGTTGAGAACGCCCTCACGCTGGACGGCATCAAGGTATCCGCCAAATCGAATGTTCGCGAACTATCTTTAGCCAAGGCGGTGTTGGGTCGCGACATCACCGGCGGTAATGTCGATATCCTGGTCGATAAAAAGGGCATGGATATTACCGGCAAGGTCAACATCGGCAATATTCCGGCGACCTTGGCTTGGCGGGAAAATTTTGGCGTCAAACCGCCGTTCAAGAGACGCTATGACCTGAAAGCACATATCGCCGACACCCGCCAGATCGCCCAGATGGGCCTGGATATCGCGCCCTTCACCGACAGATTTGTCAAAGGCGCGCTGGACGCCGATGTCAACTATACCATTTTCAACGATATTGATCGGCGTCTTGACGTTAAGGCCGACATTACCAACGCCGAGCTTTCGGCGGATGCCTTCGGTTGGAGAAAACGGCGCAATACACCTGGCGTTGCCAGCATTACCGTGGATTTCAAGGGCGATAAAATCACCGCCGTTCCCGCCTTCGCCATTGCCGCCGATGATTTGAAGGTGCGCGGCGCCGCGCGGTATGGCAACGGCGAGATTGGTCTTCAGCGGATCGATTTTGAGCAAATTTCCTATGGCCGAACCGACATCAAGGGAGCGCTGATTTCCAGGCCAGACGGCGGCTGGGACGCGGGCTTCCACGGCCCCAGTTTCGATATGACGTCAATCTGGGAAGACCTTTTTCACAAAAACCAGGAGGGTGGGGTTTTTGAGGACTTCAAACTCCCTTACCTGACCATGGCTGTGGAACTCGGGCGCGTCTGGATCGGACCGGATAAGTCTCTGGAGAATATTTCCGGCACCTTCGCCCACAAGGACGACCTTTGGAGAACGGTTCTTCTGAAAGGCGAGGTGGGAAAAAATAAATCCTTCGAGTTGAGCATCCGCCCCGGCAAGGATGGCAACCGGAATTTTGTGATGACCTCGTCGGATGCGGGGGCGGTCCTGAAAACCATGGATTTCTACAATGCCATGGTCGGCGGAATATTGGAAATCGCCGGACAATATGATGACAAGGCCGTCGGCAATCCGCTGATCGGGAAACTCAAGGTCACCGATTACCGGGTCACCAAGGCGCCGGTCCTGGCCCGGGTGCTGAGCATCATGGCGCTGACCGGCATCCTGGATGCGCTGGAAGGTGGCGGGCTTGTCTTTAATAATCTGGACATCCCGTTTGTCCTCGGCTCCGGCACCTTGCAGGTCAAGGACGCCAGCGCCACCGGAACGTCGCTTGGTTTTACCGCCTCTGGAACCGTCTATACCTATGCCGACATCGTCGATATTACCGGCACGGTGGTGCCTGCCTATGCCATCAACAGCGCCTTGGGCAACATTCCGGTGTTGGGCGAACTATTCACCGGCGGCAAGAAAGGCGGCGGTGTGTTCGCGGTCAACTACGCCATGAGCGGCCCCACCGACGACCCCAAGATCACGCTTAACCCGCTGTCCGCCCTGACGCCGGGGATCTTCCGCAACGTCTTCGATATCTTCGGCGGCGACAAACCCGGCGGCGCGGACGGCGGTCTTCAATAACCCGAATTCAGCCCGCCCTGATCATCCCGCTTTGATCAGCGCGTGGCGTTTTTTTCCCGCCGACAATTTGATCGTGCCGTCGTCGCCCAGGTCGGCGCTGGTGATATTTTGTGTCTCGTCACTGATGGCGGTGTCATTGACGCGCCCGCCACCGCCCTTAATCAATCGCCTCGCCTCGCCGTTGGATTGCGCCAGTCCGGCAATCTTGAATAACTCGAACGCGGCGATGCCGCCGTCCAAAAGGCCGCGCGCAACCTCAACGGTCGGCAGGCCCGCCGCGCTTTGCGCGCCTTCTTCAAAGGTTTTGCGCGCGGTCTCGGCGGCCGCCTTGGCGGCTTCCGCACCATGACAAAGCGCCGTCGCCTGGTCGGCCAATACCTTCTTGGCCTCGTTGATGTCCTCGCCCGCCAGTTTTTCCAGACGCGCGATTTCGTCGAGCGGCAGCTCGGTGAACAGCTTCAGGAACGTACCGACGTCGGCGTCTTCGGTGTTGCGCCAGTATTGCCAGTAGTCATAGGCCGACAGCATGTCTTCGTTGAGCCACACGGCGCCGTCGGCGGTCTTGCCCATCTTGGCGCCGGAACTGGTGGTCAGCAGCGGCGTCGTCAGCCCGAACAGCTCCAGCCCCTCGACGCGGCGGCCGAGATCGACGCCGCCGACGATGTTGCCCCATTGGTCGGAGCCGCCCATTTGCAGGGCGCAGCCGTGGCGGCGGCCCAGTTCGAGAAAATCGTAGGCCTGTAGAATCATGTAGTTGAATTCGAGGAAGCTCAGCGGTTGCTCGCGATCGAGGCGCTGCTTGACGCTTTCGAGGCCGAGCATCCGGTTGACGGAAAAGTGGCGACCGTAATCGCGCAGGAACGCAATGTAATCGAGATCATCAAGCCAGTCGGCGTTGTTGACCATGACCGCGTCGGTGGGTCCACCCTTTTGTCCATCCGGGGCGAACGTCAGGAACTTGGCGAACACGTCCTTGATGCCGGCCATGTTGGCGGCGATATCGTCGTCGCTGAGAAACTTGCGGGCTTCGTCCTTGCCGGACGGGTCGCCGACTTTGGTGGTGCCGCCGCCCATCAGCACGATCGGCTTATGCCCGGCCTGCTGAAACAGCCGGAGCAGCATGATCGAGACCAGCGATCCGGCGTGCAGGCTGGGCGCGGTGCAATCGAACCCGATGTAGGCGGTGACGGGAGTCTTATCCTTGTTTTGGCCAGCCGCAAGCGCGTCGAGCCCGCCGAGGTCCGTGCACTGGTGCAGGAAGCCGCGTTCTTCGACACTTTGGATAAATTGCGATTTGTGGCTGCTCATAGGTTCCCCGATTTCCTCAATGGGTTTATGCTATCAGTATCGAAGGCGCAATCCCGACGTTGTCGGATGGGGAGCAGGCGATGGCGGCGGCGAAAATAATGACGGCAATCGGATTGATGAGCGGCACCTCCATGGACGGCATCGACGCCGCGTTGTTGCAAACCGATGGCGACACGGTGTCCGGTTTCGGCCCGTCGCTGAGCCAGCCCTATGACGAAAATTTCCGCGACAAATTGCGCGCCCTGTTGGGTCGTGATTCGGATCATAACGAAGACGCCACCGCCATCGGTGAAGAACTGACCGACCGCCACGCCGAGGCCGTCAACCGCCTGCTCGCCGACAATGGTCTGGGGCCAAGCGATATCGATGTCATCGGCTTTCACGGCCATACCGTTTTTCACCAACCGGAAAAAGGCATCACCCGCCAGATCGGCGACGGCGGCCGGCTGGCGCGGCAAACCGGAATCAAGGTGGTCAATGACTTTCGCGCCAATGATGTCGCCGGCGGCGGCCAGGGCGCGCCGTTTGCGCCGCTGTATCACGCGGCGCTGTCGGTGAAATTCGAGAAGCCGCTGGCGGTGCTCAATATCGGCGGCGTCGCCAACGTCACCTGGATCAGCCCCGACGGCGGCCTGATCGCGTTTGACACCGGCCCCGGCAACGCGCTCATCGATGATTGGGTGCGCGACCGGGAAGGCCTGGCCATGGACGAAGGCGGCAAGCTGGCCCACGCGGGCACCGTCAATCAGGCGGTCCTGGAGCAATTGATGGACAATCCATATTTTGATCTGCCCTATCCGAAATCCCTCGACCGCGAGGATTTTGATGTCATTGCCGCCACCGGGCTGTCGACCGCCGACGGCGCCGCCACCCTGGTCGCGTTTACCGCCGCCAGCATCGACGCGGCGGCGCATCAGTTCCCGGCGTTGCCCAACCGCTGGCTGGTGTGCGGTGGCGGCCGGCACAATCCGGCCTTGATGGCGGCCTTGCGCGGGCTGTTGCTGCAACCGGTGGAACCGGCGGAAATGGCCGGCTGGCAGGGCGACGCCCTGGAAGCCCAGGCGTTCGCGTTCCTCGCCGTGCGCTCGCTGAACGGCCAACCGCTCAGCCTGCCCGGCACCACCGGCGTGGCCGAGCCGATGCGCGGCGGCGTCCTGCATCATCCCGCCTAAACCGGCGCCTGGAAAATCAACGGTAGGCATTGGTGGGCATTGGTCGGCATTCGGTGGACATTCGGTGGTCATCGGGTCGACATCCGGTGGACATTGGGTAGACATCAGGTGGCCATCGGGTGGTCATTTTCGCCGGCTTGAGACCGCCATCCGGTCGATCACCGCTTCCGCCTCGGCCTTGAGGACGCCAAGGTTTATCGCCGGCGGCTGGGCCGTCAGGGTCGGCAGGGCCGGCATCGTTGCAATATCGTCGCGGCGCTCCTTCATCGCCGTCAGCCGCGCCTGCAACTCGACGCAGCGCGCCGCGGTATGGAAATGGTGGTCCTGGACGGCGCGCCGATAGACGGTCTCAAGCTTGCCGATCAGCGCGTCGGCGTCGGTGCCGAGCGCATGGCCGGTGTGAATGGCGCGGATGCGCTCGCGGACGCGGCCGGTGTGCAGCAGGCGATAGCCCTGATGCTTGGCCGACTTGCGCCCGTAGCCGGCTTCGATGGCGGCGACGGCGGCGCACGCATAGAGCACGAAGTAGTGGCAAAAGCGCTCCTGGCGCAGGTTCAGGGGGCGGCGGGGAAGGGGTAAATCCATGATATTAAACCTTTTACAAATTGATATAAAGGAATAATATCATTATTAGGACTAAAAAGCAAGAAAAAAGAACGCAGATGGAACATTTTTACTCCGGCCGCTGGTGTGTTTTTACTCCGGCGTTGACAGGCGGTCGACATCTGAAACATTGCCGTAATCAATGGGCTTAAAATTTGGCAGATTTTCTATATTCATTGTCTGATTATAGGTATTCCACCAGCTCCGATCAAGGTAGTGTTTTTTGTGACTTGGTGTTTGAAATGACTGTTTCATAAAAGGGGAATGAGAATGATTTATTCTGGATTAATCAGTGCCTTCGTTGCTTTGTTTGTCTTGGCGCTGCCGTCGAATGTTGTCGCCCATGACATTTCCGCAGAGATTAAAAAAATTCAGCAGGCGACCTCGAAATACAGTGATGTCAATGTTGCCTTGGCTGAAGGTTATGTTCCAGCGCCACCTGGCCATTGCATTGATGCGGCCAGCGAGGGGTTGCCGCCGGAATGGGGTGGCATGGGCATCCATTATATCAGGCCCGATGTGTTGAAAATTACGGCAACAGACCCGCGTGTGGATGGGATGAGCACCCATACCGACTTTATGAAACCCGCAATCTTGTTGTATGAGCCGCAGGCGAATGGCGGCCTTATCCTTGTCGGGGCTGAAAACCTTGTTTTCATGAAGGCATGGAAAGAGGCAGGACATCATAATCCGCCCAAAAGCATGGGTCGTACATGGGATACAATGATGGATGATGCCAACACCCCCCAAGATGAAGCCCATATGTTTCAGCCTCATCATGATCAACATGTTTATTTCCGGAAGCACGCGAACCTTAAGGATGGGTTGAACCCATTTTCGCCGACAGTTAGCTGTAAATACGGCAAGAAGGGCTAGTGCTGAACTTGGTATTTAAAGTTCCGTCGTTTTGCCATGTCGTATCCCTTTCTCAGGTTCGGGATACACCTTAGACCACTGTCCGAATTTCTAGGACCACTTCTGGGAACGGTTTCAGCGGATTATTAGTGGAGGTTGCCGGCCAGGTCTTTGATGGCGGCGTCGGTCAGGGCGTTGGCTTGCTTGTCTTTGAGTTCATTGGCCAGGAAATCGTGGGTCGCGTCGAGGGCGATGTCGACGGTCATGGTCAGAACCCTATCCAACGCCTGGGCTTCGGCCTGGGCAATCCGTTCCAGGGCCAGTTTGCGGCGTCTTTCCAGGGATGCTTCAAGGCTCATGATTGCCTGTCCGGCAAGACGTTCGGCTTCTTCGCCGGCGTGGGCGACGATGGCTTCGGCTTCGGCGATGGCGTCGCGCTGCTTGCGCTGGTAATTGGCCAACAGGTCCTGGGCCTCTTCGCGCAGCTTTTCGGCTTCATCGAGGTCGTCGCGGATTTTGTCGGCGCGCTTATCCAGCCCGGCGACCGCCAAACGCGAAATCGGCTTCGCCGCCGCGGCAATGAAGATGACGAAGGCGACGGACGCCCAAAAGCTGGGATCTTGCAGAATGGCCATCTTTCGGCTCCCCTCTCTACCCTTCGGCCTTCATGGCCCGATCGACGGCCTTGGCGAGGTTTTTGTCATCCGGTTGTTCGCCGGTGAGGCGATTAAGCGCCTCGGCGGCGACGTCGACGGCAATGTCGCGGATATTGTTCATGGCGCCGTCGATGGCCTGTTTGATCTCGGCTTCGCTGTCGGCGAATTTCCGGTTGAGTTCTTCGGTCAACGCGGCTTTCCGCGCCTCGGCCTGTTCGGCAATTTTCAGGGATGCCTTGCCGATTATGGCCTGCGCCTTGCTGCGGGCCTCGCTCATCGCCGCCTCATAAGCGGCCAGGGTTTCCTCGGCTTCTTTTTTGGCGTCGGCGGCTCTGTCCAGGAAGTCCTCGATACGCTTCTGGCGGGCCTCCAGGGAATTGGCGATGCGCGGCACGGCAATCTTCCAGATGATCAGGAAGAGGGCGATGAACGTCACAACCAGCCAGAAAACCTGCGGCAGATACGTTGAAAAATCGAGTTGCGGCATTACGTTATTCCGGCCACCGGGGGTCCGGTATCATCCGGCCCCGTTGGCTTTTAAAGCGGCGATTATCCGAACAGGATGACCAGGGCGATGACCAGGGCGAATAGCGCGATGGCTTCGACCAGGGCAAACCCAAGCATGGTCATCGGGAACACCGCGGGCTGCGCAGCCGGGTTGCGGCCGACGGCCTGGATGAAGGAGGCGAAGATGGTGCCGATGCCAATACCAGAACCGATGACGCCGATAACGGCGAGTCCGGCGCCAATAAATTTGGCTGCTTCGATATCCATTAGAGTAGTTCCTTTCTTTTGAATTTAGGTAGGCAGGTTCAATTTAGTGCAGATGCAATGCGTCGTTAAGATACAGGCAGGTCAGGATCGTAAAGACAAAGGCCTGAAGAAGCGCGATGACGATTTCCAGCCCGGTCAGGGCGACAATGAAGGCGAGCGGGAAAACCCCGAACATTCCCATCGAGATGACAAAGCCGGCGAACACCTTCAACAGCGTGTGCCCGGCCAACATGTTGGCGAACAATCGCACGCTCAGGCTGATCGGCCTGGACAGGTAGGAAATGATTTCAATGGGCACCAACAACGGCGCCATCAGCAGAGGCACGCCGGGCGGCATGAAAAAGCTAAAGAAATGAAGTTTATGCTTGGCGATGGCGATGATGGTGACGCCGATAAAGACGACCAGGGCCATGGCGAAGGTGACCGCAATGTGGCTGGTGAAAGTGAAACTATAGGGCACCATGCCGAACAGGTTGCCGACCAGAATAAACATGAACACCGTGAAGATGAACGGAAAATAGGGCCGGCCTTCGTTACCGACGGTGTCCTTCACCAGATTGGCGATAAAAATATATAAAAGTTCGACCATCGACTGCCAGCGACCGGGGACCAGGGCGGTTCGGCGCATGCCCAGCACCAGGAAGCCACTGACGAAGATCACCGTCAACACCATGAAGGTGGACGAATTGGTAAACGAAATATCCAGGGTACCGATTTCAATCGGCACCCATCGTTTGATTTCAAATTGAGAAAGGGGGCTATGCGCCTCAGCCAACGTCTTTATTCCTCGATCCCTGGTCTCTGATCCGGAGCTTTTTTGACCCCGGGATCACTTCCCTTCTGGTAGCCGACGGCATATCCGAAACCGCTGGCCATTCTATAAACGTTTAAAATTCCTGCGGCTCCGCCAAGAAAAATAAACACCAACATCAACCACGGACGGGTATCAAGCCACTGATCCAACAACCAGCCGATCCCCACCCCGATGGCGATGGCAGAAACTAACTCGACACCGACGCGGAAAGCAAGGCCAAGGGCATTGTTTGGGGGTTGATTATTGTCCTTTTTTTCGTGGATCGGGCCGTGGCTTCGCGCGCGCGCGTCGCGCAGCCGGGATTCCAGCTTTTCGAGGTCCTGTTCAGGCACCTGGTCGCTCATCGCGAAGCCCTTCCCCGGCCTGCTGGAAATGGTTGTCGAGCTTAGGCCGTCGCCCGTAATTCATCGGCGCGTTGAAGGTCCACCGACACCAATTGGGAGATGCCGCGCTCGGTCATGGTGACGCCGTAAAGACGGTCCATGCGGGCCATGGTCATGCGGTGGTGGGTAATGATAATGAACCGGGTGGTATCCGTGCGGGCCATTTTCTCGACCAGGGCGCAGAACCGATCGACGTTGGCATCGTCCAGCGGTGCGTCGACCTCATCAAGGACGCAGATCGGCGCCGGGTTGGTCTGAAACACCCCGAACAACAAGGCCAGCGCCGTCAGCGCCTGTTCACCGCCGGACAGCAAGGACAGCACCTGCATCCGTTTGCCCGGTGGGCTGGCCATGATTTCCAGTCCAGCGTCGAGCGGATCGTCCGATTCGGTCAGTTCCAGATGCGCCCGCCCGCCGCCGAACAGTTGCACGAAAAGTTCCTGGAAATGTTTGTTCACTTCTTCGAAGGACTCCAACAGGCGCTTGCGGCCTTCGCGGTTCAACTCGGAAATGCCGCGGCGCAGCTTGTCGATGGCCTTCAGCAGATCATCGCGTTCGGAAATCAGCGTGTCGATCTGCTCTTTCATTTCCTCGGCTTCGGCCTCGGCGCGCAGATTGACCGGCCCCATGGTTTCGCGCTCCCGGTTGAGGCGTTCGACTTTGCGCTCAACAGATTCCAGGTCGGGCAGGTCGGCGTCCGGATTGAGACCGGAAATCTCGAACAGTTGGTCGGGGCGACAATTCAGACGATCCTTGATCCGCTCGGCGATGGCCAGGCAGGACTGCTTGGCCTGCTCGACAAGGCCTTCGGCGCGAACCATGTTTTCACGGGCCGCCGCCAATTCCGCCTCGGCAGCACGCAGGTTCTTGCTGGCCACGGCCAGCGCCATTTCGGACTGGGCCAGGGTGTCGGCCAGGCCTTTGCGCTTTTGTTCGGCATTTTCATGGGCGCTGAATAGCGCTTGGCGTTGTTCGGCGATTTCCGCCGGACGGGCGGCAAGGCGAACGAGTTCCGCGTCCATGGCCTGGCGGCGTTCATCCAGGTGCCGGATGTGGGCCTGGGCGGTTTCGGTGCGGGCCTGCCAAGAGGTTATCTCGGTGTTGATGGCGGCGAGGCGTTGGGCGCGTTCCTCGGCAGCGCGCTCGAGGGTGTCATGGCGGCTTTGGCATTCCACCTGGGTTGAACGCCGACGCGCCAATTCCTCGCGGTTGGCGGCGATCTCCCGCCTTGGTCCGTCGGCGTCGGGAATGTCCGCCAGTGTCTTGACGGCGTCGTTGTGCTCAATCTCCAGGTGTTCAAGGTCGGCCACAATGGCGACCTCCTGATCCTGCAGGGAGGCGAGTAAGGAGAGTTGTCCGGTCGAGCGTTCCTTGATTTCGGCGACCCTGTCGCGGGACTGGTCATAGGCCGTGTCCGCCGTGGCTACCATTTCGCGGGCAGTTTGTTCGGCCTCAATAGCTTGTGCTTCGGCGGCCTTGGCGGCAGTCAGCCGTTGTTCCGCGGCGGTGGCGGCGGTCTCGGCTTCGGACAGCTTCTCGCGCGCCGCTTTCAGGCGTTTGCGTTGTTCCAGGCGGGCTTGGGACGCGGTCACGGCGTCAGCGGAAACGGTATAGCCGTCCCAACGCCAGAGGCCACCGGCACGGCTGACCAGACGTTGTCCCTGGGCCAAACCGGCGGATAGACGGCGGCCTTGGTCTTCATCATCGACGACGCCTATTTGTGAAAGGCGGCGGCCGAGCACCTCAGGCGCGCGGACGAAATCACTCAACGGACGGACGCCCATGGGCAGCGCCGGTGGGTTGTCCATGGCGCCTAAGGCGCGCCAATGGCTGGGCGCGGCTTCGTTGTCCGACGCCGTCAGGTCTTCGCCGAGCGCGGTTGCCAGCGCCGCCTCATATCCTTCCTCGACGCCAAGGGCATTGAACACCGGCGGCCATTGATCCTGATCGTCCGCGTTGAGGACTTCGCTTAAAGCGCCGGCTTCGGCTTGCAGGTGGGTCAAGGTGGCGGCGGCGGCGTGCGAGCCGGCGGCGGCGGCATTGGTTTTGCCGATCGCCTCGGTGCGACCCTGCTCCGCCGCCTCGGCGGTTTTGCGGGCCTGCTCCAAGGTGGCGCGGGCGTCATCCAAATGTTGCTGCGCCGCGTCCAAATCGGAAGCCTCGGGCGTTTTGTTCAGCACTTCATCGCGCTGGCCGGTGATCACGCGGCGGCGGGTCTGAAGCCGTTCATTGCGATTCGTTAAATCGACCAGCTTGTACTCAAGGGCGGTGCGCCGGGCTTCGTTGTTGAACAATTGTTCGCTTTGCGCTGTCAGTTTGGCGTCCAATTCCTCGACCGCTTTATTGGCGGCAGCCAGGGCTTCAACGGCCTCGGCGATGGCGTTTTCCTCGCCCTCTGTGGGGGTCTGGATGCGGGCGCGTTCTTCCTGCAGGCGGGTGAGGGCGGCGTCTGCGTCGCGGACAAGGGCGTCTTCCCTGGCTTTGTCGGCGGTGGTCTCCTCGATCCGGTTCCGGGTTTCGGTGGTTTGCGCTTCGATGCGTTGTTCTTCCGCCGCAAGGCTGTCGCGGGCCAGGGTCAGGCGTTGCAGCTCAGCAGCGGCCTCGGCCTCGGCGTGTCGATGTTTCGGCAGCTCGGCGGCGTGTTCGGCCTGCGCCGTGGCGGCGGCCGCCGCAGTGCCGGTGAGGGTCGTTACCATGTTCGCCAGTTCAGTCAATTCCTTGTTCGCCGCCTCAAGGGTCTTCTCATCGGCGGTCCAGCGCAGGAAGAACAGGGTCGCCTCCGCCGTGCGGATGTGATCGGAAAGACCGCGGTAGCGGTTGGCCTGACGGGCCTGCTTTTTAAGGTGCGCCAACTGCGTGTCCAGGGTGATCAGAATATCGTCGAGACGTTCAAGGTTGGTTTCGGCGCCGCGCAGCCTCAATTCGGCTTCGTGGCGGCGCGAATGCAGGCCGGTGATGCCCGCCGCCTCTTCCAGAATCATTCGGCGTTGCGTCGGCTTGGCGGCAATGACGGCGCTGATCTTGCCCTGGCTGACCAATGCCGTGGACCGCGCGCCGGTGGCGCTGTCGGCGAACAGCAGTTGCACATCCTTGGCCCGAACCTCATGGCCGTTGATCCGGTAGGTGGATCCCTTTTCGCGTTCGATGCGGCGGCTGATATCCAATTCATCGGTGTCGTTGAATTGAGCCGGGGCGACGCGGGCGGAATTATCGAGACTGAGGACGACCTCGGCGATATTGCGGGCCGGGCGGTCGCGGGTGCCGCCGAAGATGACGTCGTCCATCTCGCCGCCGCGCATCTGCTTGGCCGACGTTTCCCCCATCACCCAGCGTAGCGCCTCGACAAGGTTTGACTTGCCGCAACCGTTGGGCCCGACGATCCCGGTCAGGCCGAGATCGATCTGAAGCTCGCCGCCATCGACGAAAGACTTGAAGCCCGAAAGCCTGAGTTTGTTAAATCGCAGCACGGCCTAGATCGTCCCTATGTTGGCAGTCATTTGGGCGCTCATTTGTTCAGGGCCTTATCCAGCACCTTCTTGAATGCCTCGAACGGCTGGGCGCCGGAGACGGTCTCATCGCCGATGATAAAAAATGGAGTCGAGTCGACCTTGTGGGTTTCCTGACCGACCAGTGCGCCTTTGCGGATGTGGTCGAGCAGCGTTTGTTGTTTCAGGCAGGCATCGACGTCATCCCCGGACAGGCCGCCGAACCGCGCTATCTTGGTCAGCGCCGCCATGGGGTCTTTGCTTTGCGACCATTGCGCCTGGGCCCGGAACAGAATTTCGACGAAGCCGAAGAATTTTTTAGGCCCGGCGCATCGCGCGATCATGGACGCCGCCAACGCCGGCGTGCCCAAGGGGAAGTCCCGATAGACGAAGCGCACCTTGCCGGTATCGATGTATTCTTTTTGGATTTTGGGCAGGGTCTCACGATGGAAGGCGGCGCAATGGGGGCAGCCCAGCGACGAATATTCGATCATGGTCACCGGCGCGTCGGCTTTGCCGAGCACCATCTCGACCTTGGACTCTTCAATGCTAACGATGCCGGCCATTGCCGTCACTGAGAACAGCTGAGACGCAGTCAGGGTGGCGATAAACGCAAGACTTAGTATAAAACGCGGCAAACCTGTCTCCCTAAACACTAAATATTGAGGCGATAATAATATCGCCTATATCCCAGAGTCGACTCATTTTGCAGGGGATAACCCTGCTTTTATCCCCGTTTAATCCACATTTCTGCCGATGACCGCCTGTCCCAAGGCCTTTAAGGAACGTTGCAAGTCTTCGTCTTCAACATCGATCAGGCTTTCGGCCAGTATGGATTCTTCCTCTGTTTTCAGCGGTCTGGGGGTCCATGCCGGTTTTTCGCCGGTGTCGGGCAATGGCCCCTGGGTGATTTTCAGGCGGCCAACGGCCTTAAACCCGAAATAGCCGTTGATACGTTCGATCAGAAGCGGTTCCAAGTGTAGCAGTTCGGTCGCCATGCTGCCGCTGTTGATGCGAAGATGCAGCGTGCCGTCATCGCCGGCGCCGGTCGGGTAGGAGATTTTTTCAGGCTGGCTGTGGCCGGCCAAGTGATCGCCTGCGATGACGGCCCAGTCCTTGAGGATGGCGCCGTCGGCGAATCCGCGCTTGCCGAAGGCTGCTTTGGTGGCCGCCGACAACGACGTCGCCAGGGCGCGGGGGCCGCCGCCGCGTTTTTTATGTTTGATGGTTTTTGCGGTCATGGGGGGGATGCTAGGATTGCTGGCCCCTGAGGGCAATCGGACAAAATGCCCATATAATGATTCGGCCCTGACCTTGACCCGTTCTCTCCCCGATCCCGTATCCGTCCGCCGCCGGCTTCTGCGCTGGTATGACCGGAATGCGCGGGATCTGCCGTGGCGTTACAAACAGGGCGAGCCACCGGACCCATACCGTGTATGGCTGTCTGAGATCATGTTGGCGCAGACTACGGTGGCGACGGTAAAAGGCTATTTCGAGGAATTTTTACGGCGCTGGCCAAGCCTTGGGGAGTTGGCGGCGGCGGATCTGGGCGATGTCCTGCACGCCTGGCAGGGGTTGGGCTATTACGCTCGGGCCCGCAACCTGCACAAATGCGCCCGCCTTGTTGGCGGCGAACTGAACGGGTGCTTCCCGGATACGGAAGACGGGCTGCGGCAGCTTCCCGGCGTTGGCGCCTACACCGCCGCCGCCATCGCCGCCATTGCCTTCGGCCGCAAGACGATGCCTGTCGATGCCAATATTGAAAGAGTGACGGCGCGGCTTTATGCCGTCGCCACCCCGTTGCCCGGTGGGGCTAAGCGGATTTCCGGTTTGGCCCGTGAATTAGCCTCCCACAGCCGCCCCGGAGACTTGGCGCAGGCGATGATGGACCTGGGCGCCACCATTTGCATGCCCAAATCCGCCGAATGCGGTGCCTGTCCGTTGACCACGGAATGCCTCGCCGCCAAGTCGGCAGACGCTGCCCGGTATCCGGTGAAGGCGCCGAAAAAGCCGCGGTCTGTTCGTCATGGCATGGTGTTCTGGGCGCGCCGGGGCAATGGTCAGGTGTTACTGCGGCAAAGGCCGGAAAAAGGCCTGTTGGGCGGGATGATGGAAATTCCATCAACCGACTGGCGGGACAAAAAATGGAATTTGACTGAGGCCACCGTTACCGCGCCGGTTACGGCAGCGTGGCATCCTCTGGCAGGCGTCGTCCGCCATACCTTTACCCATTTCCATCTGGAACTGACGGTGTTGACGGCGGAGATCAACAGAGGGCCAAAGGACTCGCTTTGGTGCCTGCCTTCAAGGTTTTCGGAATACGCTTTGCCGACGGTGATGAAGAAAGTCGCGAAACACGTATCCGATTATTCGTCGTAAGCCATCAAAGCGCCGAAGGGCACGCCGTTCAGCTTGTCGCGCCCGTTCAGGAACGTCAGTTCGATAATGCAGGCGGAGCCGACGACATCGGCACCGACCTGGTTGAGGAGTTCAATGGAGGCGGCCATGGTGCCGCCGGTGGCCAACAGATCATCGAGGATGACCACGCGCTGGCCTTTCTCGACCGCGTCGGATTGGATTTCGATGGTGTCGGTGCCGTATTCCAGGTCGTATTCGTAGCCGATGGTTTCGCCCGGAAGCTTGCCCTTCTTGCGGATCATGGTGAAGCCGAGGCCAAGCCGCGACGCCAACGGCGCCGCCACCAGGAAGCCCCGGGATTCGATTCCCGCCAGAACATCGGGCCGGTACTGACCGACGATTTTGGACAGCCGCCCCAGCGCCACCTGCCAGGCATCGGCATGGGCGAGCAGGGTTGAAATGTCGTAAAACAAAATTCCCTCCTTCGGGAAATCCGGAATTGCGCGAATGTGGTCTTTCAGGTCCATGTCGAATCCTTTGGCGGTGGTAGGGTTTTCGTATACCGTCAGCGGTTTGTAAGGTTACTATTATAATCTTGTCAGAGGTTATGAAAGGCCGACATCCATGAGCGCCCCTTTCACCATCCCCCATAAAAAAACGCCGCCGGGTTAGTACCTGGCGGCGTTTTAGATTCTTGATCGTGAAAAGGCTCTATTTGAGGGTCTTCAAATAGGCGATGACATCGGCCCGGTCATTTTTTTTATTAAGACCGGGGAAACTCATCTTCGTCTTGGGAACGAACTTAATCGGCTTTTCCAGGTATTTGTCGAGGTTATCGTCGTTCCAGGTGACGCCGCTTGATTTCATCGCCTCGGAGTACCGGAAGCCTTCTACTGTTCCCGCCGGGCGACCGGCGATGCCGAACATGCTTGGCCCAATCTTTTTCTTACCGGCTCTAATGTCATGGCAAGCCTTGCACTTATTGAAAACCTTTTTTCCCTTTTCGGCATCGCCGGCATCGCGGTCAGCCATCGCCGTTGCGCTTGTCAGGGCCATTGCAGCGGCCAGGGCCACGGCGGCAAATTTTACTTTATTCATGGGGAGCCTCTAAATAGTGGGGGGTGAATAGTGGTTTCATAAACTCGGCCTCTATATATGGGCTCGGCCCAGCCCTTGCAACCATTTCGATGGGGCAAAATCAATCAGCGTAAAATCAACTCAATAATTAATGGGTTTAATTATCCATAAATGTGATGAGCATCACTGAATGAGTTGTTTTTATCCGTAAGTATTAGAAAATAATGTAGCATCACCCTATATATAGGGTCCATCACGCCTCAGTTGGTGTGTTTTTTTGTTCCGGTATGGCGAAAAACAAGTGAGAACCTTCCCATGGCCAATAATGAACTGACAAAGGATGACGTTTCCAGGCTGTTGGCGGATCCTTCATCCGACACCCGCGTCGCGACCGCAACCAAGATCGCCGAAGGCTTTAGTGCCGGCACCCTGAGCGACGGGGAGCGCCGGATGGCCGAGGATATCTTCCGCGTCATGGTTAAGGACGCCGAGGTTCGCGTCCGCGAGGCCCTGGCGTTGAACCTGAAGGACAATTCCTCCATTCCCCACGACGTGGCGGTCAGTCTTGCCAAGGACGTGGAACAGGTGGCGCTGCCGGTTTTGCAGTTCTCAGATGTCCTGACCGATGCCGATCTGATCGAGATCATCGCCAGCCAATCATCGGAAAAGCAGGTCGCCATCGCCAAACGAACAGTCGTATCGGAGTCCGTATCGGAGAATTTGGTGGACTCCGGCAATGAACAAGCCGTCGTCAGCCTGATCGCCAACGAAGGTGCCCGGATTTCGGAAAGCGCCTTACTTAAGGCGGTCGATAACTTCGGCAAAAATGAGGATGTCCAGGACGCCATGGTCCACCGTCCCAAGCTACCGGTCAGGGTTTCCGAACGATTGGTTACGGTGGTGTCGGAAAAATTCGCGGCGGACCTGATCGGCCGCCCAGACCTGCCAGACAACATGGTAACCGATTTGATCCTGCAAACCCGCGAACGGGCGGTTATTTCGCTGTCTTCGGATTCCGACGAAGGCGACGTTGAAACCCTGGTCAAGCAATTGCACGAAAATGGGCGACTGACACCGTCGATCATTCTGCGCGGCTTGTGCATGGGGGATTTAACATTTTTCGAGGCGGGGATGGCGGAATTGGCCGGTGTGTCGTTAATGAACGCACGATCCCTGATCCATGATTCAGGCAAGTTGGGGCTCAGGACACTTTGCCGGCAGGCCAAAATTCCGCTGCCTCAGCTGGTTGCGGTCAGGGCCGCCATCGATGTCTCCCAGGAAATGGATTACGACGGCCGCGCGCATGATCGCGAACGGTATTCCCGGCGCATGATTGAGCGGATTATGACCCAGTATGACGACCTCGGCGTTGAATTTGAATCCGCTGATTTAAATTACCTGCTGACCAAGATGAGCGAATTGCCGAGTGATAATCTAGAAACCGATGAGGCCGCTTAAGGCCGCCGCCTAAGGCTGATTCAACTCCCGCCAGATCGTGTAGGTATCGCGAAAGTCGCTTAACGATTTCCAGACCCGGTTGAAGTCCTTGTCCGCTTTGGATTCCTCCTTGGCGACTTGGACCCATGCCGCCTTTAGGGCATCGAGAATTTCTCCCGGCCAACGGCGGATAACGACGCCTTGGGATTGAAGGGCCTTTAACGCCTGAAATTGCGACGCTTCGCCTTCCGCCAACCCGTAGCGGATGTTGTCGCCGCAGACGGCCTCGATCTGGGCTTTAGACGAGGCCGACAGCGCCTCCCACTTTTTCAGGTTGATCATCAATTCGAACAGCGTCGAGGGCTGATGCCAGCCGGGGAAATAATAGTTTTTTATCATGCGGTGAAGCCCCAGCTTCAGGTCGATCGCCGGCATTGAAAATTCGGCGGCGTCGATGTCACCGCTCTCGAATGCGACAAAAATATCGCCAGCGGTCAATCGGGTGGTGACAACACCAAGTTTATTCATGACCTTGGCGCCGAGGCCGAAAAACCGCATCCTCAGCCCTTTAAACTCCTCGACGGTGCGGATGCGGTTGCGGAACCAACCGGCGGCTTCGGGTGCGATCAACCCGCAAAAGATGCTGTGGATGCCATTGGCTTTGTAAATTTCGTTGAACATTTTCTGGCCGCCGCCGAAGTAAATCCAGGCCAGAAATTCCTTTGCCGATGGCCCAAAAGGAATGGCGGCGAACAATTGCAGGGCTGGAATTTTGTTGCCCCAGAAACCGGGCGAGGAAAAAGCCGCGTCGATGACCCCGGCGCGCACGGCGTCGAACATTTCCAACGGCGGCACCAGGGCGCCCGGCTCGAAGAACTTGATTTCCAGCATGCCGTTGGAAACCCTCCAGATATCCCGTTCCAGCCTCTTCGCCAGGGAGCCCAATTGCGGCAAGGTACTGGCATAGGCGCTGCCCATTTTCCAGTGGACGGCGTTGGGTTCAGCGGGCGGCGGCGGTGCTGGATGGTCATGGGGTGGAATAACGGGTGGCCGCACCGGTTCCGGCTTGACGGGAAGGGGGATGGCGTTTTCGGTCTCGGGTGGCTTGGTGTCGCCTGGCTTTTCAGCGGCCTTGGTGGTGGGATCGTCTTTGCCATCCGGCTTTTCGATTGGAGCCAGCGCGATTTCGACGGTGGGCCTGATTTTAGGTTGTTCGACGGACAGAATAGGGACGGCGGCGATCCGCCCATCCACCGGTTTCAGCCGTGGGGCGACGACGGTCGCCCCAACGACGACGCCGATCACGATACCGATAACAATGCCGATTATGGTGTTGCGCACCATATCCCCCTGATTATTTCCGCCTAGGGTGAGTTTCGGCTTGCCGTCAGTCAAGCCGGTTGTTCGGGGGCGGTTAAGTTTGTTTCTTTGGGCGCCTGTAACTCATTGCAATCAGGCCAGGAGGGGGGCAATATCTCAGTCTAAAAACTATTTTCAGCCCCATATCGGGAATGCTGAAAAATTCCAGGGAGAATAACCATGTTTTCATTACCTTTATTCCGCCGACAGATGCTTGCCGGCATCTCAGGTGTTTTTGCGTTGGCCTTGGTGGCCGGCGCCCTCAATCCAGCCTCCGCGGCTTGCAAGAACCGTGGCGATCTGGATCAGCGTTTTTGCGATGATAACGGCGACTTAGTCGCCGACACGCCGACAGACAAGAGCAAATTGCTCGATCCCGACACTCTTGTTTTCTCGTACACGCCGGTCGAAGACCCGTCCGTCTATGAAAACGTCTTTACCGAATTCATGACCTACCTGTCGAAGAAGACCGGCAAGAAGGTCAAATGGTACGGTGCCGATTCCTACGCCGCCCAGGTCGAAGCCCTGCGCTCTGGTCGTCTGCATGTGGCCGGCATTTCCACCGGCCCGACCGTGTTCGGCGTCAATCTGGCCGGATACGTGCCGATCTCCATCATGGGCAAGGCCGATGGCCGCTTCGGCTATAAGCTGCAGCTGATCACCCACAAATCCTCCAATATCAAGAAGGTGTCCGACCTCAAGGACCGTAAGGTCGCCCACGTGACGCCATCGTCCAATTCCGGCAACCAGGCGCCGCGGGCGTTGTTCAAGTCCATGGGGATCGTGCCGGACAAGGACTACAAGGTCACCTATTCGGGCAAGCACGACAACTCCATCATGGGTGTCGCCAACAAGGACTATGACGCGGCGCCGGTGGCGTCGAGCGTCTTGGACCGCATGCATGACAAGGGCGTCGTCAACAAGAAGGACCTGAACATCATTTGGGAATCCAAGTTTTTCCCGACCACCTCCTATGGCTATGCCCACAATCTGACCCCGGACCTGCAAGCAAAGATCAAGGATGCCTTCCTCAGCTTCAATTGGAAGGGCACTATGCTGGCGAAAGAATTCGGCAAGCAGGCCGACATGTTTATCCCCATTACCTACAAGGAGCACTGGTCCGATATCCGCACCATCCAGAAGACCAACGGTGTCGTCTATAGCCAGGACGCCCTCATGGCGGAGGACAAGAAAGCGGCGGAAAAGGCGGCGAAAAAGAGGATGAAGATAAAGAAAAAATAAGGCCGATCATAAATCTCAAACCCTTTGGCCCGCCGCTGTCCCAATTGGGGCGGCGGCGGGTTGTCTCCGTGGGAGGGGCTTGAATGGCGATGCTCGAAATTACCGATCTGATTAAGGAATACCCGGGCGGTCTGAGGGCGCTGGACGGTGTCAGCTTGACCGTGTCGGAGCCCCAGGTGGTTGCCGTGATCGGGTCGTCGGGGGCAGGCAAGTCGACGTTGATCCGCTGCATCAACCGGCTGGTGGAACCGACATCCGGCTCGATCAAACTGGGCGGACAGGAACTCACTTCCCTCAACCGGCGGGCCTTGCGCGGTGCCAGAAGCCGCATCGGCATGATTTTTCAGGAATACAATCTGGTTGAACGCTTGACGGTGATGGAAAACGTTTTGTCCGGCCGTCTCGGCGCCGTCAGCTTTTGGCAGGCGTTCCGGCGCAACTATCCCGCTGACGACGTTGCCGCCGCGTTCGAGCTGCTCGACCGGGTCGGACTCGAAGGCCGCCACGATACCCGCGCCGACGCCCTTTCGGGTGGCCAGCGTCAGCGCGTCGGCATTGCCCGGGCGTTGATGCAGAAACCGGATCTGCTGTTGGTCGACGAGCCGACGGCCAGCCTGGACCCCAAGACGTCCCGCCAAATCATGCGCCTGATTGTTGAATTGGCGCACGAACGCGACACCCCGGCGCTGGTCAATATCCACGATGTCGCCCTGGCCCAGGCCAGTTCCGACCGGGTCATCGCGCTCAAGGATGGCCGGATGGTTTTTGATGGTGCCCCGGACGGGCTGACGCCTGACGTGCTCAACGATATTTACGGCGAGGAGGATTGGAACGCCACCATCCGTAAGGGCGACGATGATGACGATGACAACGATAACACTGGCAAGAGTACTTTGAACATAGCTGGTATCATCGGTCGGGCAGTCATCGCCGAATGAGCCCCCCTGCAACAACGCCGGTGGCCTATCCTAGAGTTTGGAAGAACCCGCCGGTCTTTCTCACCAATCCTGCATTGCGTTACGGGTTTTGGCTGGCGGTAGGCTTTTACCTGTTCTGGTCGACAGGTTCCCTCGATATCGATTGGGCGCGCGCCGCCCGTGGTCTGCCCCGGGCTGGAGATATGCTGGCGCGGATGTTCCCGCCTGATTTCAGCCGCTCGGAATTATTGATCCGCGGCATCATAGAAAGCCTGCAAATGGCGTTTGCTGCCAGCTTCATCGGCATGATTGTGGCCATCCCCATTGGCCTGGCGGCGGCGACAAACCTTGCCCCCAAACCGATTTATCTGGCTGCCCGCGGGATCATCGTTCTCAGTCGCACCTTCCATGAGGTCATCATTGCCATCTTTTTCGTCAAGATCGTCGGTTTCGGGCCGCTGGCGGGGTTGCTGACGCTGATCGTCGCTTCGGTCAGTTTTATTTCGAAGATGATCGCCGAAGATGTCGAAAACATGAATATGGGCCAGATCGAGGCCATCAAGGCGACCGGCGCCAGTTTCACAAAGCTCCTGGTCTATGCTGTCCAACCGCAAATTCTGCCGCGTTATCTGGGTGTTTGCATCTACCGCCTGGATGCCAATATCCGCCATTCCACGGTGGTCGGCATCGTCGGCGCCGGCGGCATCGGCATGACCCTGTCGGCGACGTTCAAGCGCTATGATTATGATTTTTCGCTGGCCATCCTGCTCACCATCATCGCCCTGGTGTTTATCGGCGAGATATTTTCGACCTGGATCCGGAGCCGGCTCAGATGATCGCCACCGGCCACGCCAAGACCTATCCTGATATCTGGCGGCGGTTCAGTCCCCTTGAATCCGCGGTCCGCTTTTTTTGGTTCGTGATTGTTATATTCGTCGCCGTCTGGTCGCTTCGTAATCTGGATATCACCTGGGTATACTTCCTTGATGCCCACATCCAGGCCGGTGACCTGCTGACCCGCATGTTTCCGCCGGATTGGGGGCATACCGGCAAAATCCTAGCCCCGTTGCTGGAAACCATCCACATTGCGACGCTGGGCTCCATCGTGACCTTCGTCATTTCCATTCCGCTGGCGTTTTTGTCGGCCCGCAACACCACGCCAAACTGGGCAACCTGGTTCATCGGTCGTTTTATTCTGGTGTCGTCCCGGTCCATCAACACGGTGGTGTGGGCGTTGATCTTCGTCGCCATCTTCGGCCCCGGCGCCATGGCCGGGATTTGGGCGATCACCTTCCGGTCCATCGGCTTCATGGGCAAGCTGATCGCCGAGGCCATCGAAGAAGTCGACGAGGGTGCCGTGGAGGCCATTGAAGCCACCGGGGCATCACGCTTGCAGGTCCTGTTGATCGGCGTCCTGCCGCAGGTGCTGCCGGTGATTTTAGGCACCACCATCTACCGCTGGGATATCAACATCCGGGAGTCGACGGTACTCGGGTTTGTCGGCGCCGGCGGTATCGGCATCGAGCTTTATTCTTCCATCAACCTGTTCCTGTGGCCGGAAGTCGCGGTAATGCTTTTTGCCATCCTCGGCGTAGTGGTCATCAGCGAATTCGTTTCCGCCACCGCGCGCCAGCGGATCACCTGACGGTAAGGGGCATGTCCAACGCCGAAGATAATGTCGATCTTTTGGTCATTGGCGGCGGTATCAACGGTGCCGGGATCGCGTGTGACGCTGCCGGCCGGGGGCTGACGGTGGCGCTTTCAGAACAGGACGATTTGGCCAGCGCGACCTCCTCGGCCAGCTCCAAATTAATCCACGGCGGGCTCCGCTACCTCGAACATTATGAATTCCGCCTGGTTCGGGAATCGCTCAGCGAACGCGAAATCCTGATGACCAAGGCCGGGCATATCGTCCATCCGCTGCGGTTCGTGCTGCCGCATCAAAACGCCCAACGTCCGGCCTGGATGATAAGGATGGGCCTGTTCCTGTACGACCACCTTACCCGCCGTCACAGTCTGCCGGGCTCAAGCGGGGTCAATCTTGAACGCGATGACGCGGGCGCGGTCCTGAAAGAGGGCATCGCCAGGGGCTTTTCCTATTTTGATTGCAAGGTCGACGATTCCAGGCTGGTTGTCCTGAATGCCATGGCCGCCGCCGCCAATGGTGCCCGTATTATGACCCGCACGCGGCTTGTCGGGGCGGAACGTCACGGCGCCAGCTGGCTGGCCCGCCTGAAGGATTTAAGGGATGATCGGGAATTTACCATACAGGCCAAGGCCCTGGTCAACGCCGCCGGACCGTGGGCCAAGGCCGTCGCCGAGGATGTCGTCGGCGTCGCCACCAAAAAAACCATGCGCCTGGTCAAGGGAAGCCACATCGTCGTCCCCAGGCTGTATGACGCCAACCATGCCTATATCCTGCAAAATACCGATCACCGGGTGGTTTTCGTCATTCCCTTCGAGGAACGCTTTTCCCTGATCGGCACCACCGAGGTCGCGTTCCAAGGCGATCCCGCCAAGGCAGAGGTCGACGAAGATGAGAAAGCCTATCTGTTGGTGGCGGTAAACGGTTATTTTCGCACCCCGATCGAGGCGTCGGCCATTCGTTGGGCCTTTGCCGGCGTGCGGCCGTTGTTTGATGATGATGCCAGCGACCCCTCTTCGGTGACTCGCGATTACGCCCTTGAGGTCGACACCAAAGGCGGGGCGCCCGCGGTTTCCGTGTTTGGCGGCAAGATCACCACCTATCGCCGGTTGGCCGAACAGGTGCTGGATAAATTACAGCCCCATTTTCCCGGCCTGGGCACTCCCTGGACCGCGACCTCCATCCTTCCGGGCGGGGATTTAGGCGCCGACGGGTTTTTAGGATTTATACATACGCTGATAGGTCGCCATCCGGGGATTGATCCCGAGTATCTTCGCGGCCTTGCCGGGCGGCATGGAACCCTTGTCGAGGATGTGATTGGCGAGGCAATGGGGATGCAGGACCTGGGCGAATACTTCGGCGGTGGACTTTACGCCCGCGAGGTGGATTTTCTGATCGACCACGAATGGGCGGAAACGGCGGACGATGTGTTGTGGCGGCGGACCAAGACGGGCCTGCACATGACCGGGGACGAGCGCGCCGCCGTTAAACGCTATATGATGAAAAATCATGCTGCCTCTTAGGGAATTCACCGAAGACGCCCGGCGCAACATCAAGGCGGTATTGTGCGACATCGACGACACCCTGACCACCGATGGCCACTTGACGGCGGAAGCCTACGTCGCCCTGGAAGCGTTGCAGGACGCGGGGTTACTGGTATTTCCCATTACCGGCCGGCCGGCCGGCTGGTGCGATCATATCGCCCGCATGTGGCCGGTGGACGGCGTCGTCGGCGAAAACGGCGCGTTCTATTTCCGCTATGACCATGATACGCGGACCTTCACCAAACGATTCCTGGCGTCTGATGCGGAACGGGCAGACAACCGTCGCCGCCTTGATGTCCTCAAGGGCGAAATCCTGAAAGCCGTGCCCGGCACCGCCGTGGCGTCCGATCAGCACTATCGGGAAGCCGACCTGGCCATTGATTTTTGCGAGGATGTAGCGCCTTTGCCGGCGGACGATATTCAGCGGATCGTCGGTATCTTCGAAGCCGCCGGGGCCACGGCGAAGGTCAGTTCCATCCACGTCAACGGCTGGTTCGGCGACTATGACAAGCTGTCGATGACCGGGCGGATGCTGGATGAGTGCTTCGGCATCGACATGGAGGCCGACAAGGAAACGCTTGTCTTCGTCGGCGATTCACCCAACGACGTGCCGATGTTCGACTTCTTTCCCCACGCGGTCGGTGTTGCCAACATCGCCGACGTCGAAATTAGCCTCGCCGCCGAGCCCGCCTATGTCACCGAGGCCCCCGGCGGCGCAGGGTTTGCCGAACTCGCCCGTGCCTTGATCGCGGCGAAAGGATGAAAAAAGCCCCCGGCGAATTTTGGTTCACCGGGGGTTATATAAAATGGTCGGGGCGAGAGGATTCGAACCTCCGACCCCCTCGTCCCGAACGAGGTGCGCTACCAGGCTGCGCCACGCCCCGACAGTCGAAAAAAATCGTCAACGGCGCCCGCTGGGCGGTGAACCGCTGGCGCGTTATAGCGCCCAGGCGCGTTCCGGGCAAGAACGCTCAATACGCCCGTTCGATACAGAAATCGATGAGTTCGATAAAGGCCTTTTTTTGCGGGCTTTCGGCGAAGATGCCCAACGCGTCCCTGGCCATGGCGCCGTAATGGCGGGCGCGTTCGACTGAATCCTTTAAGGCCGCGTGTTTTTCCATCAGTTGGATGGCGTGGTCCAGATCGCCTTCTGCCTGGTCCAGGTCTTCCAGGGTGCGGCGCCAGAATGTCCTGTCGTCGTCGCTGCCACGATGGAACGCCAAAATCACCGGCAGGCTGATCTTGCCTTCCTTGAAATCGTCGCCGATGGTTTTACCCAAGGTCGCCTGTTTGGCCGAATAATCCAGCACGTCGTCGATGATCTGGAAGGCGATCCCCAGGTTCATACCGTAGGTATCGAGGGCGTCTTCTTCGACCTTTGGGCGTTCGGCGACGACGGCGCCGATTTTGCACGCGGCGGCGAACAATTGAGCGGTCTTGGCCTTGATGACGTCCAGATAGGCGGTCTCGCCGGTGTCGGTGTCGTTGGTGGTGATCAACTGCATCACCTCGCCCTCGGCAATCACCGCCGACGCACTGGACAGGATATCCAACACCTCAAGGGAGCCGTCTTCGACCATCAACTGGAACGAACGACTGAACAGGAAATCACCGACCAGGACGCTGGCCTTGTTGCCCCAAACCGTATTGGCGGACGCCAGCCCGCGCCGGAGATCGCTTTCGTCGACGACATCGTCGTGCAGCAGGGTCGCGGTGTGGATAAATTCCACGGCCGCCGCCAGGCCCAAGTGGCGGCTGCCCTGATAGCCGCACATGCGCGCCGCCGCCAGGGTCAGCATCGGCCTGAGCCGCTTGCCGCCGGCGGCGATGATGTGGCCGGCCAATTGCGGAATCATGTCGACCGGGCTGTCCATATGGCGGACGATCAGCGCATTCACCGCCTTGATGTCGTCGGCGACCAATTCGCTTAGCCGGTCAAGCGATGGCTTGCGGCCAAGTTTCCCGTCCAGATTAACGACGACGCCCAATGGATATCCTCCCAGGTGCTTGACGCTTGTGCCCGACATGGTGAGCATGGGGTTTGTTATAATGAATTTTAGGAACGTGAACGCCCTAGGGCAAGGCCGGAGGCTACGATGGAAGAATTGGTTCGCACCAACGATGCAGTGTTTTTATCCTGGCTGACCGCCCAATTAGCCGGCGAGAACATTGAGGCCGTGGTCCTGGATGCCCATGCCAGCGTGATGGAAGGCAGCATTTCGGCCATCCAGCGCCGTGTCATGGTCGGAAGCGATGACCTCAACCGGGCCAAGCTGCTGCTGATCGAGGCCGAGGAAATTCAGAATGGCGGCCCTGCCTGATACCACCGAAGACCGGCTACTCGGCGGACGGGTGACTATTTTCCAATCGCCGGGCGGGTTCCGTGCCGCTATTGATCCAATCCTGTTGGCCGCCGCCGTGCCCGTTGGCGCTGGTGAAAAGGTTCTCGACGTTGGCGCAGGCACCGGCGCCGCCGCCCTGGCGCTGGCGGCGCGGGTGGCGGGCGTTCGGATCACCGGACTGGAGGCGCAGTCCGATCTGGTCGCCCTGGCCCGCCGCGGCGCCGAGGAGAGCGGCCTTTCCAACCGGGTGTCATTCCTTGAAGGCGATCTGCTTAGCCCTCCGGACAGTCTCAAACCCGGCGCCTTCGACCATGTCATGGCCAATCCGCCTTACCTGGCGGCGGGGCACGGCAACCCGTCCCCCGACGAAGCAAAACGGGCGGCGACGGTCGAAAGCGACGCCCTGCTCGATGACTGGCTGGAATTTCTGTCGGTCATGGTTGGCGACGGCGGCACCATCACCGTTGTCCATCGGTTTGACCGCGCCGATGAGGTTGCCCAAGGCTTGCGTAAACGCGCCGGAGATGTGGTGATCTTCCCGCTGTGGCAGAAACAAAAGAACGGCGACGCGAAACGGGTCATCGTCCAGGCCAGAAAGGGCGGGCCAAAGGGCGGGAAAGGGGATCAGAAAACAGCGTCGGGGCTTGTCCTGCATATGCCGGACGGCGCTTATACGACCGAGGCCGAGGCGGTTCTCCGCGACGCCGGGGCGTTGGCTATTTCGACCTAAAACCCACCGCCGCCGCCACCGCCGCCACCACCGCCGGAACTGCCTCCGCCGCCCCTTCCCGGCGCCGACGAAGATGAGCCGAGCGCGCTGGTGAGCGAGCCCCCCAAATCTTTGCCGAGGCTCGACATACCGTGACTATGCCAGGACGAACCGCTGTACCATGTCGGCTGGAAATCCTTCCCGGCGCCGGTGAGGATGCCGGAGAAGTGGTCGCTCCAAAGGTGCTCGACGTTGAGCGCCAGGGCGTAGGGCAGGAACCGTTCGAACAATTCCGGCGTTTCGTCTGGCGGGTGCAGAGCCGCAAGCCGATCCTTTTCGGCCACCGACAGGTACAGCTTGAAGCCCTCGATCTGATCCAGAACCCTGCGGCCCTTCAACGTTGGCGCCTTGAGCAAATGGTAGAATAGGGGCAGCATGGTGAAGATACTGATCAGCAGCAGCGCCGTAACCACCGATGTTTCCTCGAAAAGAAGGAAAATCCCAATGAATTCGCCGCTGACAAAGGGAACGGAGATCAGGGACATAATGAGGGCGGAGCCAATCTTCGACCATTGGCCCGAACGAAGGACTAAACGCCACTGGGTCAAAGCCACCTTCACTACGGCGAAAACCCCGAACGTCCAGCCCGTCAGCCACATCGATATGAACACGATGGCCTCCCCTTCCTCGTCGTTGCCGGCCATAACGGCAACGACGATGACCACAAGAAATGTCAAAATGGTGCCGGGGATCAAATAAAGCTTGTTGGTCAGGAAATAGATCTTTTCCAGTTCGCCCTCCAGCTTTGCCTTGAACGCGTCCTTTGCCCCCCCCAGGGTCTTGTGGTTTTCCTGTTTCACGACGATGGACGGGTGGTAGCGAAACAAATTCCGGGATAGGTTTTTTCCCCCCGATGACAGGGATGTGTCGTCATCGGAGGTTTTGACCAGGGTAAATTCGCCGTCGTTCTCGTCGATCTTCAGGTGCCCCTTTACCGCCATGCTGAGGACGGCAGCGGCAAAGGCAGTGTCCTTGAATTTCAGGTGGGTCAGGTAGTTTACCGCCGCCGGAGAAAACCCGTCCGGTGGCTCGAACAATGGCACGATGGTCCCGGCCTCGGGGTCGCGACCGACCCGGTTCCAGGCGAACAGGTAATAGGCCAGGATCACCAGCAATCCGACCACGCCGACGATGATGGAGGCGTTGTCGTGTACCACCCTGGCCGCTTTTTCGCTTTTCGTCGGCTCAGTCACGAAGCCTTTGGGCCAGGCAACGGCGACGGTCAGCCCCTCGCCGGGTTTGAGTGTCCGGGTGGTCTGAAACCAAACGACTCCCTTGGCATCGACGGCTGAAGTGAAATCCTGGCCTTTTTCGCCCCGGCGTCCGGTATAGGCGGATTTTTGCACGACGTGCGCCTTGGCTGGGATGAGGACGGTCACTTCGGCCGTTTTAATCGGGAAGGACCAATCGTTGCCGGTGGCGTTCCAATAGATTTCGTCGAAGTCCTTGAAAAACCCGATTTGGCGATCGGTGGTGTAGGTGAGGATGAAATCGTAGATGCCGGGCTTAATAAAAACGTTTTTCTTGCCCATGTAGACTCGCTTGCCACCGGATCGGCTCTCGACCCAATAGGGCACGCTGTCGCCGTTGCGGGTCGCGCCTTCGATGCGAAAGGCGACCCGGATGGTGTTGCCGAAACGGTCTTTATAGTCGGTCGGAAAATCGCGGTAGATGCCGCGCTTGATCTCATTCCCGCTGGCGCGGACGGTGATCGTCTCGGTCACCGTAATCGTGGAATTCGGGTTGATGTTGATTTGGCTTTTGAACGACAGGATTTCTTCATGGCTGCCGGCCAGGGCGTCTGGAACAATCGGCGCCCACGCCAGCAACAATCCGATGACGGCGGCGGTGATGATTTCGAGCAAACGGCGCATGCGGCGGTCAGTCGAAGGAGACGCCGGGCACGGCGCGCTCAGATGGGTCCTCCAGCTCAAAAAATTCCGCCTGTTGGAACTTGAAAGAATTAGCCACCAGATTGGACGGAAACGATTCGATCAGGATATTGAGGTTGCGCGCGGCGCCGTTGTAATAGCGCCGCGATAATTGGACCTGTTCCTCGACCTCGGCCAGATTTTTCTGAAGCTCGATAAAGGTGCCGTCGGCCTTCAGGTCTGGATAATTTTCGGCGACCGCGAACAACTTGCCCAGGGCCGCGCCCAGCAATCCCTCGGCGCGGCCCTGTTCACCCGGATTGCCGGCGTTGATGGATTGGGTTCTGAGTTCGGTGACGCTTTCCAACACGCCCTTTTCATGGCCCATATAGCCCTTCACCGTTTCGATCAGGTTTGGGATCAGGTTGGCCCGGCGTTTTAATTGCACGTCGATGCCGCTCCACCCTTCTTTGACCATATTCTTGTTTTTAATCAGCCGGTTATAGATGGCCACCCCCCACAACGCGACAGCCATGGCGATAACGATAAGGATGGTGAGGGGGTCCATTCTGATCAATATCCTCTATTGAAGCGTTCCCATGCCCTCAGCTTGCCAAACCCGGTGTTTAAAGGCAACCGGGACGCCTTGACCCTCCATCCTTCGCGCCCTAGAAAGACTCCATGTTGGGATTCAGTTTTCAAAAGCTTCTGTTCACCATCGGCATCATCGTCGCGATCTGGTACGGCTTCAAGTGGGTCGGGCGGAAGCAGGAGATTCGCGCCAAAGAGGCCAAGGACAGCCTTCGCCGTAGCGCCGCCGAGCCTGGTGGTGCGGGTTCCGGCGCGGCGTCAAGCGCGGCCATTGACGCTGAGGACATGGTCGAATGCGCCGTCTGCGGGGCCTTTGTGGCGGCCAAGGGCGCGAGGCACTGCGGCAAGGACAACTGCCCTTTTCAAGGTTAACCGCATCCTCCGTCGGGCCGCTTGACCGGCCTTTGACCCCCGGTTAATTTCGCACCTGCACAAACATTCCGAAGAAGGCCTCTGTGCCATGCCGTCAGCGTCTAAATCCGACACTTGTTTTCAGTCGCTGATCCTCAGGCTACAGGCCTTTTGGGCGGCGCAAGGCTGCGTCATCCTGCAACCCTATGATATCGAGGTCGGCGCCGGCACCTTCCATCCGGCGACGGCGCTGCGCTCACTCGGCCCCAAGCCGTGGAACGCCGCCTACGTGCAGCCGTCCAGGCGGCCCACCGACGGGCGCTATGGCGAAAACCCCAACCGCTTGCAGCACTATTACCAGTTTCAGGTGATTCTGAAACCGTCCCGCGATGACGTGCAGGACGTTTATCTGCAAAGCCTGCGGCAGATCGGCATCGACCCCGGTCGCCACGATATCCGCTTCGTCGAGGACGATTGGGAAAGCCCGACGCTGGGCGCCGCCGGTCTCGGCTGGGAAGTCTGGTGCGACGGTATGGAAGTCACCCAGTTCACCTATTTTCAGCAGGTCGGCGGCTTTGACTGCGATCCGGTCTCGGTGGAATTGACCTATGGCCTGGAACGCCTGGCCATGTATATCCAGGGCGTCGATAACGTCTTTGATCTGGATTGGAACGGAGCCGGGGTCAAATACGGCGACGTCTTCCTGCAAGCCGAACAGGAATATTCCAAATACAATTTCGAAGTCGCCGATGTCGACATGCTGAAAGCCCACTTCCAGGACGCCGAGGCCGAATGCGCCCGCGCCCTGGCCGCCGACATCGCGCTGCCCGCCTATGACCAGTGCCTGAAGGCCAGCCATCTGTTTAATTTGCTCGATGCCAGAGGCGCCATTTCGGCGACCGAACGCCAGTCCTACATTGGCCGCATCCGGGCGCTGGCCAAGGACTGCTGCGCCATGTGGCTGAACAGCCAAGAGGGTGAAGCCTGACCATGCCCGAACTTCTGCTGGAACTGTTGAGCGAAGAAATCCCGGCCCGCATGCAGGCGCGCGCGGCGGAGGATTTGAAGCGGCTGGTTTGTGACGGGCTCAAGAAAGCCGGGCTGAAATTTTCCGGCGCGCAAGCCTTCGTCACGCCGCGCCGTCTGGCGCTGGTGGTGAACGGCATCCCCGGCAGCACCCCGGATATCTCAGAGGAACGCCGCGGCCCCAGCACCACAGCCCCGGACAAGGCCGTCGGAGGCTTCAAGGGCTCCCTGCCCGCAGGCGCGAAAATTGAAAAGCGCGAAACCGAGAAGGGTGAATTCTACTTTGCGCTGGTCGAGCAGAAGGGCGGGCAGACGAATAAACTTTTACCCGAATTATTCAATGATGTTTTCCAAAGCTTGCCTTGGCCGAAGTCCATGCGTTGGGGGAACAATAAACAGCGATGGGTAAGACCGTTGCACAGCCTTCTTTGTGTATTCGATGGAAAAATCGTGGACGATGTGGCTTTTGGAGATGAACCGGCAAGTAACATGTCTTCAGGGCATCGCTTCTTTTTTTCCGGGCCGATCAAAAATGTAAAAAATTTCGCCGACTACAAGGCAAAGCTGGAAAAGGCGCATGTTATTCTCGACGCCGCCGAGCGCCGCGACCGCATCGAGGCCGAGGCCGGGAAGCTGGCGAAGGCGGCGAAGCTGTCCCTGAAGGACGACCCCGGTCTGCTGGCCGAGGTCGCCGGGCTGGTTGAATGGCCGGTGGTGTTGATGGGGGCCATCGACAAGGAATACATGGACCTGCCCGACGAAGTGCTGGGCACCTCCATGCGCCAGCATCAGAAATATTTCGCGCTCCTCGACGGAAAAGGAAAGCTTGCGCCCAGGTTCATCGTCGTCGCCAACACCGAGACGTCGGACAACGGCAAGGCCGTTATCGCCGGCAACGAACGGGTGCTGCGGGCGCGCCTGTCCGACGCCAAGTTTTTCTGGGATCAGGATTTAAAGCAACGCCTCGACAGCCGGGTTCAGGCGCTCGGTGGCCGGGTCTTTCACGCCAAGCTGGGCACGGTGCTGGACAAGGCGCTGCGGATCGAGGAATTGGCCGGCGCGGTGGCCGAATACTGCGGCGCCGATGTTACGGACGCCAAGCGGGCGGCGTGGCTGGCCAAGGCCGACCTGTCGACAGGCATGGTCACCGAGTTCCCCGACCTGCAAGGCGTCATGGGCCGATATTACGCCTTGGCCGACGGCGAAAAGCCTGCCGTCGCCGCCGCCATCGCCGAACACTATTCCCCGCGGGGGCCGGGCGACGCCTGCCCATCGGCGCCGCTCAGCGTCGCCGTGGCGATGGCCGACAAGATCGACACCCTGGTCGGGTTCTGGGCCATCGACGAGAAACCGACCGGCTCGAAAGACCCGTTCGCGCTGCGCCGCGCCGCCCTGGGCGTGATCCGGCTGATTATCGAAAACGGTCTGCGGGCACCGCTGTTGGAGGTCTTTGAAAGCGCCCATGATGATTTCGAAGGCCATTGCGACACCGCCGATCTGCTCGCCTTCTTCGCCGACCGGCTCAAGGTGCACCTGAAAGAAAAAGACGTTCCCCACGATCATATCGACGCCGTCTTCTCCCTTGGCGGCGAGGATGATCTGGTGCGGCTGCTGGCGCGGGTCGAGGCGTTGGGTGCATTCCTTAATACAGGCGATGGCAAAAACTTGATTGTCGCCTATAAGCGTGCCGCAAACATACTGAGGAAAGAAGAAGAAAAGGATAAGAGGAAATACGAGTACCAAGGTACTCCGTTGGATTTCATAAATGAGCCTGCGGAGATAATACTTTATGACAAACTTATGGAAGTAGGACATCAAATCAGGAAAGCGTCAAAAGAAGAAAAATACAGCGAGAGTATGCGGTTATTGGCATCGATTCGAAGTCATGTAGATGTATTTTTTGATCAAGTAATGATCAATGTGGATGATCCGGATTTGCGAGAAAACAGATTGGAAATGTTAGATTTTATTCGGTCTTGTGTGCATGACGTCGCAGATTTTTCAAAAATAGAAGGTGGAGATAAATGACCCAGTGGATTTACGAATTCGGTGACGGTAAGGCGGAAGGCTCCGCCGCCATGCGCGACCTGTTGGGCGGCAAGGGGGCGAACCTGGCGGAAATGAGCAGCCTCGGCTTGCCGGTGCCGCCCGGTTTCACCATCACCACCGAGGTCTGTACCCATTTCACCGCCAACGGCAACGCCTATCCGGGCGACCTTGAGTCCGGCGTCACCAAGGCGCTGGCCAAGGTCGAAAAGGCCCTGGGGCGAAAGTTTGGAAGCCCGGACAAGCCGCTGCTGGTGTCGGTCCGCTCCGGCGCGCGCGCCTCGATGCCGGGGATGATGGATACGGTGTTGAACCTCGGCCTCAACGACACCACCGTCAAAGGATTGGTCAAGGACAGCGGCGATGAGCGCTTCGCCTACGACAGCTACCGCCGCTTCATCCAGATGTACGGCGATGTCGTGCTCGGCGTCGAGCACCATAATTTCGAAGACCTGCTGGAAGACCACAAGGCCAAGTACGGCGTCGACCTGGACACCAAATTGAGCGCCGAGCACCTGCGCGCCCTGGTCGATGACTATCTGGCCCTGGTCGAACGGGAACTGGGACAACCGTTTCCCCAGGACCCCCTGGAACAGCTGTGGGGGGCGATCGGCGCCGTCTTCGGCTCATGGATGAACGACCGCGCCGTTACCTACCGCCGCCTGCACGATATCTCCGCCGAATGGGGCACGGCGGTCAACGTCCAGGCCATGGTCTTCGGCAACATGGGCGACGATTGCGCCACCGGGGTCTGTTTCACCCGTAACCCGTCGACCGGCGAAAACAGTTACTACGGTGAATTTCTGATCAACGCCCAGGGCGAAGACGTGGTCGCCGGCATCCGCACCCCGCAACCGCTGACCGACGCCGAAAAGGCGGCGACGGGAACGGATTTGCCATCCATGGAAAGCGCCATGCCCGCCCTTTATGCCGACCTTGTCGATGTCCGGGCGAAGCTGGAAAACCATTATACCGACATGCAGGATATGGAATTCACGGTCGAGAAGGGCAAGCTGTGGATGCTGCAAACACGGGGCGGCAAACGGACCACCAAGGCGGCATTGAAAATCGCCGTCGATATGGTCGCCGAAGGGCTGATCGACAAGAATGAGGCAATCCGTCGCATCGACCCGGCGCAGCTGGATCAATTGCTGCACCCGACCCTGGACCCGGACGCCGAACGGGATTTGCTTGGCCACGGCCTGCCGGCCAGCCCAGGGGCGGCCACCGGCAGGATCGTTTTCTCCGCCGCCGCCGCCGAAGCCTGGGCCGGACGCGACGAAAAGGTGATCCTGGTGCGCAAGGAAACGTCGCCCGAAGACATCGGCGGCATGCATGTCAGCGAAGGCATTCTGACGACACGCGGCGGCATGACGTCCCACGCCGCCGTCGTCGCCCGCGGCATGGGCATTCCATGCGTGTCCGGCGCCGGCGACCTGCGCGTCGATGCGAAGGCGAAAATTTTAGTGGCGATGGGTGAGGAATTATCGGAAGGCGACGTCATTACCGTTGACGGTTCCAGCGGCGAAGTCATGCGGGGTTCGGTGCCGATGATCCTACCGGAATTAACCGGTGATTTTAAAATCCTGATGGAATGGGTCGATGCCGTGCGGACCATGGGCGTGCGTGCCAATGCCGAAACGCCCATAGACGCCCAGACGGCGCTGAAATTCGGCGCCGAGGGCATCGGCCTCAGCCGCACCGAACATATGTTTTTCGATCCAGAGCGTATCATCCACATGCGCGAAATGATCCTGGCCAACAACCAAACCCAACGCCGCCAGGCGCTGGATAAACTTCTGCCCTATCAGCGCCAGGACTTTACCGAATTGTTCACCATCATGGACGGGCTGCCGATCACCATCCGCCTGTTGGACCCGCCCCTGAACGAATTCCTGCCGCATACGGAAGAGGACATGGCCGAGGTCGCCAAGGCCGCCGGCACGACCATGGCAGCGATTCAAAACCGCTTGGCGGAACTGGATGAATCCAATCCCATGCTCGGCCATCGGGGCTGCCGGTTGGGCATTACGTACCCTGAAATTTACGAGATGCAGGCCCGCGCCATCTTCGAGGCGGCCGCCGCCGTCACCAAAGCCGGCAAGTCGGCGGAACCGGAAATCATGATCCCGCTGGTGTCCGTGTGTGCCGAATTCGACATTCTGAAAAAGCTCATCGACCGGGTCGCGATTGAGGTCGCCGCGGCCACGGGCGTCGAGCTGAAATACATGACCGGCACCATGATAGAGCTGCCGCGCGCCGCCCTGATGGCCGGCGAAATCGCCAGGGGCGCGGAATTCTTCAGTTTCGGCACCAACGATCTAACCCAGACCACCTATGGTTTTTCCCGCGATGATGCCGGGCGCTTCCTTGAGACCTATCACAAGCAGGGAATCCTGCCCGAAGACCCGTTCGTTTCCATCGATCAGTCGGGCGTCGGCGAACTGGTCCGGATCGGGGCCGAACGCGGCCGCGCGGTGCGCCCGGATTTGAAGATGGGGATCTGTGGTGAACACGGCGGCGATCCGGCCTCCATCGCTTTCTGTCAGGAGATCGGGCTGAACTACGTGTCGTGCTCTCCCTATCGGGTGCCCATTGCCCGGCTGGCGGCGGCGCAGGCGGCGTTGGCCCTTCAAGAGGCGCGGACGGGCGATAGCCCGAACCGGGATTAAATAATCAAGTAGGTAAACCATGACCGACGCACATCTCGATGACGACTGTATTTTCTGCAGGATCATTCGCGGCGAAATCCCCTGTTTCAAGGTTCTGGAAGACGACGACGTCCTGGCCTTCATGGACGTCAACCCAATCGCGCCCGGCCATGTGCTGGTGGTCGCGAAGCATCATTCCAAGGATATTCTGGAAACGCCGCCTGAATGGACCGCCAAGGCCTTCGCCGGCGCCGGGCGCGCCGCCCGGGCGGTGCAGAAAACCTTGGCCCCCGATGGCATCAATATCCTCCAGGCCAACGGCCCCGGCGCCAAGCAATCGGTGTTTCATCTGCATGTGCATGTCGTGCCGAGAAGCATGGACGATGGCCTGACCATGAATTGGGGATTGGTCGCCGGCGACATGGACGAAATCGGCAAGCTGGCGGTGCAAATTGCCGCTAACGTCGAATGAGAATGGTCCAGTCCGGCAGCGGCCTGTCGTCGGTGTAGGCGACGTCCGAGCTTAAGGTCTCATTACAGAACTTCACGAATTCCATGCCATCGGCGTAATAGAGGCCGCGGTATTGCTCCGGCGCGTCGTGACGCAGCATGTTGAAGCCCATCGCCTTGGTGGTCCTGGACCAAAGCTGTTCGAGGCTGGCCTTGACGTAATTCGCCCATTCCTCCCTGTCGGCGCCCAGGTTCATGTTGTAGGTGCCGCAGACAAACGTGTAATCGGTGGTCTCGGTGGCGATCAGGTGGCGCTGAAAAGAGGCGCGCGGGTCAATGATGTTGGCCTTGGCTTCTTCGATCATCGCCGCCGACATGTCGATGCCGATATAGCGGCTGTCATTCATCACCGGGCGGTCTTTCAGGTAGTCGAAAAAGGCGCCGTAGCCGCAGCCGAAATCGGTAATGCTGACGCCGCCCTGGCGGTCGGGTTTGTCGAACAGGCGGCTCAGGATGTCATAGCGCCGTTTCTGCCATTCCTCGTCCTTCCAAAAGGCGCTTCTCGGGTCGGCGCCAAACTGGGCGACGCGCTTCTCGAAGCTCGCCAGCACCGGCTCCAGCATGCTCCGAGAGCGCTGCAGGGTTTCGATAGCTTTGGTCAGGCTTTCGGTCATGGACCCATTATGGCGCAAGGAAAGCGCCGAGGCGACGTTAGTCCTGGAATGCCATCCAATCGGGTTTTCGCGGGGTCACGTTGACCCCCCCTGCGATCAGTTCGGCGGCATCTTTCAGCGCGTCTAATCGTATCAGCGCAAGTCCGAGGCCGCCGTATTCGGTGGTCTGGCATGAGCGCACTTCACCGGCTTCCTTGTCGCCCTGCATCACCGGCGTTCCCGGTTCCGGCGGCGGGCCATCGAAGGTCACCGGCATCAGGCGCTTTTTCACCAATCCCCGGTATTTGGTCCGGGCCGTCAGTTCCTGGCCCATGTAACAACCTTTGTTCCAATCGATGCCGTTCAACTCGTCAAAACCGTTTTCCAGCAGGATCGATTTTTCCGGGATCAGGTCGCGGCTGGCGTCGGGCAGGCCGAGGCTCAAACGAAGCCGGTCGTAATCGGCGGGGTCGGTGGCGGTGAACCCGGCCTTTTCCAGAATCGTTTCGGCGTCGCCTTTGCTCAGGATGCAACGCACGCCGGCCTTCGCCAACCTGGGGTCGGCGTAGACGGCAATGCCCTCTAGTGTGGCGTCGGCTGATCCTTCGCCGAAAATTGCGGCCACGGCTAAATCCTGAGATTGGTCCGCCAAACTCACCTCGGCGCGCAGTTTATACATCGATAGCCGCTTTTGCAGGGCAGCCAGGCCACCCAGTTCGCACTCCAACAGCAACACATCTTCCGCTTCGGAGATAAAAAAATCATGCAGGTATTTGCCCTGGGGTGTCAGGAAGGCGGCGTAAACGGCGAGGCCGGTTGCGACCTTGGTAATATCGTTGGAGACCAAACCTTGCAGGAAATCCACCCGATCAGGGCCGGAGACGGCTAAAACGCCGCGGTCTTCGAGTATCGCGAAACGGGGGGGGTCGGTCATTGGTGGTCTTTCCTGCTCTTGTCCTACCTTGGCAATACCGGAAGTATATAGAATAAACCATCGGCGTCGGTGTAGAAGTGGGGAGGCATTTCAGGCGGTGCAAGGCTGAGGGTCGGTTTTACCCCGATTTTGGCTCCTTTTGGCGGTCCGTGAACGAGGCTACGCGCGGTATGAGAATTTTATTTATCACCTCGACCCGGGTCGGCGACGCCATTCTATCGTCGGGATTGTTGAGCAAGTTGATCGCCGATCATCCGGCGGCCCGCATCACCATCGCCTGTGGCCCGGCGGCGGCGCCGTTGTTCGGGGCAGTGCCGAACCTGGACCGGATCATCGTTCTCGACAAGATGATGTTTTCGCTGCATTGGGTGGCCATGTGGACGAGCGTCGTCGGCTCGTTCTGGGACATTGTTGTCGATCTCAGAAATACACCGATGTCCTATCCTTTGGCGGCGGCGACGCGGTATCGGTTCGGGCGTAGCAAGCCACCGGGGCATCGGGTGGTTCAACTGGCGGCGGTCATGGGACTTTCCGAAACGCCGCCGACTCCAAAAATATGGTTCTCGGAACAGGTTCGCGAAGTCGCCAAGTCCTTGATTCCCGACGGGCCGCCGGTGCTGGCCATTGGCCCCACCGCAAACTGGACGGCGAAGACCTGGCGGGCGTCCTCCTTCGTCGATTTGATCGAGCGTCTGTCGGGGCCGGGCGGCATACTGCCCGGCGCGCGGGTCGCTGTGTTCGGGCGTGACGATGAGAGGCCGATGGCCTTGCGGGTTATCGACACCATTCCAAAAGACCGGCGCATCGATCTGGTCGGTCAGCTTGACCTGTTGGAAGTCGGCGCCTGTCTTGAGCGGTCGGCTTTTTACGTCGGCAACGATTCCGGCCTGATGCATCTGGCGGCGGCGGCGGGGATTCCGACCCTGGGCCTGTTCGGGCCGAGCCTTGTTGAATTGTATGCGCCTTGGGGTCTGCTGGGATCCGCCGTCCGTGCCGACAAGTCGTTCGATGAAATCTTCCCGGAAAACTTCGATCACCGGGCGACCGGGACGTTGATGGACAGCCTGACCGTGGACACGGTGGAGGTGGCGGCGCGCGCCCTTTGGCAACGCGCCACGGAGGCGGCGGCGTGAGCGCGATCCAGCTTTCGGCGCTTGTCGTCGTTCATAATGAAGAGGCGCAATTGGCCGCGTGCCTGGATTGTCTTGCCTTCGCCGATGAAACCGTTGTCGTTCTCGATAAATGCACCGACGGCTCGAAAGCCATTGCGTCGGGCTATACGCATCGTTTGGTCGAAGGCGCCTGGGATCGGGATGGCGAGCGACGCAACGCCGGCATCAACGCCTGCGGCGGGACATGGATTTTTGAGATCGACGCCGACGAGCGGGCACCCGACGCCCTGGCTGAGGAAATCCGGGCCGTGATTAGGTCCGCGGATGGCGATATCTTTAACATTCCGGTCGACAATTACGTCGGCGGCCGTCTGGTCCGCCACGGTTGGGGCGGCCTGTTCGGGAAGAATGCCTATCCGGGGCTGTTTCGCAAAGGCGTCAAGGTCTGGGGGCCGGAACGGGCGCACCCGCATCTGCATGTCTCCGGCGGCCAAGGGGCCGATTTAAAAACGCCGATCATTCATTATGTCGATCGCGACATTTCCGACATGTTGATGCGGCTCGACCGGTACACCACGCTGCGCGCTCTTGATCTGGCCGATTCCGGTGATATCGGCTCGTTTCCCAATATGGTGCGTAAGATTTTCTCGCGGTTTTGGAAGTGCTACGTCGCCCGGAAGGGCTACCGCGAAGGCGGCCACGGCTTCGTTATTGCGCTGTGCGCGGCGCTGTACCCGGTGTTGTCGCACCTGAAAGCCGCATTGGAGCCGGCTTCATGAGCAACGATGCTATCCAGCTTTCGGCGGTGATCTCGGTGCGCAATGAAGAGGCGCAACTGGCCGAGTGTTTGCAGGGGCTCGGCTTCGCCGATGAAATCGTCGTGCTGTTGGACAAATGCAGCGACGGCTCCGGCGATATCGCGCGCACCTTCACCGATCGCGTCATCGACGGCGCCTGGGAGGTCGAAGGCGACCGCCGCAACGCCGGAATCGACGCCTGCCGGGGGCAATGGATTCTTGAGATCGACGCCGATGAAAGGGTATCGGACGCGCTCGGTGCGGAAATCCGCGACGTCATTGCCAAGACGCCCTTCGACTGGCACGAAATCCTGGTCGATAACCACATCGGCGGCAAGCTGGTGCGTTGGGGCTGGGGGGCGTCCTACGGCAAGGCCGCCTATCCGGGCTTGTTCAAAAAGGGCGTCAAGGTCTGGGGTAAAAATCGCGTTCACCCGCCCCTGACCTGGGCCGAGGGGGCAAAGAAAGGGCCGCAACTGCAAAACCGCATCCGCCATCTGGTCGATCGCAACATTTCCGACATGATCCGCAGGCTCGACAGCTATTCGACGGCGCGGGCCAAGGATCTGCGTCAGTCCGGCGATATCGGCACCATGGCCGGCAACGTGCGCCGCATCTTTTCTCGCTTCCTCAAGTGCTATTTTTTCCGCAAGGGCTACCGCGAAGGCGGCTACGGGTTTCTGATCGCGTTGTTCGCCGGGCTGTATCCGATGCTGTCCTACTTGAAGGCAAAGTTGGAAGACGAGGATTGAATGGCGCGCATTGTCCTTGCCGATGACGGCATCGAATTCGATGGCCGCACGCCTGAAGAAAGGCCGCTCGGCGGTGTCGAATCCTCGGTAGTGGCGTTGATGGAGGAACTGGCGGCGCGCGGCCATGAGGCTATCGTGCTGAACAAGTGCAAGGCCGCGTTGGTGCATAAAGACGTGTCGTGGCGGCGCATCGACGATAACGACTGGCCCGAAAACACTGATCTGTATATCGCCAACCGGGGCGACAAGCTATTGGGGCGGATGCCTGCGGCCCGGCGCACCGTGTTCTGGACCCACAACCCGGCGGGGTATTTGCTGAAATGGCGCTATCTGACAAAACTGTGGCGGCTCAAACCAGCGATCATCTTTATCGGTGATTATCATGCGACCACCTATCCCGGTTGGGCGCCCGCGGGCGAGCGGGTGGTCATTCCCTATGGGCTGCCCGAGGCCTTCTGCGGGGCCGAACCATTGATCGCTCCGCCACCCTCGCGCGCCGTTTTTACGTCGAACCCGCTGCGGTCCCTGGATTGGCTGCTGGATATTTGGGCGGACCGCATCCGGCCCCAGGTCCCCGGCGCCGAACTGCACGTGTTCGCCGGCGCCGCCACCTACGGCAGCGTCGGCGAGGCGAAGGCCGAAGCCATGGACCGTGTGTTGACGCGTGCCCGCGGGATGACGGGCGACGGCGTCCTGCTTCGGGGGCCGGTGCCCAAGGCCGCCCTGATCGAGGAGTTGCGCGCCGCCAGAGTGATGCTTTACCGTGGCGACCTCAATGAAACCTTCTGTCTGGCCGTCGGCGAGGCCCAGGCTATGGGAGTTCCCGCCGTGGTCGAGAATCTTGGCTCCGTATCCGAACGCGTGATTGACGGCGAGACCGGCTTCGTCGCCGCAGATGACGCCGCCTTCGCCGAAAACGCCGTTCGGTTGCTGAGCGACAATGGTCTTTGGCGGGCGCAGCATTTGGCGTCGTTGGACACGCAGCGTAATTGGCGCTGGCCGCAAGCCGCCGCCGCCTTCGAAAGACTGATCCCCTGACCATGCGTGTTCTTCAGGCGATGGCGGGGGCGGAATTCGGTGGCGCCGAGGCGTTTTTCATCCGCCTTGTCCTGGCGCTCAATCGGGCCGGGCTCAATCAGCGCGTCGTCATCCGCAATCACCCTGCCAGGGCGAAAGTGCTTCGGGACGAAGGCATCGTGCCGGTGGAATTGCCGTTCGGCGGGATGTTGGATTTTAAAACCAAAGCCGCCCTGAAACGGGAAATTCGGGCCTATCGCCCGGATGTCGTGCTGACCTGGATGAACCGCGCCACGTCTCAGTGCCCAAAAGGGGATTTTGTCCATGTCGGGCGGCTAGGGGGGTATTACGACCTTAAGTATTATCAAGGCTGCGATCATTTGATCGGCAACACCGAAGATATTCGCGATTACCTGATCGGCGATGGATGGCCTTCGGGCCGCGCCCATTACCTGCCCAATTTTGTTCCCAGCCACAAGGCCGAGCCGGCCTCACGCCGGGAACTCTATACCCCCGAAGGGGCGCCGCTGGTGGTCGCCCTCGGCCGGTTGCACGAAAACAAGGCGTTTGATGTGTTGTTGGAGGCAATGGCCCGGATCCCCGACGCCTATCTGTGGATCGCCGGTGAAGGTCCGTTGCGCGGAGAGTTGGAGAAATTGGCGGAGGCCGTTGGGGTCAGGCCACGGACCCGGTTTCTCGGTTGGCGTGAGGATACGGCGGCGCTGCTGGCCGCCGCCGACATTTTTGTGTGTCCGTCGCGCCATGAGCCCTTGGGCAATGTCGTGCTTGAGGCCTGGGCCCAGGGCGTGCCGGTGATTGCGGCGGACAGCTACGGTCCCGGCACCCTGATTGAGAACCGCGAAACGGGAATCTTGGTGCCGGTGGACGACGCGCCGACCATGGGTAAGGCGCTGCGTAGCCTTTTTGAAGATGACAAGCTCCGCCAACGGATCGCCCGCCAGGGCCATCAAGCCTACAAAAAGAACTTCACCGAAAAGATCGTCATCAACCAATATCTGGATTTTTTTGAATCCCTGCTGAAAACGGACCAAACACCAGATGAGGAGACGCCCTGATGTGCGGGATCGCCGGCATCATGACTGTTTCAGGGGATGCCCCCAACGCGAAAGCGCTGCATTCGCTGACCGATGCCCTGGCGCACCGGGGCCCGGATGGTGACGGGATCGTTGTTTCCGGCGGTGTCGGCCTGGTGCAGACGCGCCTCGCCATCATTGATCTGGAAACCGGCGATCAGCCCTTCATTGTCCCGATCGGAAAGGGCAAGGAAACCGCGGCCCTGGTCGCCAACGGCGAAATCTACAATTATGTGGAACTGCGCCTCGATATGGGTCGGGTCAATTTCCAAACCAAGTCCGATTGCGAACCGCCGTTGCATTTGTATCTCCGCCACGGGCTCGGCTTTGCCCGCCACCTGCGCGGCATGTATGCCATCGCCATCCACGACCCGGTTGAAGACTGCCTGGTGCTGGCGCGCGATCCGTTCGGCATCAAACCGCTGTATTACGCCGAAACCGAAGACGGCTTTGCCTTTGCCTCGGAACCCCAGGCGCTGCACCAGGCCGGCTTGGTAAAACCGGCGCTCAACCCCGGCCCCCGAGACGAGCTGTTGCAGCTGCAATTCACCACCGGCGCGGACACGGTTTTCGCAGGCATTAAACGGCTGTTGCCCGGCGAGACCCTGCAAGTGCGCCAGGGTCGGATAAGCGACCGTCTGGTCATGCAGGCGCTGCCCGATGGTGGTCCCGCCGATATCCCCAAGGCGATGGCGCTCAGGCGTTTGGATGACTTGTTGAATGACAGCGTCGGCATCCATCAGCGCGCCGACGTGCCGTACGGCATGTTTTTGTCCGGCGGCATCGATTCGTCGGTGCTGCTGGCGATGATGGCGCGGCTGAATGAACGCCCGGTGCGGACATTCACGGCGGGATTTTCCGGCACCGGCGTCGCCGATGAACGTGACCATGCCCATGCCGTCGCCGCCGCCGTCGGCGCCGATCATACCGAAGTCGATTTTTCCGAGTCCGATTTTTGGTCGCTGTTGCCGGAGATCGCGGCGGCCATGGACGACCCGGCCGCGGATTACGCGGTGCTGCCGACCTATAAGCTGGCACAGGCGGCCAGGCTGGCCGGGCTCAAGGTGGTGTTGAGCGGCGAAGGCGGCGACGAGATGTTCGGCGGCTATGGCCGCTATCGCAGGGTGCGGCGGCTTAAGTTTTTCGGTGGCCGGCCGATGCGCACCAATGGCGTATTCGACGGCCTTGGCGTGTTGCGAGATCACCCGGTGGCATGGCGAGACGGCTTCGCCAGGGCGGAAGCGGCCGCCAAAACGCCGGGCCGGACCAAGCTGCAATCGGCGCAAGCCGTTGATTGCGCCGATTGGCTGCCCAACGATTTACTGACCAAACTCGACCGCTGCCTGATGGCGCATGGGGTCGAAGGCCGGGTGCCATTGCTGGATGTCAAACTGGCGAGCTTCGCCTTTAGTCTGCCGGATCATTTGAAGGTGCGCCGAGGCATGGGTAAATGGTTGCTGCGCCAATGGCTGCAAATGGCGCTGCCGGCGGCGCGTCCGTTCGCCAGGAAAAAAGGCTTCACGGTGCCGGTTGGCGAGTGGATTGGCCGGGAAGGCAAAAGGCTCGGCGCGTTGCTGGCGAAGCAATCTGCAATCGAGGAAATCTGCAATCCCGGCGACGTCGAAAGCCTTTTTGCGGCTTGCGCCAACAGGAATGGGCAAAAAATCGGGCAGGCGGCCTGGGTGCTGTTGTTTTACGCGCTCTGGCACCGCCGCCATATCCAGGGCATTGCCCCCGAAGGCGGCATCTTTGACGTGTTCGGCGGGTAAGGTCCGGGCCTTTGGCTCCGAATCTAGATTCTGGCGCCGGTGAGAATTTCCTTTTTCGGCAGGTTTTCCCAATCCTGGCCGGCGGCGATCAGGCAACTGGTGCCGTCCGGCTGAGTGATTACCATGGTCCAGGTTCCTTGGCTCGAGGCGAAAACCTCGACAACGCCCCCGCCAACGGTGAGGCCCATGGAAATGGGCGACTCGGTAAAGGATTTCTCCAGGTTTTCGGAAATGCTTTGGTGGGATCCGCAAACCGCCTGCGCCAAGGCCGCCGGGGCGAAGAGGGCTAAACCGATTGTCAGAATCAGCGTGCTTACAATGACCGTATAAATGCGTCTCATGAGGTGACCCTTTCTGTTACTTCAACAGTCCAACGGGGGACACTTTTTAAATATTGTTACGGTTATTGGTTCCGTATTTAGCGCCCTCTTTCTTTCGTCTCTGGGGTCGGTTTTCGCCATCTCGAAAGCCGAAAACCCTTTAAATCAAGCCTATTAGCCGATTTTAAGGTTTGCACAGCCTAAACCAGCATGGTTAACGTTCGATGAAGGCGGCGGCGTCAAAACCACCGGCATCGCGCCGGGGTCTTTTCTTAAGGCCCCTTTCGTGTGACGTTTGCCCCGATATGGCTGAAACCACCGGCATTACCATCCGCCGTCCTGACGACTGGCACCTGCACCTTCGCGACGGCGATATGTTGAGGGCGGTTTTGCCGTTCACCGCCCGCCAATTCGCGCGCGCCATCGTCATGCCCAATCTGGCCCCGCCGGTGACCACCGCCGCCGCCGCCGAAGCCTACCGCCAACGCATTGCCGACGCCTTGCCGCCCGGCGCGTCGTTCACGCCGCTGATGACATGCTATCTGACCGACGACGCGGACGCCGATGAGATTGTTGACGGCCATGCCGCGGGAATTTTCACGGCGGTAAAGTTGTATCCCGCCGGCGCGACCACCAATTCGGCCAACGGCGTTACCGATATGGACAATGTGCTGGGCGTGCTGGAGCGAATACAAGAGGCCGGTATTCCGCTGTTGGTGCATGGCGAAACCACGGACCCGGACGTCGATATTTTCCATCGCGAGGCGGTGTTCATTGATCGCACCCTGGCGCCGCTGCTGGAACGCTTCCCCGGCCTCAAGGTGGTGTTCGAACACATCACCACGTCGGACGCCGTCGATTTTGTCTTGGCCGCGGGCGATACCCTGGCCGCCACCGTGACCGCCCATCATTTGATGATTAACCGGAACGCCCTGTTTGAGGGCGGCCTCAATCCCCATATGTATTGCCTGCCGGTGGCAAAACGAGAGCCCCACCGCCTGGCGTTGCGGAAAGCCGTGGTCTCGGGCGTGGCCAAGTTCTTCCTCGGCACCGATTCCGCGCCGCACGCGCTTTCCGCAAAAGAGGCCGCCTGCGGCTGCGCCGGTATTTTTTCGGCGCCCTCGGCAGTGGAACACTACGCCCAGGTCTTCGATGAGGAAGGCGCGCTGGATCAATTCGAGGCCTTCGCCTCGCTGAATGGGCCGATGTTTTACGGGCTTGCCGCCAACGACGAAACGATCACCTTGAAAAAGACCGGCGGCAGCGTCCCCGGCGACGTTTCCGTTGAGGGTGGGGTGGCCGTGAAGCCGTTCCTGGCCGGACAGCCGCTGACCTGGGCCCTCGTTGATTGAATTGAGAGAGTGAAAGAATAAGCCATGACCGACGCCAACCAATTCACCGCCATCGTCCTCGAACAAGATGAGGCGCGCAACGTTTCGGCCAGTATTCAGACGTTGCCCAATGATCGCCTGCCCGAAGGCGACGTCACCGTCGGCGTCGAATATTCGACCCTGAATTACAAGGACGGCATGGTCGTCCAGGGCATCGGGCGGCTGGTGCGCGATTACCCGCATGTGCCCGGCATCGATTTCGCCGGCACCGTTGAGGCTTCGCAATCGCCGGATTACAAGCCCGGCGACAAGGTGCTGCTGAACGGCTGGCGCGTCGGTGAAATTCACTGGGGCGGCCTTTCGACCCGCGCCAGGGTCAAGTCAGGCTGGCTGGTGCCGGTGCCGGACGGCTTGAACACCGAACAATGCATGGCCATCGGCACGGCGGGTTACACCGCGATGCTGGCGGTGATGGCGTTGGAAGACCACGGCCTGACTCCTGAAAACGACGGCGAGGTTCTGGTCACCGGCGCTGCCGGCGGTGTCGGCAGTATCGCCGTTTCCATCCTCGCCAATCTGGGCTATCGGGTGGCGGCGTCAACGGGGCGCGCCGAAACCCACAACTATCTGAAAGGCCTGGGGGCGACGGCCATCATCGGCCGCGACGAGCTGTGCGTGCCGCCGAAAGGCCCGCTGGCGTCGGAACGCTGGTCGGGCATCATCGACAGCGTCGGTGGCGCGACCCTGCATTCGGCGTTGGCGTCGCTGAAAACCCATGCCAGTTGCGCCGCCGTCGGGCTGGCGTCCGGGTTCAAGCTGGAGACCACGGTGATGCCGTTCCTGCTGCGCGGCGTTAACCTGTTGGGCATCGATTCCAACACCTGCCCCAAGGGCCGCCGTCTGGTCGCCTGGGGCCGGCTTGCCCAAGAGCTGCCCCTGGACAAGCTGGCCGCCGTGACAAACTCGGCATCTCTTGCCGATGTCGTCGATTTGGCCGGTAAAATCCTCCAGGGTCAGGTCCGCGGGCGCATTGTTATCGACACCCGCAAAACCGATTAACCTTTCCAAGCCCTTGGAATCATTAAGGTCTTGTTAAGGGTTCCATAGCGGGCAGAATTTGGCATCGTTTATGCATTTATCTCCGTCATCAGCGGCGTCTTTCCATGGGCGTCGTCGACGGGAGATAAACAATGTTACGAATTTTAGCGACATTTGGATTGGTCTCGGTTCTCGGTGCCTGCGGCTATGTTTCGGAGTATGAGAAGGCCGTATACGACATGGAACCGACCTATTGCTACAAATCCATCGGCAATGTGGCGTGTTACAATAAGCCCTTCCACCGGGATGAAATGCGCCTGGTTAACTATTTCGGCCCCGATCCCAGCCGCTATGACAAGCCGGAGCCGCCGGGAGCCGCCCCGCATGCGCCGCCGAAAATGGTCAACTATTGGGTCAAGGACGCCGAACCGATCCCGCGCCCGGCGGCGAACGGACAACTCACCAACCTGCCGTGGCTGGACCCGGTGCTCAACAAGGCCGAGGCCGACAAGCAGGAAGTCGCGCGCCTGAGCACCAACCCCAAGGGCACCCAGGCGTTGCTCAGCTATATGGGAATCGGTCCGAACACTGTCATTAAAGCCAGGCCCGCGCCGAGGCCCGCGCCCCAGCCCGCGCCCCAGCCCGCGCAGACAACCGTGCAGCCGACGCCGGCCGCGCAGCCGAAACCGCCGGTGATCGAGGTCGACGTATTTTAAATAGGTGAGTTACCCCCTTTGTCGGCGGGACTCCCGTGCCGCCGGCAAATGGGTTCGGGAAGCGCTTCTCACTCCCCCCCCTGTCTCTCCCAGGGAAGCGCCGAACGAGCCAGCCGCCGGGTGGGCCAAAACCCATCCGGCGGTCTCCCCATTCCCGCTTTGATGGTGGGGCTTCTGCAGGTTTCCGGGCCGGATAGAAAATCCCCCGGAGGCTTGCAGTCTTCATCTTGACACCCCTTGGCCAATCAACCTATATCCCTGTTCCTTGATCCCACCTCAGTGCAGGCGGATGATGGTTAATGGGTAAGGCGGAGTAGCTCAGTTGGTTAGAGCAGGGGAATCATAATCCTCGTGTCGGGGGTTCGAATCCCTCCTCCGCTACCATTTAAATCAATGGCTTAGAGATAATTCTCTGAGCCATTGTTGTTTTCAGGGTGCGTGTAGGGGTGCGTTTGTGTTAGGCTTGGCACAAAGGTCGGAGTGATTCGGGCCCGCTTTGTTCCGGCTTTGAAAAATGGGATTGATCCAGATCTTTCCCTCCGAAGGCAGAGGTCACAGGTTCGAATCCTGTCGGGTGCGCCAATCTTTTCAATTGGTTAAATGGATTTGTAAAATTCCGATTATTCGTCTAGCAACCAATTAGCAACCACCAAAATCTCATTTTTGTTGTTACTGAACATTCTTTCCAAGCAGATCGACGCTGTCCCGACTGCGCCTCTGCTCACGAACCTCCATATAACACTGGCAGCTCGTCAGGCTCATAACCTGAAGGTCGTAGGTTCGAATCCTACCCCCGCAACCAAAAATTAGCCCGT